>NZ_JANIGJ010000004.1:0-382958 GCF_024518735.1 Pseudoalteromonas agarivorans
ATTTCAGTTTTGACTTGTTCAATGAGTGTATTCATGACTTACCTCCAAGTTATGGGATAACCCCAAGGTAAGTGTGGCTCAAATGATAAGAATAGGATCTCCGCGTAGCGGCTTAGTTCAACAATTTTATTAGTGCGCTCATCGCGCATATTTCTGCCGACTTAACGCTCACTTATCTACTTTATATAGTTTTAACAAATTACCTAAGGTATTACTATCACTAAGTTTTCTAAAGTTTTTAGGTAAACTTAAATAATCCAATTTGCGCGCAGCGCTCATTTTCATGAATATATGCGCAAAGTGCAGTTTAACCAATCAATTAACGACGATATTTAGCCAATCTCAATGACCTGTTATCGCTCATAAAGGCCTTACTACATTTTTAGCATAAGATAGCTTGGCTTGTGCGGGCACTCTTTTAATACGGGCTACAACATTCAACCGCAATGCATACCGTATTAAATCAAAAAAGATAAGTATGAAATTTTAATTTGGAATCTCTATTTAATGCTTTGATTAGGTAAAGCCTAAAAAACCAAATTCTATTCCCTATGAAGAGAAGCCTATGAGGAAAACCCAAATAAGGAGCACAACACCATTACTACAAGCCTTGCCACGTAAGGCTCTTTATTCCAGATGTGTGACAAACCATTCCAAAGCCGAATGAGAAAGAACATATAGCGATCTTTTTTGATCAAAATACAGCGATTATCCGATTAAGTGCAATTTGTCATAAAACTGCAATCAAAATAGGTGATAATTTAAACTCGAACTGTATTTTTTATAATCTAGAAGTTGAAGTAAATGAGCACACCAATGACGCAACTCACATTTGCGTTACAATCGTTTGAAGACCCTCTCTCTGCGGCTATGGGCCACACAATGGAATACGAGCAGTTAACCTTGCAAGCCAGTGCTATGCATGAAATAACGCTGCAATGCGTATTGCCTGACGACGCCCACGAAAACGATATTATTTCGCTGAGCGCAACGTATCCCAGTGCCCGTGATGCGCAATACTTTACTGAAAAAGTACTCACTAACGCCGACTTAGAGCGTGGTTATGTGTATTTAACATTAAGTAAAATTACCCAAAGCCACTGCTTAGTAATGCAATTGATGCTGCATGGCTTAAATGCCACTTTAAAAAATAGTTTACAGTTTGATATGCAAGTAAATGCGTTTGAGGCTGGTTATAAAAATCAGCAAGCCCTTAAAAGCCAAACTAAGCCACACGGCGTTAAAAAATACTTTCGTAATATGAGCTCAAGTTTATTTTCGTTTTTTTAATGTGTTGGTATACAAATTTATAGAAACTTAATCAGCAAAACTCACTTTACCCATAGTGACCCCTGCAATACCCTGCGCAGTATTATTTAGGTGCTGCTCACCTGCTAGGCATTCGTTGGCTAAAATGGCAAATAGTACGGCTTCTTTGGCATCGGGGTTTATGCCTAAATCGTCGGTATTTTTAAACGCTTTAATAGTCGGGCACAGCGTATTAAGGTGCGCCATTAATAATGGGTTATGAATACCGCCACCACTTGCGTACACCACACACTCTTTAGCACTTTGCGCGCATTCGTTTAACGCATTTGCAATTACCCTCGCGCTAAACATATTTAAAGTTGCCATTACATCTTCATGGCTTAAGTGCTGTGTATTTGTTTGCTGTTGAGCAGCATATAAATAGCCTAAATTGAATACCTCAGGCCCCGTTGTTTTAGGCAGCGCAAGCTCAAAAAAAGTGTTGCTACACATTGCATTTAATAAGGCTGTATTTACCTTGCCCGCTTTTGCTATTTTTGCGCCATCATCAAAGTGCATGCCTTTAAAATGCTGCTGTACGTACGCATCCATAATGGTGTTACCTGGGCCTATGTCGCTACTAAATACGCTATTTGCATCACCGCTTTTAGGTAAAAACGTTAAATTAGCAATACCACCCATGTTTAATAAAATGCGGTTCTCATTGGGGTTTGCAAAAAATAAGTAATCGCCATATACCGCAAGCGGTGCACCTTCGCCCCCTGCGGCTATGTGTTTTTGCCTAAAGTCGCCAATCGTTGTAATACCGGTAGTAACGGCTATTTGGTCGCTGTCGCCAATTTGTAATGTACCATTAGTAAAGCTTTTATGATTATGCTGCGACTGTGGGCAGTGGTAAATTGTTTGCCCATGACTGGCTATTACATCAATACTTGCTGGATTCACCTGCCAAGTATGTAAGCACTGATTAACCATATCGCCATGGAGTTTACCAACCCACGGGTGTAATAAGGTTACTAGTTCTAAATCACACTCTCGTTTGGCAAATACCTGCTTTATTTTACTTTTATACTCGTTGTTATAGTCAACGGTGGTAAAGTTCAGCACTTCAATTTGCGTATTTATACCTGCGCCCGTTACCTTACACAGTGCTACATCGAGCCCATCTAAGGAGGTACCACTCATTAAACCTATAATTAAACGGCTTGGTTTTTGGGCACTATTATAAAGGGCGGCTATGTGTGGGTGCATAAAAGTATCTTAAACAGGTATCATATTTTGCTTATATTAGAGTACTTTAAAACAAAGTTATAGGCGTAAACGGTTAATCTTTGTGATTGTGCAATCTCTAATTGCTTGCTAAGTTGACCCGTATGCAACAGACACTTAATTAAAACAATGATCACCCTAAGAGACTTTAAACCAAAGGACGCGCCACATATTATTAATACCTTAAACGATGAACAGGTTACGCGCTTTTTATCGTCTAAAATTCCATTTCCGTATACTCAAGCCGACGCCGACTGGTGGATAAACCAAGGCTCTAAAAGTGGAATAGTTAAGGCCATTGTTGTAGATGAGCAATTTGCGGGGTGTATTGGTATCACCCCCGGAGAATTTGAATATAGCCGCAGTGGCGAAATAGGCTATTGGCTTAATAGTGACTTTTGGGGGCAAGGAGTAATGACTCATGCTATTTCGCATATTTGCGATGACGCATTTAAAAGCTCAAACCTAAACCGTATTTTTGGCGCTGTATTTGCTGGCAATACAGGCTCTGTAAAGGCACTCACTAAATGCGGTTTTAAGGCCGAGGCTGTGCTCAAACAGGCCATTTATAAAAATGGTGTATTTTACGATAGCCATATTTTTAGCAAGCTAAAATAAACCGTTTAGAATAAATACTCTGCAAAGCTTGAATTACCAGCCTCGCGCCCAAAGCTCGTGTATTAAGGTACAAATTTTTATTTTCGTATAACTTAGCGCGCATTATTGTTTAGGCTCAACCTGGTTTTAAACGCGTAAACATTCGCTAAGTAAATTCACTCTTAAGAGGAGATTTTTATGTCTGCAACTAGTCGTCAACTTACTTTATCATCACGCCCGCACGGTGCCCCTACCGATGAAAACTTTGAACTTAAAACAGTAGATTTACCAGCGCTTAAAGATGGCGAGGTGCTGCTGCGCACTATTTACCTATCACTTGACCCATACATGCGTGGCCGCATGAGCGATGCAAAGTCGTATGCCGATCCGGTTAATGTGGGCGATGTAATGGTAGGCGCTACCGTATGCCAAGTAGAAGAGTCTAAAAACGATAAATACAGCGAAGGCGAATGGGTACTTGCTTACACCGGTTGGCAAGATTACGCCATTACTAACGGCGAAGGTCTTATGCAATTAGGTAAAGAGCCAGAAAACCCATCGTACGCACTCGGTATTATGGGTATGCCAGGCTTTACAGCCTACATGGGCTTACTTGATATTGGTGCACCTAAAGAAGGCGAAACCGTTGTTGTAGCTGCAGCAACAGGGCCGGTTGGCGCAACCGTTGGCCAAATAGCTAAAATTAAAGGCTGTAAAGTGGTAGGCGTTGCTGGTGGCAGCGAAAAATGTACACATGCCGTTGAAAATCTGGGCTTTGATGCCTGTATTGATCACAAAGCTGATGACTTTGCAGAGCAGCTAGAAAAAGCCTGTGATAACGGCATAGATGTTTATTACGAAAATGTGGGCGGTAAAGTGTTTGATGCCGTATTACCTCTACTTAATACCGCAGCCCGTGTGCCACTGTGTGGTTTAGTGTCGCAATATAATTCTACCAGCCTTCCAGATGGGCCTGATCGTATGGGTATGCTAATGGGGCAATTGCTTACTAAACGTATTAAAATGCAAGGCTTTATAATTTTTGACGATTACGGCGACCGTTACGACGAATTTGCACAAGACATGCAAAAATGGCTACAAGATGGCAAAGTACAATACCGCGAACACATGGTAGAAGGTATTGAAAACACCATTAGCGCATTTAACGATATGCTAAATGGTAAAAACTTTGGTAAAACCGTTGTTAAAATTAACGAGCCACTTTAAATTTTACAAAGCGTTACTGCACATGCAGTAACGCCAACAAGGACTGACATGATTAAACTACACCATTTAAACAAATCGCGCTCAAAACGTATTATTTGGCTTTTAGAAGAGCTGGATGTTGATTACGAAATTGTTGCCTACCAGCGCAACACAGAGACCTTTTTAGCGCCTGACGAACTTAAAAAAGTACACCAATTAGGTAAGTCACCAGTGATTGAAGACGATGGCTTAATTGTTACCGAATCTGGCGCGATCACCGATTATTTAATTACTAAATACGGTAACGGTAAATTTGCACCAAAAGCTGGCACTGCCGAATATGTTGAATATCAACAATGGCTACACTTTGCCGAAAGCTCAGCTATTTTACCGCTACTGCTTAAAATGTTTGTTTTAAAAGATGGCGCTAAAACAGAGTTTTTAGAAAATTACGCCGATGCAGAAACCGTAAAAGTAATTAGCTACTTTAACGACCGACTCCAAGGTAAACGTTATTTAGTCGGCGACACGTTAACCGGTGCCGATATTATGATGTCGTTTATTGTAGAAATAGTTAAAAACTCAGGCCAGCTCGCCCACTTTAAACACCTTGTAAAATACGATGAGCAATTACAAAGCCACGAGAAGTTTCATACAGCTAATGAGCTAGAAGCTAAATACGACTAATTTTATACGCCTATGACTGTGGAAACACAGTCATAGCAAACATTTTTGCTGCTCTGTTTTATTTACACTAATTTGCTCAAGCGTATTAAAATTCAATTAAAAATAATTTATCTGGATCATTGTGCTGTAGAGTAAAACTCTAAAGTTCTCATTTTTAGTCAACCAATCGATAACCCACGGCCGGTTCAGTTAAAATATATTTTGGACTCGCAGGGTTAGCCTCTAGTTTTTGTCTGAGTTGTGCCACATGGACTCTTACGTATTCAGGACGCTCTACATACTGCGCCCCCCAGATATGGCTTAAGATTGCATTATGGGTGAGTACTTTATTTTTATTTTGAAACAGCAATAAGAGTATTGCGTACTCTTTTTTAGTGAGTTTTACCTCACCTCCAGAAGCAGTAACACTGTGTTTTTGCGGATCTATTTTTATATTCCCGCAGGTAAATGCCACACTCGGTTGGCTTTGGGTGCGTAATAAAACCCGAATTCGGGCTAGCAACTCATTCGCGCTAAACGGTTTAGTAATATAGTCATTTGCCCCATTATCAAGCGCTGTGACTTTTTCAACTTCGCCATCTCGAGCTGAGAGTACTAAAACAGGTAAGGCACTCCATTGTCTAAACTCAATTAACCAGTCTTGACCATCCATGTCTAAAAGGCCCAAGTCTAACAATACAAGATCGTAACTTTGCTCACTTAAACGTGCAAAGCCATCTAACCCTTTATCACAAATACTTAGCTCGTAGCCACTGGCTTGCAACAAAGTTTTTAAAAAGCTTTGAAGGGGGGGAGAATCTTCTAATATCAAGATTTTAGTCATTACTTTTTTCCCAGATTAACTTTGCGTACGCCATATTTGTTTCGTTATTAATTGTTAATGTAAATGTGCCCTGATGAAATTTAGCAACCACATCACAAATAATGCTGCCTAACCCAACGCCTTCATTGCTACTTGTTTGCGCTTTAGTGATCACGTTATTAGTGAGAATTAGCTGATAACATATCTTTTGCTGATTGCTACTTCGAATAAATTCAACGCTCACCTTTTTATCACCATAACGCCATGCATTTTCGAGCATATTAGCCAGCGCAATTTCTAACAAAGTCACATCCCCTTCGCATGTTGTCTGAGCGTCTATATTGGTATTTATGACAAAATCAGTGAGTTGCTGCTGCCTTCTAGCTTTAGCTTCACTAAGTAGTGCTTGTAAGTTTATTGTTTGCCAACTTAGGTTTTCACCCATTTTATTAACTCGGCTTAACTCCATTACTTTATCAAAGTGCTCATTTAGTATTTTACTTTGCTCATAAATATTACTCGCTTGCTCTTTTATCACGATGTCACTGAGTGTAATCTCATCATCTGCAAGCATGCTCGATGCGCCCATAATAGTCGCCAGTGGTGTGCGTAAATCGTGAGACAAACTGCGTAAAAGTGCATTTTTAGCGCGCTCTAATTCCGCTTGCACCGAAATAGCAGCCGACTGTTGGCGTAATAACGTTTTTTCATGTACCTGATAAAGAAGCGAAATAGCGGTGTCAGCAAAGGATTTTTGCCCTTGCGTTAACCGTTTAGTAAAATTAAACCCGCCCCAGCTAGGGTTAACTTCACTAAGCAATATAAACTCACTATTGCCCTGCGATGTTGCAGGTATAAATGTACAAGATGCGTTCAAATGCTTACTGATGCGCTGCACAAAGTACTTTTTTTGTTCATCCAGCGTATCTAGGCTGTTTAATTCTTTGGCCAGTTCGTACAAGGTGCGACTATTACTTGCATGTAATTGCACATCCCTAACTTTAGTACTGAGCTCCCCTGCCAATTGGCTGATCACAAAACCAACAATGAGCATAACCATAAAGGTTACTAAATATTCTATGTTTTCAATATGAAAAGTAAAATTTGGAGCAACAAAAAACCAATCTGTACACGCTACACTCACTAAGGTGGTCAGTATGGCAAGACGACGATTACTGCGCACAGCAACCCAAGTCACCCATAATAACTGAAGCATCACGATATCGGTGGTAGTAAACCAATTACGCACAGGGTAAATGGCAATAACAACAATTAATGGCATTATTATTGCCAAAAACAATGCGTTATACCAACGTGGTTTAGCCTCTGCCTGATTCATTAATTATTCCTCTAACATTTGAGCACCTAGATTACTGCCTTTTCGATATTGCCTCTATAAAGTTTTTATAAAGTTTTTTATCTGATTCGTTAAATCTTTATAAAGCTTTTAACGCCTACCTTCATTGTTACTTTAATAACTCATATTCTAACTTCAGCAGAAGGAGTAATAGGTGTGTTGGGTTGGATAAAAACAGTGATGCTTACAGCCTATGTATTAACTGTTTATTGACCAAATGAACTTTACCACTTCTCTCTTTTAACTTTAATTTAGGTATCAACATGGCACATTTTACAGTGATCGGATTAGGTCGATTTGGCATTGCAGCAAGCCTTGAGTTAATTCATTTAGGGCATACAGTCACTGGGGTTGATAGTAACCCTAAACTCGCTGAAAAATATGTTGAGCATTTATCTGAAACTGTTGTTTGCGACTCCACTGATGAAGCCGCACTTAAAGAGCTTGATTTAGCGAGTAGTCAGGCAGTTTTAGTGGCAATTGGGGAAGACATGCAATCGAGCATTCTGTGCACCCTTGCATTAAAAAACCTAGCTGTTAAGCAAATATGGGTAAAAGCGAGCACTAAAGCACATCACACAATTATTTCTAAGCTGGGTGTAACACGCATCATTCATCCTGAAGAAGAAATGGGCGTGCGCGTTGCACAAGCGCTTAATTACCCTGTAGTAAACGACTATATTTCCTTAGGCAATGGCTTATACGTTGTTGAAGTAAGTATAAAAGCGCACTTACATAAAACAAAACTAGGGCATTTACTTAAAGAAATAAAAGGCACTGTAAACCCATTATTGGTCAAGCGCGCAAAGCAAACGTTTGTCGAACTTGATGACGACTTTGAGTTACTTACTTACGACATTTTACTGTTATCAGGTAGCCGAGTCGAACTAAACTATCTTGCACCAAGGCTTTTATAATTATGGTTTTATGGCACCCTCTCAAAACACCTATAGATCGAAAAGCCAATGGGCATAAAAAACTCAATGCGGCTCCACCGCTTGTTCTCTGCTGTAGTTTTTTAATATTAATAACGCTAGGGGCCTTGGCGTTAAAACTACCTTTTGCAACCTATGAGCCTATTTCATGGATACAAAGTGCGTTTACAGCTACCTCCGCGGTGACTGTAACCGGATTAGTTGTAGTTGATACAGGTTCAGTATTTACTCCTTTTGGACAAGGCGTTATTGCGCTATTAATTCAACTAGGTGGTCTGGGTTTAATGACCTTTGCGGTTGTAACTTTAATGGCGCTGGGTAATAAAGTTGGCTTTATTCAAAAAACAGTGACCAAAGCAGCCTTTAATCAAACAGATACATCGACTTTGGTAAATACCGCTAAGTCTGTTTTGCTGTTTGCGCTAGTCGTTGAATCTTTAGGCATTATTATTTTAACGCTGTATTGGCTACCTGAAATGGGTTTACAAAAAAGCTTTTTCCATGCACTTTTTTATACTATTAGCGCTTTTAACAACGCAGGGTTTGCATTGAGCCCCAATAGCTTAATGCAATATGTAGAAGACCCCATTGTAAATTTAACAATTACCTATTTGTTTATTATTGGCGGCCTAGGCTTTACCGTATTAACCGATTTATATAAATCAAAGCGTTGGGCTAAGCTCAGTCCCTACAGTAAATTAATGCTGATCAGCACTGTTATTATTAACGTTATTGCATTGTTGCTTATTTACGTAATTGAATACGATAATCCAAAAACACTGCAGCCGTTATCTGAAATAGGTAAATGGCTAGCAGCTTGGTTTCAAGCCGTTACCCCTCGTACTGCGGGGTTTAATACCATTGCTATTGAAGAGTTAAAAAATGCAAGTACCGCTTTAACTATAATGCTTATGTTTATCGGTGGCGGCTCTTTGAGTACTGCAAGTGGCATAAAGGTCGTTACGTTTATCGTTTTAATATTAGCAACCTATAGCTACTTAAGGCGTGACAAGGGCGTCACCGTGTTACGCCGAGAAATAGACAAAGATTCAGTGTATAAAGCATTGGCCTTAACCGTTATTTCAGCGGGAGTCACTTGGTTGGCTATTTTTACATTACTGGTCGTTGAAGATGCACCTTTTTTAGATATTGCTTTTGAAGCGGTATCGGCACTGGGTACGGTAGGACTTTCACGCGGTTTAACGTCATCGTTATCACCGCTGGGGGAGTTTATCATTATGTTTTTAATGTTTATGGGCAGAATAGGCCCGCTCACTCTCGCCTACTTTTTAGCAAGTCCACGAAGTAAAAAACTAAGATACCCAAGCGCACAACTCTCTATTGGTTAAAAACACAAACGCGGGTTTATTAGTTAGTCCGTATTTTTAAATACCCGCTATTTCGCGCTCTGTAATACACTCGTTTGAGGCCATTTCAAACTCGCGGCACGTAAGTGGCCGGTTTTCGTAAATGGTACACATTAGGGTATTGCGGTCGAGTGCTTGGCACCAGCCGTCGTCTGCGCGTTTCATTACTTCGCTGCCCCATTTGTCGTAATCAATGTACTGAAAAGGCACGCCCGTGTCGGTCACTATGCGCACTTCTAATTGACAGCAACATGCCTGGCAATTAGCGCAGGTTACGGGCTCAGGTGTAGAGGAAATAGTTTTACTTGGAATAACAGTATTAGGCATAGTGACTTACTTTTTTGAATAAGCCACTAGGATACAGTAACTAATTTAACGCGCTAGTAGTTTTGCTTTTATATCGCTGTAACGCATCTGCTCACAAAGCGCAAAACCACTCAGTTGGCGCACTTTATTACGTGCAAATAATGGCACGCTCATGCCCGCTAAAAAGCGGCACTGAGTTTCAATACCTACACTGTGAATACCTTTTGTTGCCATGTGCGCTAAAAACTCATCCACTTTTTGATAAACAACGTCATCGGCAATGTGAGCAGGCTCTATTGAATACTCAAGTTTTACAGCATTACCACGGCATACACTGCAATGCCCGCATTGCACTGGCGCATTTTGGTCGTCAAAATAGCGCGCCAAGTTATAGCTTAAGCAACTTTGTAGCTCAAAAAAGCGTACCAATGCAGCTATACGTTTAATCTCAGCTTGTTCTTTTTCGATAAAATAACTGTGTAATTGTTTTGCAAGTTCAGGGTTATTTATAACCTCACTATGCACTTTGTAAACTTGGGTAATACGTTTGGTTTCAAGGGTTATTAGGTTTTTTTCGGCTAAGTAGTCAAGCGCTGCCACTACGCGTTTACGGTCAACTTGGGCGGCTTGGGTAAGTGTGTCGAAATTAAGCGTGCCCCATATTTTTTTAAAATCGGTGTGGCTAAATATTTGCGTTAAAAAGGCTTGGCGCTGCTCGTCAAACTGGCTAAGTAGCTCGTTTTTATCAACCAAAAACTTGTATTTAAAATCGGCGTAATAGGCGTACTGCGGCGTTATTGCACCTTGCATTTCTAGTTGTACCAGCAAGGTTTTAAGCGCTAATTGGCGAATGTTACTTTCGCTCGATAAGCTGTATTCTTGCATTTCCCATTGCTGCGGCTGGGCTTTAATATCGTTAATTACGTATTCAATGCCGCTCAGCTCAGGGGTGTCGCCATACACAAAGTTTTCTACTGTGTTTAGGCCATCTAAATTAGCCAAGGTGTAGCAGTTTGATGGGTTGCCATCGCGCCCTGCGCGTCCAATTTCTTGGCTGTAGTTTTCAATCGATTTTGGTAAATCGTAATGAATAACAAAGCGTATATCTGATTTATCAACGCCCATACCAAAGGCTATTGTTGCCACAACAACGTTAATTTTACCCGCCATAAAATCATCTTGAATTTGCCAGCGTAGTGTATCTTCAAGCCCTGCATGATACGCAACCGCCTGAATACCTTGCGCACTTAGCGTATTAGCCACTTGCTCAGCACTTTGCTGAAGCGTTACATACACAATACCTGGGCCATTTTGCGCACGCACTATGTTTGTAAGCTCAGTGTTTTTATCAGCCGTTTTTACACTTAGCACACTTAAATCGAGGTTAGCGCGGTAAAAGCCGGTTTGTACAATACACTCTGGGGCAATATTAAAACGCTCGCTCATGTCGCGTTTTACTTTTTTAGTGGCTGTGGCGGTAAGTAATAGTACCAGTGGAATATTTAGCTCTTCGCGGTATCGCGGTAATTTAAGGTAGTCGGGTCTAAAGTTATGGCCCCATTCAGATATACAGTGCGCTTCGTCTACCACCAGCATAGACAGCGCAACTTGGCTTATAAACTCTCTAAAACGCTCGTTTTTAAAACGCTCAACCGACACCATTAATACTTTAATTTTACCATTTCGCACATCGTTCATTACCGTGCTGCTTTGCATTTGGTCTTGGCTAGAATCAAGGCTTGCCGCGTAAATACCTTTGCTATTTAAAAAGCTAATTTGATCTTTCATCAATGCAAGTAAAGGCGACACCACCAAGGTTAAGTTTGGTAAATGCATAGCCGTTAGCTGATAACACAACGACTTACCCGAGCCCGTAGGAAATATAGCCAATGACGACTGACCATTTAAAAGCTGCTCAATGGTTTGCTGTTGCCCTGCTCTAAATTGGCTAAAACCAAAATGCTGCTCAAGTGATTTAATTAATGGCGTGGTCATAAATATCCTTTTTGGCTAGGGAATAGGCTTTAACAGCAAAAGTGCAACGTAAATGAAATATTTGCATATACCCCAAAGCATCTCAATATAAGAGTGTCTGTTGGCATTAAAAGCAATTTAGATAAAGCATAGATTGCAAGTATTAGCGGCTTTATTGCAATAATCAACAAAGCACTAAAACCTACTTTAAATCAATAGATTAAAATAATTAAAAGCATTTAGTTTCAGCGTTATACCCTATTAAAAGCAAGCTGCCTTTTATGTAAAGTAACGCCTTTATATTAGGCCCCTGTAAAGCGCTAAATTTTTCATATTGAGGCAATTTAGACCTTAGTATACAACAAATAAGCTTATCAATTGCTGACATATGTTTTATTTAGGCGCAAAATACGCAGCAGATGCTCAATGGTGCTAACAGCCAAGCTAATTTTGTATACCCAAGTGATTTTTTATAAGCGTTATAGGCAGATTATTTGGGTATATTATTTTTTAAGGGCATTGCTATGAATATAACTAAACCTAAAATCGTCGTTATTGGCGGTGGCGCAGGCGGACTAGAGCTAGCAACACAATTAGGGCATAAATTAGGGAAGAAAAAACAAGCCGAAATTCTTTTAATCGATAAAAACCGCACCCACATATGGAAGCCGTTACTACACGAAGTAGCGACAGGCTCTATTGACCCCGATTTAGATGGCGTTGTGTATTCAGCCCACGCTGCAAAGCATCATTATAATTTTCAGCTTGGTACATTTTGCGATATAGACCAAAGCAATAAAACCATTACCCTTGCACCGCACCTTGATGAGCTAGGCCACACTATTTTGCCACAGCGCAGCGTACGCTACGACCACCTTGTTATTGCCATTGGCAGCGTAAGCAACGACTTTAATACCCCTGGCATAAAAGATCATTGCTACTTTTTAGACTCAAATCAGCAAGCTGAGCGTTTTCAGCATTCTCTACTCGACAGCTTTACTCGCCTTCACCAAGACGATAACCAACAGCAATCATTAAATATTGCCATTGTGGGCGGCGGCGCAACCGGCGTTGAGCTCTCGGCAGAGCTTTACCATGTATCTGAATTATTAAAGCTTTACGGCCTTACAAATATGTCGTCTAAGCGTTTACATATTCATTTAATAGAAGCGGGGCCCCGTATTTTGCCCGCCCTACCCGAGCGCATAGCCGATAGCGCAAAACGCGAGTTATTAAAACTCGGCGTAAACGTACGAGAGCAAACACTGGTAAAAGAAGCCACCGAGCAAGGGTTTATAACAAAAGACGAAGAACACATAGACGCCGATATAATGGTATGGGCAGCAGGTGTAAAAGCGCCAGACTTTATTAAAGATTTAGGTGTTTTTGAGCTTACCCGCAGTAACCAAATTCAAGTAAACGAGTTTTTACAAAGCACCGTAGATGAAAGCATTTTTGTTATTGGTGATTGCTGCGCCTTTACCCAAGAAGACGGAAAGCTCGTTCCACCACGTGCGCAATCGGCGCATCAAATGGCGCTATGTGTAGAAAAAAACCTCATTGCCACGTTAAAACAACAGCCATTGTGCGGCTTTAAATATAGCGACCATGGCTCACTCGTTAATTTATCGCGCTACAGTACGGTAGGTAATTTAATGGGTAACCTAACCAGCAATACCTTTTTTATAGAAGGTAAAATTGCTCGCTTTATGTATATATCACTGTATCGCATGCACCAGCGCGCCATACACGGCAGCGCAAAAACCTTTGCATTATGGATAAGCGAAAAAGTACTGCGCGTAGTACGCCCTAAAATGAAACTGCACTAGAACATAAACAACAGCTAAATAGTCAAAAAGCTTTAATAGGTAATGTAAATTATCTTTTAAAGCTTTTTTGCTTTATGCGTATCTAAAATAGTACCATGCAGTTAGATGTAATTGTAATTCAAGGGATTGACGCTAATGAAAAAAGTACTTTTTGGGATTGTAATAATCACTGCTTTAGCTGTTTATTTTTTTCAAACTCAACCGCACTCTGTAGCTGTAGAGCAAGCAGAACAAGTGAAACCAACCACCTTTGAGACAAGCGTAGTTAATAAAAAGCAGCCAAATGAGGACTCACAGCTACAGGTAGTTAATAAACTAAAAAAACAGATTAGCCTGTGTAGAGATCAGTCACAACAACAAAGCAATAAAGTACAAATATTGAATCAATCGCTTGTTTCATTTTTTGTAAGTGAGCTTAAAAAAGGGACATCGGTATCCACGCTTTTAAAGTATACAGATTTATCAAAAATCAATCAGCGTACATACATTGCCCTTTTAAAAGATGCCATTATTGCAGAGCAAAAGCAGCAACTTAACATTACTAGCTCTTTAAACGAGTTAGCTAATTGGCAAGGTATTGAGGCTATTAAGGGCTTCACCAATGATAAAGTAAAAGAAATGATTCAACAGCTTGGAGATAATAAGCATAACCCTCCAGGACTTACTCTGAGTGTACCCCTTGATGAAAATGTACAAAAAGAAACGCTTTACGCTTTATTAAGCAACACCGATACATTTACCACTTACTCTAAAACGTTTCTTAAACTTGAAGGCAGTGAGGTTATTTCTCCGGCTACATTGTTTGTGCTTAATGCAAATAAATTTACGCCAAAAGAGTTTGAGCAGGCTATTTCATCTAACCAATTTACAGTGAATGAAGTGGCTACCGCTATAAAAAACGATATTCCTAATGAGTATATTATTGCGCTTTTACAGCAAGTTCCCGTGCTAGATGCCATGCCGTTATACGAAAAAAACACTGTTTTATATAACTTAGCCGATATTGCGGTCAGTAAATTTAATTTACCTCTTGTAAAAGCACTGCAAACAAAAGGGATTACGCCAACCAACGAGCCAGGCCTATTTACAGGTTTAGATGTGGCTATTGTAAACCTGCCTAAAAGCGGTAACTTAACCCTAGCCCCATTAGATACTAAGCACACCCAGCTTTTAGATTATCTTAAAAAGCGTGGTTACAAAGCACATAGCGGCAATGCGAATGAAGACCTAAATAGCAAAGGGGTATTTTTTGTAAATGACTTTATTTACCAGCAAGGGGCCTATATTAATAAGCAGGACAACCCAGCGCAATACGCTTACTTTAGCCCTATTAGTAAAATTAACAATAACGCGTTACCCCAAATAACTGAGCCTGATAATTCTGATGTTGCCCTTTTTTTAGTAGATTTAAAGCAGCAAAAAGCGCAGCTAAACAATAAAAGGCAAAACTGTGAGCTGTTACAACAACAGTTAAAAGATACAGAGCAGCTGCACACAGTAATGCAAGCTTATGACAAAGTTCAACAGGTTAAAAATAAGCACGGATCTAACTTTGTACGTGTTTTGCACGATATAGACCCTGTTTTAGTCAATTATTGGTGGAGTAGTCTGAGTAACCAGCTTTCAAACGATAGAAGCCAAAGCACATTTAACGAATATTTATCTAAGAAAGAATATCAAAAAGCTTATGAATACAGCCTCAGTACGGTATTAACTCAAGCCGAAACCGATACGCTTTTTTCTTTATTACTCTTAAACCCTGATGATTTAATCACTACTTGGCAAAACCGCATAAACCCTAAGCCACCGCGTGAGTTAACACGATTAAGCCGCTTTTCGCTAAATCATTGGCAAGCACTCGCACAGGCGGGTTTTGATTTTTCGATTACCGATATACATGGGCGCGACGTTTATACACAAGCTGCATCGTCTTCTGTTGAGGCAGTACAGTTTTTAATTGATAATAAAATACCGGCTGATCCAAGTAAGCTTGGCGTAGATATACTCGACTTAGCACTAGAGCAAAGTTATACAAAAGGTGAGTTAACCCCAATGATTCCTTTAGCTTTGCAGCTTGTGGAAAAATTTGAGCCAAACCACTTAGCCCGCGTAGCACGATTAAAAATGTTTTACCCTGCGATTTATCAGCAGTTAATTCAGCTAAACCCAGCGCTTAAGCCTGCCCAGGGCACAGAGCTAAATCATTATATGTTTGATAATCACTAAATAACCCGCTAAGCACGCTAACGCCACTTAGCGTGCTATTTGAAAAATTAATGTCTTTAATATTTAACATTCCCTGTGTAGAGTATTTAAAACAATTAAAGGATTAGGGCTATGACGGGTAAAACGCTAATTTTTAATTTTGATGGTACTGGGGGCGAGCCTCGCGATGCAGAGCAATTTAGCTCAGACCATTTTAAAGAAGACAGTAGTATTTCTAATATTCTTAAGCTGCATTTATTATTAGGCGGCAAACTCGATGACTCCCCCACCACTCCATTTACAAACCAGCTTAGTTTTTATTATCAAGGTATTGGCACTAAAGGTAGCCGCTTAAAACGTATTTTAAACCAAACTTTAGCGCCACGTGGTGACGATGTTGCCAGTATTTTAAATCAAGCCATGAGTGATTTTAAAGCGTATTACCAACTAGGCGACACCCTTTTATTTACCGGTTTTAGCCGAGGCGGCGCACTCGCTCGGCGTTTTGCAAAAATCCTAGAGCCTTTAATTAGCGATAATGTTTACGTCTGTGTATTTGATACCGTGGCCTCAATAGGTTTATCAAAAGTCAGTAAAGCAACGCGCGGTGCCGAGCATGTAATATTTGAAAACCACACCATTGCTAATAATATTTCGCAGGCACTACACTGCGTAGCACTTGATGAAAAACGCCGTGCGTTTGAACCCACCCTAATGAACCATCAAAATAATATTACCGAGCTTTGGTTTGCAGGGGCGCATTCAGATATTGGCGGCGGTTATTACCGCGATGGCCTAGCTGATATTTGCCTGCGCTATGCGCTTGAATGGTTAATTGAGCAACCACTTAATATTAGCTTATTAACCAGCCACGATATTGACTACGAAACCTTATTGCCTGGCAGTAAATTAGTTGACCAAGACGATGTAACCGTAACGCCCGATCCTCTGGCTTTAAGTCATCAGCAAAATTACTTTTGGTTTAATCCCTTTTTTAAATTGGTGGATAGGGAGTGCTATGTACTTATTGATAACGAAGCCAGCAACCTAGAACCACATATACATCAAAGCGTAGCTACACGAATTAATAAACTAACTAGCTATCGCCCAGAATCGCTTAAAAACCTGCATTACAAAATTAGGTATAACGATAACAGCACATTAAGCTTTACTGGTTTAAGCCAACACATTGCCCTTGAAAACCAAAACATGAGCGTATTACAAGTTTCGCAAAGCCAAGATGTAATAGTGTTTGCCAGCGAGGCACATAACAATACAGGGCTTATGTTAGTTGAAGGCGCAACTTATAAGTTTAAACCCTACCCTAATCAATTTTGGTATGACGACGGCATAAAATGCACTGCAAGCGGCTGGCACCGCGATAATGTGCAATTAGGGGTTAAAGAAATCCCCATGGCATTGCTTGAACCATTTAGACGACTTCCACGAGCGCAGTGGTTCTCTTTGGTTGGCGCAATTAACAATAACGACGAATATTTATTTGAAATAGCCAATGGCGCTACAGTAACTATTACTAAATCCGGTGAATTTAGCCCCTTCGCCAATGACTTAAGCCGATTTTACGGCGCCAATGCAGGGAAAATAAAAGTAAAAGTAACCCGCATAAGTTAAATGGGCTGTAATCGCGCAGCTTACTGGCGTTTAAAAATAACGCTTTAACCGAGGTATAAAGTGAGTGTTTCACCACCGAGAAGCGAAGGAGAACACCTAGAGAAGTGACTAAACGTTACGGGTGTTTTCTCTGTGTAGCGCGAAGCGCCTCGGTGTACTCGGTGGTGATATACAGATAACTTATACTAATTTACTTTGGCTGCTCGTTTACTCCTCTCTCTTCTCTTTGTGCATTTTTGTATTAAAGATCAATAAATCACAAAGAGGTTTAGAGGCGCTTCACTTTTAGAGAAGTAACTAATATTTTGCGCGAGCAAGCTTCGTGCCTACCGACAAAATTAACACAGAGGTAAATTACCTTGTAGAAGCGCAGCTTGCTGGCGTTTTAAAAGCAACGCTTTTACCCTAGTGTTAACCCCCTTAATTTGAGGCGGCTAAGTCCGCTTCAGCATCGGCAAGCATGGCAAACTCTTCATCTGCACTTTTAGCAACTAAATGCTTAGCGCTATAGCCAAAGTAATAAGCTGCACCAATCACAAATAGCACCACTGTGTATAAAAATGCACGAGGGTCAAATGCATACACACCCGTTAATGCAATAAGCGATAACACTAACGCAATACCCGATGTAACCACGCCACCTGGCGTTTTATACGGGCGAGCTAGATTAGGTTGCTTAATACGTAACATAATATGGCTCAGCGCCATTAACGCATACGAAACCGTTGCACCTACCACCGCCATGGCTAGCATTAAATCGCCCTCACCACTCAGTGAGGCAATAAAACCAAAAATAGCGGGTACAATTAACGCACGCGCGGGTACTTTGCGCTCTGTAGTAATTGATAACGAACGCGGTAAATAGCCCGCACGCGAAAGCGCAAACACTAAACGGCTATAACCATAAATAATCGAAAAGAACGACGCGACCAATCCCGCTAAGCCTAAAATATTTACCACAGTGGCTAAGCTTGTATTGCCCGTGGCGTTAAGCGCATCAACTAAAGGAACTGCACTGGCGCCCATTGCGTTTGCACCACCGGCAGCAGGAACTAATACCACAACAAGTAAAGCGGTAAACAGTAAAAATAACATAGCGCCAATAATGCCTTTAGGTACATCTTTAGCTGGGTTTTTAGCTTCTTCGGCTGCAAGCGGCACGCCTTCTACTGCTAAAAATAACCACATAGCAAAAGGTAATGCAGCCCACACACCATACCAACCAAGTGGTAAAAATTCATTTGCACCTGCGGCATTAGTTACCGCAACATCAAATAAATTAGCCGCGTCAAAATTAGCAATTAACGCCACGGCGGTGGCAATAATAGCCAATACTGCTAAACCACTTATCACCATCATTACTTTTAGCGCTTCACCCACACCCGCTAAGTGAATACCCACAAACGTTAAATAAAACAGTGCATATACCCACGGGCCATTAAAACCCGTTAACGCCTCAACCGCCGAGCCAATAAATATAACAATGGCGGCGGGGGCTAATGCATATTCAATTAATACCGCAAGGCCAGTTAAATAACCCCCGGCAGGGCCCATTGCTTGACGCGCAAAACTGTAACCGCCACCCGCAGCAGGAATTGCTGCCGACATTTCAGCAAGCGATAACACCAGCGTTAAATACATTATTGCCATTAACACCGCAGCAATGGCAAATCCGCCCCAGCCGGCTTCGGCTATGCCAAAGTTCCAGCCTGCAAAGTCGCCCGAAATTACATACGACACCCCTAGCCCTGCAAGCAATAACCAGCCCGCAGTGCCACTTTTTAACTGCCTTTGTGCAAGATACTCTTTATTGTTATTAGACATGTTGACCTCTTTTTATGGTTTTATTCCGCGATTAAAAAATTTGTGGTTTGAACCTGATGCTCTATTACATCGTCTTGTGTTCTGTCTTTTAAGTTAACCCCAGTAAGCCCGCGCTTTTTGGCCTCTTGCAGTAAATATACGGCTCTTCGGGCGGCCTCAAAGTAGCTAAGCCCAGCAGGGCGAATGTTAGAAATACAATTACGGCACGCATCATTTAGCCCCGTTTTTGGCTCCCACGTTAAGTAAAGGCCAAGGCTGTCGGGGGAGCTAAGCCCTGGGCGCTCACCAATTAATACCATTACAACTTGTGCGTTTAACAGCTCGCCAATGTCATCACCAATCGCTACGCGGCCTTGCTCTACAAGGGTTATAGGCGCTAATTTATAGGGCATTGAATTGCTATGTAATTGGCTAAGCAGCTCGCTTATAAATGGCGCTGCGTTTTTTTGTACCGCCAACGACGAAAGCCCATCAACAACTACAATGGCTAAATCGTATTGCGCCTGTGTACTGCTTTGCCTATTTTGCATAGTGTTTAAAAGCGTTGTACGCCCTGCTTGGTTTAACTTTCGGCCTAAATCGGGGCGCTGTAAATAAGTAACACGATCAACAGCCTCACTTTGTACACTTAGCGGTTTTTCAACCTCGCTAAGCGCATCAATAGCACTAAGAGTTTTTGCCATTTCGCTAATATCTAACGGAAAGTTAACCGCATCGCGCGCCTGAGCATGCGATAACTGAAACGCTAACATTTCAGATGTAGGTAAACTAATGCCTGCGCGGCCAAGGCCTATACGGGCATCGGTAAAACGACGTAAATCGCTCCATGGGTTTTCAACCACTTTGCCATTATTTTGATCGTTGCTGCTTTGCGTGTTTATGCTTTTAACCGCTTTCATTACATCCCTCCTTGTACTGCTTTTAATGGCTTAGCAAAGGCAGTTGGTAAGGTGTTTGATAAAATAGTCTCGGCGGTATTTTCCATAATTTTCATTTTGCTAAGCCACGCTTCAAATTCTGGCGCTGGGCGCGAGCCTAAAACTCGGCGCACATATAAGGCATCATGAAATGAGGTAGTTTGGTAATTAAGCATAATATCGTCCGAACCAGGAATCCCCATTACAAACGAGCATCCCGCCACACCTAATAAGGTGAGTAAGTTATCCATATCGTTTTGGTCGGCCTCGGCGTGGTTGGTGTAACACACATCGCACCCCATAGGTATGCCTAAAAGCTTGGCACAAAAGTGATCTTCAAGCCCTGCGCGGGTAATTTCTTTACCATCAAATAAATACTCGGGGCCAATAAAGCCTACAACGGTATTAACTAATAAAGGGTTAAACTTGCGTGCTACAGCATAAGCACGCGCCTCACAGGTTTGTTGGTCAAGCCCATGGTGTGCATTAGCCGAAAGCGAGCTGCCTTGCCCGGTTTCAAAATACATTACATTATTGCCAACCGTGCCACGCTTTAAGCTCAGCGCAGCATCTTGCGCCTCAGCTAACGTATTTAAATTAAAACCAAAGCTTGAATTTGTAGCCTCTGTACCGCCTATAGACTGAAAAACTAAATCAACCGGCGCGCCTGCTTCTATGCATTCTATGGTGTTAGTGACATGGGTAAGCACGCAGCTTTGTGTCGGAATTTCGTATTTTTGAATTACATCATCCATCAGTGTCATTAACTTAATGGCTTGCGCTACGTTGTCGGTGGCGGGATTAATGCCAATTACCGCATCGCCATTGCCGTATAAAAGGCCATCGAGCATACAGGCAGCTATACCATTTATGTCATCGGTTGGGTGGTTAGGTTGCAAGCGGGTTGATAAATGTCCAGGCAAGCCTATGGTGTTTCTAAACGCGCTTTTTACGTGGCACTTTTTAGCAACAAGTATGAGATCTTGATTACGCATTATTTTACTTACCGCAGCGGCTATTTCAGGGGTAATCGCTTGCCTAACACTTGCAAGTACCGCAGGCGTTGCAAAATCACTTAATAACCAGTTTCTAAAATCTCCCACGGTTAAGTGCGATATAAGCTTAAAAGCGTTTGCATCGTGCTCATCAATAATAAGGCGTGTAATTTCGTCTTGCTCGTAGGGAATAAGTACATCGTTTAAGAATGTTTTTAGCGGTACTTCGGCCAATGTCATCTGCGCTACAGCGCGCTCTTGTGCCGATTGTGCAATAACTCCCGCTAACCTATCGCCCGAGCGCTGCGGCGTAGCTTTAGCCATTAACTGCGCTAAGCTCTTGAATTGATAAGTATGTGTTCCTAAAGTATAACTGTACATATGCCCCATGATTTACTCCGCATAACTAATATTACAAACCTTGGTATAGGTCTTGCCTCATATAAGCTATAAATCAATTTTGAATAGTCACAAGAAGGCTTAATTTGTACCAAGTGGCTATCGAATTTTGGCAAATCGTTTTTTATTATTTTATTTCAGTAAGTTAATGCCTTTATTTGGCATTCACTTAAACCAAAAATATGTTTACTTTAAAAGAGCATCACCTATATGGCGCAGCAAGGCAGCAACAACGCACCACAAAAGAGCAAGGTATACACGCACGATATTGACGAGCAAGCCCATAACCTCACTCAATGGCAGCAAAAGTACGACCAAGTAAGCGATGGCCGCTTTTATGGCTGTATAGAAGGCGTAAATTACAACGATATTCATGCTTTTAAAGAGTACACCGAGCGTGCGCTGCGCCAGCAATGCAACATAGCCCCTAACTCTATTTGGCTTGGCATACCGAGTCAGTCACAGCAAAGTAAAATTAATGGCCTTGATGTAGCAAGCAATCAATTTATGTGCCGTACCAGCAGCAGCGACTTTGAGCTAATTACCCCTGAACAATTTGATATTTACGGTTTGGTTATTGATTGGCATTCCATTGAGTACATGGCGCAGTTACAAGGCGTAACTATTAAAAATCTATCATCTGCACAATCTGCTCGTTTAACGGTAAGTGACTCATCGCTGCAAACAGCAAGGCAAATTATTAACAGTATGGTGGTAAGTAAAGGTTTTGGGCTAAAACCAGAGTCACAGCAAGATATGCTTAGTATGTTAGCACTACACTTATTGCAAGCCGATAACCCGCAGCAAAACATAGCCCCAAGCTACAAACACCGTAAAGCGGTGGTCGATAAAGTAAAAGAGTACGTGGCAGCCAACCCACAAAAAACAATAACCATAACCGAACTTTGCGAGCTTACTTTTGTTAGTAGGCGCACGCTGCAGTACAGTTTCGAAAGCATTTTAGGTATTAATCCGCTTAGGTTTTTACGTTTAACCCGTTTAAATAATGTAAGGCGCGAGCTTAAAGTGGTTGGTCAAACTAAACCTATATCAATCATAGCGGCCAATTGGGGGTTTTGGCACGCAGGGCAATTTACTAAAGATTACACGCAGTTATTTGGTGAAAACCCCTCTCAAACTATCGCCAATAATATAAAAGAAGGCGCCTTTGAGTATTAAATGCTGCGCATCGCGCGCGAGCAAGCTTCGCGCCTACAACTTTCACTTCTCATTTTCTCCTCATTCCCTTCTCTTTGTGCATTTTTGTATTAAAGATCAATAAACCACAAAGAGGCTTAGCCATAGCTCGTAAATAAAACCAATGCATTCACAAAGAGGTTAAGAGACGCTTCGCTTTTAGAGAAGTAACGAGCATCGCGCGCGAGCAAGCTTCGCGCCTACCACTTTTACTTCTCATTTACTTCTCTATCCCTTCTCTTTGTGCATTATTGTATTCAAGATCAATAAACCACAAAGAGGTTTAGAGGCGCTTCGCTTTTAGAGAAGTAACTCACATTTTGCGCGAGCAAGCTTCGCGCCTACAATTTTCACTTCTCATTTTCTCCTCATTCCCTTCTCTTTGTGCATTTTTGTATTAAAGATCAATTAATCACAAAGAGGTTCAGAGCCGCGTCGCTTTTAAAGAAGTAATTAGCATCTTGCGCGAGCAAGCTTCGCGCCTACAATTTTCACTTCTCATTTTCTCCTCATTCCCTTCTCTTTGTGCATTTTTGTATTAAAGATCAATTAATCACTAAGAGGCTCAGCGCTTCACTTTTAGAGAAGTAACGAGCATCTTGCGCGAGCAAGCTTCGCGCCTACAAGTTTCACTTCTCATTTTCTCCTCATTCCCTTCTCTTAGTGCATTTTTGTATTAAAGATCAATTAATCACTAAGAGGCTCAGAGGCGCTTCGCTTTTAGAGAAGCAACTATCATCTTGCACGAGCAAGCTTCGCGCCTACAACTTTCACTTCACGTTGCAGGTTTTATCCTTTTAAATTTAAAAAATAAGTTTCGTTAACCCTACTTTAACCCTCTATAGTTTAAGCTAGCTGCATTAATGTAGATTATTCAATTGTACACGCAACTAAAGGCCACTTTTTAAGTTAGGAATAACCACAATGAAACTTACAAAAGATACAACAAGTACGTTAAGCAAAACCAGCATAAGCCTGCATTGGATTGTAGCTATTTTAATTATTGGGTTATTAGGCTCAGGCCTATATATGGAAAACTTTAAAGCGTTTTTTCTAATGAGTTGGCACAAATCATTTGGCGTAATGCTGCTTGCCTTTGCGTTATTAAGAGTAACATGGCGCATTGTAAATGGTTGGCCAAAGCACGATGTTAAACACCCAAATTATGAGCAAGTGTTAGCTAAAATTGTGCATTACGTTCTTATAATAAGCATGTTACTTATGCCTATTTCGGGGCTGATTATGTCGGGCTTTGGTGGGCACGGCGTAGAGGTGTTCGGGCTAGAGCTTATACCGCACAACCCCAACCCAGAAAACCCACAAAAAAGCCTCGCTTTTAACCAAGGCTTAGCAGATATAGGAAAAACCGTTCACGGTATTACAGCAAATGCGCTTCTTATCGCGTTAGGTTTACATATTGTGGGCGCTTTAAAGCACCATATTATTGATAAAGACAACACCCTTACGCGTATGCTTGGCAAAAAGTAGGTAGTTAAAAGTCTTATTTGATCGGTGCTATTTAAGCCGCGATTAAATAAGACTCTCGTCCGACGTGTTTGTTATTGCGCTTAAACGAGCCTTTCCCTTTTTTAGCTTTAACCACTTGAGGTTTAAACACTTTAGAGGTTACTAGCGCCGCCAGCGCATTATGATTAATAACACCTCGGCCGGTGTCTACCGCACTATTATTTGCGGCTTTGGTTTTCGATTTTTTAGCCATTTTATTTCCTAACTATTTATAACAATAAGAACCTTAAGAAGTGGCGATTGTATGCCTAATTTTCAACCTTGCAAGTGTTTTAACGCTCTTTTTTCATAATAAATAAACATAAAAAAAGCGCAGTAAATAACTGCGCTTAGTAACAAGTTTTAGCTCAAATAATTAAAATTCAAAGCTTACTTTTGCATAATAAGTACGCCCGTCAAAGCCGTAAGGCAATGCACGTACAGGGTATTTAAACGCGCCGTTGGTAATAAAGTTAAGCACTTCGTCATCACCTAGCTCATCTGGGGTTTCATCAAAAATATTATCAGCCCCTACCGATACGTTAAATATTTCGTTAATTTGGTAGCTAACGTTTAAATCCACTAGTACTGCTGATTCAACTGTACTTGTTGGTTTAAACGACCCCGTAGGTGAAAGCTCACCCGGTAGTGAAATATGGTCATTACCAAAGTATTTAACGTCTGTTTCGCCAAAGTAATTAAAGCGAAGCGTTGTTTCATACGCATCACGCTCGTAGTCAAACGTTAAAGTTGCGCGCTCACCTGGCTGGCCGTCGGTAAAAAAGCTACGTTGTAAATCATCAAACGCCACCGACTCAGGAATACCTTCTTCTGCGTTCACGTTATCAATTTTAGTGTCGTTTAAGTTACCCGCAAAGGTTACTCCAAAATTACCGCCCTCTACATCAGTACGATAAGAGGCAATAATATCAACACCTTGTGTAGTTGAATCTACAGAGTTTGAAAAGTAATTAGCTTGCACTGCGCCGGTTGCTTGAAGCGCGGCTACGGCTTCATCGCTAAAGGCAACATCCTCTGCAGAAAGTAAACTACCAAGCGTAATACGGTCTTTAATTTCTACGCGGTAAAAATCAACCGTTAACGAAAGCTCACTTGTTACATCGTAAACAAAACCAGCACTGTAGTTAGTTGAGGTTTCAAGCTCTAGGCTATCTACACCTAACGCACTTGGAAAAGCAGTCCCCGTATTTGCAGTGAACGACTGTGTAAGTGTACCGTCTGAGCCTAGGTTAGTTGTAAATGCGGTATAACCACTTTGCTGAAGCGATGGCGCTCTAAAACCAGTCGATACCGCACCACGTACTGCAAAGTCATCGTTAAATTCATAACGTGTTGCTAATTTACCAATTAAGTCATCGCCCGCATCTGAAAAGTCTTCATAGCGCAGCGCACCACTTACGTTCCATGCATCCGTTACCATGGTTTCTACATCTACATAAAACGCATAGCTGTGGCGATCGCTCTTGTTTGTTGCCTCTGGGCGCAAACCGTTATAAGCCTGAAAACCACACTCAGCAAATTGATCAGGATCGTTCACTGAAGGGTACGAAGCATCGGTATTTGCCAAGCCACATGCATAAGAGGCTTCATCGCCAGGGACTATTTCGTAGTTTTCTTTACGGTATTCTGCACCGATAGTTACATATAAAGGCTCATTGCGGCCAATATCAACGATGCCGTTAAAATCAGCATTAACTGTTGTTTGATCAAATCTAAAACCACCAGAGTAACCGCCGCTTGGGCCTGCATTTGCTGCTATATCGGCATCGCTTGCATCTGGGTTGTTAAATACGTACTCCGCCGCATAAGAGGCATTTATAGTATTACGTGAGGTAAAGTCGTATTTGTTTTCGCCATACACTGCCGATACATCGTATCCCCAATCTGGGTTTATATCGCCTCTAAAACCAACCGCTACTGAAATATCTTCAGCTTCGTTATAAATGCGGGGTAAAAAACCATCGCTGTATACTTGCGTTACATTTTTAGACGCTTCGTTAAAGTTACGGTAAAAACCATTACCCAGCGCGGTGCGCTCAGAGTAGCCACCAAATGAGTACAATTCGCTGTCGCCCATTGGCAAAGCCATGTTGTAAAACAACGAGGTAAATTCACTTTCTGAGTTACCTTGGCTCCAACGTACATCTTCACTCAGCGTGCCTGGCTCAACATTTAACGACCCACCGGTATCTCGCTCTGCACGGTTAGTGCCATCGGCATCACGATACTCAAGCGACAAATTAATAAAGCCGCCTTCGTTACCTAAGTCAAAACCACGGTTTAAACCTGCAGAAAGCGTATCGCCGTCGCCTTCACTGGTGCCGCCGTACTGTACGTAACCCGTTGTTACGCCAGTTGAATTATTAAGCGATAAGTTAATTACGCCAGCTATCGCGTCAGAGCCATACTTAGCTGCTGCGCCATCGCGTAGTACTTCTACACCTTTAAGCGCAGTTAGCGGAATGGCGTTCATGTCGGTGCCTGCAGCGCCTGCACCTACAGTGCCGTTAAGGCCAAAAATAGATTGATTATGGCGGCGCTTACCGTTAACCAACACTAACGTTTGATCTGGCTGTAAGCCGCGCAGCGTTGCTGGTCTAAATAAATCAGAGCCATCAGATACTTGCGTACGAGAAAAGTTAAACGAAGGGGCAGTAGCTTGCAGACTCTGCCCTAGTTCTGTAAAGCCACCTTTGTTTAAATCATCAGCGTCTATTAAATCAATAGGTGACGAAGACTCAGTAGAGGTGCGGTTAGAAACGCGCGACCCTAATACAGAAATTTGTTCGATATTTTGTGCAGCCTCAACAGGTGCTTCTTGAGCGCTTACAATGCTTGGTGCGCTTACGGCAAACGCAACAGCGGCAGCTAATGTATTTAAACGGTATGTTGACATGGTGACGACCCTGTTTAGTGTGTTCTTTAATATTTGTTATTGCGATGTAACGCATCGCACTGGGGAACATCCTAGCAACATATGCAAATAAAAAGAAATGAAAAAAACTAAATAATAGGTCTAACTATGCAAAAAAATGTAAATACTAAAAAATAACACTTAAACTTGTTCAAAACGCATACAATTAAGGATTTTAATTTCAACCCCAAACCAAATTAACACTTTATTTACAATGGGTTTATCACGCTTTCTTGTACTTTTACGGGTAACCAACAACAAATGGTAGTACCTGTTCCTAAAGTACTGCTAACTTCTATTTTTCCGCCGTGATCTTGCAAAATAAAGTTAACAACGGTCATTCCTATTCCTAATGAGTGGGCTGTTTTATGTGTAGTAAAAAAAGGCTTAAATAAGTGCGCTTGGGTATTTTCATCCATTCCACAACCGTTATCTTTCACTTTTATACATACACCCTCATTTTGCTGCGTTACGCTTAGTTCAATAATGGTGCCTTTTTCTAATTCATGTTCGCACGCTTGTTGAGCATTTAATAACAGCTCAACAAAAATTTGATGAATAGACGACAGCTCCCCCCAAATTAGCGGCACTTGCTCAAAATTGGTTTTTATTTCGCAGTATTTAAGCTGCCCTTGCAACACGCCTAAAGCAGAGCCTGCAACCTCGCTTACATCTAAATATTGCTTGTTATGGGTACTTGTAAATTGGCTAAGGTTTAATAAATTATGCACGGTTTGCTTTATGCGCTTTAAACCATCTAGGCTTTCGTTCAACTGCGAGTAAATTTCGTGTCCATTCCATGCCAGTTCGTATTGTTTTTTTAGATCAACCAACACGTTTTTAAATTGCCCTGCATTTAATTGGCCGGTTAAAAACTGCTCGTTATAATGAAGAGATTTTGATAAAAGAGGGCTAACATATTGCAAGCTTTCTATATTACTAATTACATACGAAAGCGGGTTATTTATTTCATGCGCAATACTGCAAGACAAAACACCCACACTTGCCATTTTGTCGGCCTGAACAAACATTTGCTGATACAAAGACAGCTCAGCAACGTTTTTGGTTAGTTCGCCATTTAACACAACTAACAATTGGCTTTTATCGGCAAGCAGTTGCTCTGCGGCTATACGCTTTTGCTGCTCATCTAAAAAGGCTTGTTTGTAGTCGTCGGTTAAAGTGCTCATCCTATTCGCTCCATAAATACGCATCCATGTATAACGTTTAGTTTGCCATACGTAATTATGCAAACTAGGGGCAATTTTTAGGCTATGCTTATTATTTTAAAAGGTAGCACTATGACCAAACCAGCAGACGCTGCACATTCAATCACTGCCGTAGATGTCCTTTGTGTTGATGACGACGAAATTGTTCTGCGCTCACTAACCTCCTTATTAAAAAATAATAACTTTAGTTTTATGACCTGCAAAAGCCCAGTGCAAGCGCTTGAGCTTTTAAACAGCCACGAATTTAGCTTAATTATTAGCGACATGAAAATGCCCACCATGAATGGCGCGCAATTTTTAGAGCAAGCCCGTAACAAAGCTCCCGAAACACAACGTATTTTATTAACCGGCTACGCCGAAATAGAAACCACCCTAGCAGCTGTTAATCTGGCACAAATTAACGGCTACATACAAAAGCCATGGCAAAACGATATGCTTTTGCGCAGTATTAATGACAGCATAGAAAAATTTCAGCTAAAAAAACAAAACAAGCAACTCGAGCTGCAAGTAAAACAGCAAAACAAAGAACTTCTCGAATTAAATAACTCATTAGAGCAACGAGTAGAAAAGCGTACAAAGCAAATTAAGCAGGTACTTAAACAACTAGAAGATGCCAACGAGCGCGAAAAACACGAACACAAAGCCACCGTAGAGCTACTTTATAATTTTATAAACGCCAATCCGTACTTAGATGGCAACAAAGCGCAAAAAATTGCCGACACCTGCACCCAAATAGCACTGTACTTAAACCTCTCGCAAAAAAGTATAGATTTAGCCCCCATGGCGGGTTACTTAGCGCAAATAGGTTTGCTTGCTATGGACCCAGAGCTCTATAAAAAGCCAGTGAGTCGGCTAAGCGAGCAACAGCGCAAAGCCTTTTATACACACCCAAGCACAGCACAATTAATGCTTATGCCTGCTATACATTTACATGATGTATCTGATGCAATTTATCATCAATATGAGCGCTTTAACGGCAACGGTTTACCAAAAGGATTAGCAGCAAACGACATTCCTATTGGCGCTATGGTGCTTAGCGTTGCTCGCGATTATTGGAACGCATTTGAACAAAGCCAAAGCCCTACAGACAAAGAGCGCCACAGCGATGCACTCGAAAGCGTTAAAATGTACAGTGGCACTTTTTACCACCCTAAAATTGTGCGCGCACTCGAGGCAAGCCATAGCAAATTAAATGAGCAACTTAATAATGCGGGCTCTATCATTATATGCAGCGCTCAAGAGCTAAAAGCCAATATGATTTTAGGCCATACGTTACACAGCCACAGCGGTATTATGTTGTTACCTAAAGGCCATGTGTTCGGTAAAAAATCCATCGAAAAACTACAGCAACTAGAAGCCAAAAAACCGACCCCATTTAGAATAATGGTAAAAAGCGCTAAATGAGTGATCTAAACTGTGGCTTTTTTCGTTACAATTACCGTAAATAAGCTAAACTAATTCAAACAGGTACCTGTTAATCTTGGTATAAATTTTAAACTGTTTAATACCAATCCGCTTAATTAAGTAATTTATTTTGAGGGTGGAAAAACGTGTAGATAGCTAGGCAAAAAAATTCGCTATTTAGTTGTTCTAAATGAGAGTTTTTAACGCTGATAGCGACACGTTTAGCCCCGCAAAATGATTAAGTATTATTGCGAATTGGTATCACATTGCTTTAAGGAGCACAGCGTGTCGCGATTTTCTGCAGTCACTGACAATCCCCACGACGGACGTTTTAATCAAAAAACGGGCATTTTACTTACCAACTTAGGCAGTCCAGACGCGCCCACCCCTGCGGCACTGCGTACCTACTTACGTGAATTTTTATCCGATCCGCGCATTGTAGAAATTCCACGTTTAGTGTGGATGATAATACTGCACGGTATAATTTTGCGTATTCGCCCTAAGCGCTCAGCAAAACTATACGAAAGCATTTGGACCGAAAACGGCTCGCCGCTAACGCATATTACCCGCTTGCAACGTGACAAACTAAGCGCACTACTCCAAGAGCAAGGTTATACCAATACCGAAGTTGTTATGGCCATGCGTTACGGCAACCCTTCAATAGAGGCGGGCCTTGAAGCGCTGCGCGATAAAGGCTTAACGCGCATAATTGTACTACCGCTTTACCCGCAATACTCAAGCCCTACCACCGGCTCAACATTTGATGCCGTATCGAGAGTATTGCAAAAATGGCGCTGGGTGCCAGAGCTACACTTTGTAAATGGTTATCACAAAAACACCGCTTACATTGATTCATTAGCTAGCAGCATTAGTGAAGATTTAGAAAAAAACGGCATGCCACAAAAATTAGTTTTTTCATATCACGGTATGCCAAAGCTATTTTTAGATAGAGGCGATCCTTACCACTGCCTATGTTTGCAAACCACGCGTTTAGTGGTTGAAAAACTAGGCCTTGATAAAGATAAAGTAATTAGCACTTTTCAAAGCCGCTTTGGTAAAGCCGAATGGTTAAAGCCATACACCGATGCCACGCTTGCATCGTTACCTGATGAAAACATTACCGACGTTGCAATTTTAAGCCCTGCTTTTAGCGCCGACTGCTTAGAAACACTCGAAGAGCTTGAAGAAGAAAACCGCGAAATATTTGAAAACGCAGGCGGCGAAAAGTACCGTTATATAGCCGCTTTAAACGACAGAGACGACCACATTAACGCTTTATATGATGTGCTAAAACCAATGCTTTAAACGCATCTTAACGTAAAAAAGCGGTGTTAAATTTAACACCGCTTTTTTAGTTGTAAGGTAAGCATTTATTAAATGTCATAGCTACTATTTTGCGCGAGCAAGCTTCGCGCCTACAACTTTCACTTCTCATTTACTCCTCATTCCCTTCTCTTTGTGCATTTTTGTATTAAAGATCAATAAACCACAAAGAGGTTAAGAGACGCTTCGCTTTTAGAGAAGCAACTAACATTTTGCGCGAGCAAGCTTCGCGTCTACAACTTTCACTTCTCATTTAATCCTCATTCCCTTCTCTTTGTGCATTTTTGTATTAAAGATCAATAAATCACAAAGAGGTTTAGAGACGCTTCGCTTTTAGAGAAGTAACTTGCATTTTGCGCGAGCAAGCTTCGCACCTACAACTTTCACTTCTCATTTACTCCTCTTTCCCTTCTCTTTGTGCATTTTTGTATTAAAGATCAATAAACCACAAAGAGGTTAAGAGCCGCTTCGCTTTTAGAGAAGTAACTTGCATCGCGCGCGAGCAAGCTTCGCGTCTACAACTTTCACTTCTCATTTAATCCTCTTTCCCTTCTCTTTGTGCATTTTTGTATTAAAGATCAATAAATCACAAATAGGTTAAGAGGCGCTTCGCTTTTAGAGAAGCAACTAATGTCTCGCGCGAGCAAGCTTCGCGCCTACCGACAAAATTAACACCGAGGTAAATTACCCTGTAGACGCGAAGCTTGCTGGCGTTTTAAAAGCAACGCTTTTACCTGTTTTAACCTATTCATAGGCACTTTTCTTTAACTTTTACGGGTAATCATCAACGTACAAACGCCGGCAATTATTCCCCAAAAAGCAGAGCCCACCGAGAGCATGGTTAAGTCAGACGCGGTTACCAAAAACGTAACTATTGCAGCCTCTGTGTATTGGGCTGAGCTTAAAGCTTGCTGCAAGCTATTAGCAATGGTGCCAAACAACGCAATACCCGCTAAGGCTAAAATTAATGCCTGGGGTAAACTTGCTACTAAACCAACAAGCGTTGCCGCGCAAAGTGCCATAACAATATAAAATACGCCTGCGGCAATACTTGCCCAATAGCGTTTATCGGGGCTTTTATCGGCTTCATCACTCATACAAATAGCAGCGGTAATAGCGGCTAAATTAATAGAGTACGTACCAAACGGGGCTGTTAAAATATTAATAAAACCAGTTACATTAAGCGTAGCTGAGATAGGCGCTTTATAATTATGAGCCTTTAGTACAGCAATACCCGGTAAGTTTTGAGAGGTCATGGTCACTATATAAAGCGGTAAGCCAATACTTATACACGCTTGCAAGTTAAACACCGGCGCTATGTATGCAAACTCACTTATTTTCCAATGAATAGCGCCAGTATCAATATGCCCCATTTGCCACGCCAGTAGCACGCCTGCAACTAAAACGCTAAGCATGGCAAAACGCGCAAAAAATCGTTTTCCTAAAAAATACATAAGCACCATTAGGCCTATAACCAGTGGTAGCTCATTCATAAAATTAAATACATCTATACCAAAGGTGACCAATACGCCTGCCAGCATGGCACAGGCAAGTTCGCTCGGGATGCGGTTCATTATTTTTTCAAACCAACCGGTAACCCCCGACACAAAAACCAATGTAGCGGCAAACATAAATGCACCAATGGCTTCGCCTAAATGGTAGCCCTGCGCGCTGGAAATAAGTAAAGCCGCCCCAGTGGTAGACCATGCAATTAAAACGGGCACTTTATAATAATACGACAACCCAATAGTGGTTATACCCATTACCAGCCCTAGCATTAAAAGCCAGCTTGCGACTAAATCGGGCGTGCCGCCAAGGGTTATAACAACTTGATAAATAAGCGCAATAGAACTTGAAAAACCAATAATAACAGCCACCAACCCTGCGGTTGCTCGATTAAGCAGCTGATCGGAAAACGTCATAAAATCCCTCTTAATTTTAGATTTTTAAGCCCACAACATACGTTGCCTCTTTACGCTTTGCAATTAGCGTTTACGCTATTAAGCGTGAAAAATATTCATTATTTTAAAATTTTTTTTACCTATAAAGGTCACACCTTTCATTGCCAAATTAAAAACAAAAACAATTATTCGCTTACGCTTACACCCCGCTAAAACCCTATAAAAACCCATCCTTTTTAGCTCAACAAACCAAACCCATTATAGGTAAATTGTTTATTTACAATCATTTACAATTCAAATAATTAGCACTTTTATACTACCACTACTAACTTGATCTAATTCTCTAGATGATATAAAACGTAACAATTAGTTAACTAAAAACCCCGTAAGAGAAACAAATGAAACGCGCTATTTTAATAATTGTTGCCCTTGGTCTATCTGCATTTGCTATTTATCAGCTGCTATTTAATACCGAAAAACCTCAGCAGGTAACGGCGCCTGTTGCAGTGGATATAGTGCCCGTTGACTCTCAATTTGCAGCAAATAAAAAAGCACCGCAGCCCATTGATATGAGTAAAGATCCCGTTAACGTAAAACCTAAAACCATTGAGGCACCAGCGCAAAGCAACCAGTTTGAAGCTATAAACAAGGTATCTGCAAAAGCTAAAGAGGTACTTACCAACGCCAACGTACTACCAAGCGATTTAAACAACGAAGCCTACATAGAGTTCGACCTAAATACGTTACAAGCCCTTGAAGCTGGCGACTCGTTTGATATTTCAATCCCACAAACCGCCGAAACCTACAGCGCTGAAATCACCTCGTTATCAGAGGCGAGTAATGGCGATAAAAGCATATTTGGCCAAGTTATTGGTGCCGATGGGCAACTACACACCACGGTTATGACCGTAGGAAACGATGCAATTTATGGGCAATTTACTGCACCTAGCGGCAATTACGTTTTTGAAAGTAAAGGTAAATATGGCTGGATTGCAGCAAAACGCGACTTATACCAAAACCACATAGAGCATCATGTAGATGCGCCCACACCAAAAACAGATAAAACCATAGATATGTTTGCCCCAAAAAAAACTGAACAACCCAACACGCAGTAACCCAACTAAATCAATCAGCAGTAAAACTTCCAACCACTACATAAGTAAGGAAATATAAAAATGAAAAAACTAATCACTACGGCAGCCATTGCCAGCGCGCTATTTGCAACCAGTGCGGCACAGGCAGTAACGATTGATATTGGTATTTTATATACCGACCAATCGGCCGCAGCTACGAGTAATATAAACACTAAAATAAACCAGCTGATCGCTTTTAGTAACCAGGTTTATAGCCAAAATGGGGTAGACATTACACTGCGTTTAGCGGGCACAGAAAACCTAGGCGATTACGCAATTACACCGTCTGAAGATTGGTTAGATGCAGTAACTAACAGCAGCTACGTAGATGGTTTACGCACTAGCTGGAAAGCCGATATGGTTGCCGTACTTGGTACCGGCCAAAGTGCGGGTAATGGTTTAATCTCGTGTGGTTTAGCTTGGGTTGGCCAAGGCACTAACGGTAATTTATACAGCTCGATGAGCGACCGTATGTACTCTATTACAGCTATTGATTGTGGCGCCACTACGTTTGTACACGAACTTGGTCATAACCAAGGCCTAGCGCACTCACGTAAACAAGGCGATACCTCGGGCGGCGTATATGTTGATGGTATGGGCCACGGCGTACAAAACGAATTTGCCAGCATTATGGCTTACCCGCACGTTTACGGTAGCGCAACACAGTACGATTACTTCTCTAACCCTAATTGGAGCGTAAACGGCTTAGCTTTTGGTGTAACTAACCAAGCGTATGCTATTCGTACGGTTACCGACACAAAAACAAGTATTGCTAACTTTAAGTAAGTAATTTAAAGCAGGCGGTATTTAGCCCACTTATAATTATTTCCCTTTAGAGCGCATTTGCGCTCTTTTTTATTTGGCTTAAGGTTTGTTGATCTTTCAAGGTTAAGTCACTAAAAGCCTAAAAGTGCGCAGCTAATTAATGCACTACTATTTTTTGTTTTATAGCAGGCATTAACGTTTTACCGTCACCATCTACTTTACTTAAAAGCTTAAGCCCCATTACTTTGGCAAGTACCGGGTAAATATCAAGATTATTTACCTTTTCAAGGCTTAGCCCTTGTTTAAAAGCAGGCCCTACAGCAATTAACGTAGCCGCCATATCATCGGTATAGGCATAGCCATGAGTACCTAAATACATTGCTTTGCCTTCGTTAGTAAATACCGCTGGCGCATTAGTTTGCACAACAATATCGCCCACACGAGTGCCTTTATTGTAGTGATATGCCGCTAATTGCTCGTCGTTTAATACCGTATAACGCCCGTTTGCTGCTTGTTGCAAACGTTGTTTGTAAGTTGTAATTTGCTCGCTTGTTACAGCAGGCTTTGCATAAATAAGTAACCGCGGGCCGGTATTTTTAACTATAAAATTATCGTTTTGAGGCAATGTAGAAACATCAATACTTTGCTCTGGGTTTACATGCGCCATACCGTGATCGGATACAATAACAAGGTTAATCTCTTGCTCTAGCTTGCTTAAACGGGTTTGTAATTGGCCCATTAGTTCATCTAATTGTTTTACTGCATCGCGAGTTTGCGCTGCATCTGGGCCAAACTCGTGGCCCATGCTATCAACAAGTGAAAAATAACTTGCCACAAAACGTGGGCGCTGCGCTTTAGGTAAGCTTAGCCACTGTATTATTTGATCAACACGGCCTTGGTACTCACTGTATTTAGAATAATGAAAGTAATAGTCGGGCGTCATACCATTAAAGCGCGCATCCGACTCTGGCCAAAAATAAGTAGCCGACTTTAGCCCCTGCATTTTTGCTAAATTCCAAAGTGGAATACCATTTACCCACGTGCTATCGCGCATGCCTTTACCCATGCTGTAGCACTCGTTTTTACGGGCTTTATCACAAAAGTTATTATCTACAATGCCATGATTTACCGGCAGCAACCCTGTAATAATAGAAATATGATTTGGAAACGTTTTTGTTGGGTAAACAGGCATTAGCTTTTGCGCGCGTACACCCTTAGCAGCCATTGCTTTTAAATTAGGCGCGCCGTGTTTTTCTATATAATCCCAACGCATGCCATCTATTGATATAAGTACAACGGTTTGCTCTTTTGCCGCATATGCCGCTTGGCTGGTTAACACTAAAAGAGCCAACATCATCGCCTTTAAAAATACATACTTCATTACAAATACTCGCCTACATTAAAATGCGTTAAATACTGAAAAATATAGCTTTATAATACAATTGCCAGGCCTTAAATGATACAAGCACCTGTACCTAACTCGTCTAGATGTATATATTAACTAGTAAGTATTTAAAACGAATGACAACGCGCATTTCCTTTGCCAGTCGTCACAACTAAGCAAGGACTCCGATGACTATCGACTTTAGTAAAAAAATAACCCCAGCGCGCATGTATCGCACGACTGCAAATTTACAAATGGCGATGGAAAGCGATCGCGGTCGCATAATTAACAGTGCAGCTATTCGTAGGTTGCAGCAAAAAACCCAGGTTTTTCCGCTAGAGCGAAACGCTGCGGTGCGCTCGCGCTTAACTCACTCACTAGAAGTTCAGCAGGTTGGCCGTTTTATAGTACAGCGTATTTTTGCAAATTTAAGCTTTGAGCAACAAACCGAGTTTGGCTTAAAAGGGCTAGAACGCCCACTAGAAAGCTTAGTAGAAATGGCCTGCCTAATGCATGATATAGGCAACCCACCCTTTGGACATTTTGGCGAAGCTGCCATAAATCACTGGTTTAATAATAATTTAGCAAGTGTTACCCCAGCGCGCTGCCAAGAGCAAAATACCGGCATAGGGGTTATTTTTAAGCACTTAGCGCACGATATTTGTAATTTTGAAGGCAACGCCCAAGGCATACGCATAATACATTCGCTATTGGGGTTAAACTTAACTTATTGCCAAAGCGCGGGCATTTTAAAGTACACCCGCCCCGCGGGATTAAACCCAAAAGACATACCGCAAAATAAAAACTACTTAATGAAAAAAGTAGGTTACTACTACAGCGAAAAAACCTTTGTAGAGGCATTGCAAAACGAGCTGGTTATAGAGCCATACTGCCGCCATCCGGCAAGTTATATTATGGAAGCCGCCGACGATATTTCGTATTGCTTAGCCGACATAGAAGACGCCGTAGAAAAAGACATAATAACCACCGAGCTACTTTGTCAGCAGCTAAAAAGTGAATATAAAAAAGCCCTTATAAACCTAACCATTGACGACACCGAACACCTAAATTTTGTAGATAAAGCGGTAGATTACGCACTAGAGCGCGCCAACGCGCAGCCTTACAACTTTAATAGCGAATTTTTTATTTACCTACGCGTGGCCTTGCTTCACCCGCTTGTAAACCACGCCGCCAAGCGTTTTATAGAGCACATTGAGACTATTTACCACGGCGACTTTAACCAAGCACTATTAGAAGATAACAGCCACTTACATGCCGTTACTAAAACCCTTAAACAAGTGGCGCTTAAGCATGTGTTTTCTCACAAAGAGGTAGAAAAACTCGAACTACAAGGCTATCGCATAATTAACGGCCTGCTCGATTGTTATAAACCACTGCTACAACTTAACAGCGACGATTTTAAACGCGCATTAAATGGCGACTCACGTTTATTAATCGAATCGCGTTTGGTTAAAAAGCTCTCTAAAAAGCACTTAAATAGTTATCAGCACGCCATAGATGCCATGCAAGAAGAGCCCGACCACTTTGCCGCTTACGAGTTTTACTACCGTTGTAGGCTAATTCAAGATTACATAAGTGGCATGACCGACCAATTTGCCTATGACGAGTACCGCAGCCTAATGGTGATTGACTAACGAGGGCGTGTTGTTGGGTGGTTTTTACTTATCTCACTAGGTTACAAACCTAACGCCGCGATTTAACCCCCTTAGATTGAACAAATTTTCAATCCACAAAGGTCAACACGCCCTTAGTGCCTAGATATATTTTAATTTTGCGCTTAAAATCAGACTATTGATACTTAAGCGCCGTGTTTTATGATTATTAGACTCTCTCAACTTATTTTTTGCTTTGCTTTATTTTACAGCAGCCAAAGTGCTGCCTATAACGAAGCCATGTGTATTTTAATTAAGCAAGAAATGCAGCAGTACAGTAATAATAAAGCCAGTGCCAAATACCGCAGCGCGGCACGCGATTTTAAAAGAAACTGTAATAAACCCAAGCAAGTACAAACAAAACCAAAACCAGTAGAGCCGCCAGTAGTTGAACAAGAGCCACAACCACTTGCCCTTACCCCCGAGCAAGAACAACAACTGCTTGAGCAAATAACTGCGGCCGAAAAAGCTATAAAACAAAGCGCAAGCAAAGCAACTACAAGCTCTCAGCCTACAAATCAAATAAGCCAGCAAAGCTCAGAAACTAACGAGCCAGAGTCTGCGCCAATTAATACAGTAAAGGATGCGCCAAGCACACCTAAGGGTGAACTTGAGTCTAATAACAGCGAGTTAATACCTACCACTAGCCAAGCGCAGCCGGTGGCCACTGAAACCGCCCCAAAAGCAGCGCCTAAAATAGAGCCTAAAAAAGAGCAGCCAACGGTTAATACAACGCCCAAACCCGCACCTGTACTTATACCTGCGCCAGTTGCAGAGCCACCAAGTTCATTATTGTTACCAAGTTTGCTACTGCTTATTGTGGTATTAATTGGCGCCATGGTGGTTATACGTTTACGCCGCGCTAAACAAAATAAGCCCGAGCCGCCTGTTGCTCCAACGGCTACAGCCCCAAAAAATAACAACAAAAGCGCAGAGCAAGCAGCACCACCCAAAACGGCACCAGCCCAAAGTGATGAGCTTTCAAAACCAGTTGTGCCACCGGTTTCGGCCCCGAGCGAGCCAGAGCCTGCAAGCTCTAATGCACCAATAAACGAGACAATTAACGAGCCATTGTCTGCCAATACGCAAGCCACAGAGGCTGAGCCAGAACAAGCTAAACCAGAAGAAGATGCACCGGCACCTGAACCTGAACCTAAAAAAGTAGCGCCAGAGCCAAACACCGCAGAGTTTGAAGCTGCCGCAAAAAATACATTAGCGCGTATTCAAAATGCAAAAGGCTTTGCAGAGCCCGAGGTAAGAGAGTTTAACCCAGACGCTCCTTCGGTTAAGCGCACGCGTAAGCACAAAGCCGTCGCAGTAGAACAGCCAAAAGCAGAGCCCGTTGAAGAAGTAAAACCACAAGAGTCTACTCTTATAAACGAACCGGCTGCGCCTAGTAACCCTATCAATGAGCCTAATACCAGCGCGCAGCTGCATACAGCCGATAAAAACAGCGAGCTTGATCAAACCACGTTAAATAGCGAACACGACTTTAAAGAGCCCGAAATTCGCACCTACAATCCAGATGCGCCTTTAAAACCAAGTAAAGAGCCTGCACAAGCTACAGTTTCAGCAAAACCAAATAACGAACCCACGTTAGATACGCCAATATCAACAGCTCACCAACCACAGCCAGCCCAAGAAAAGCCAGCGCAACCAGAGCCTGAAAGTACGCCCAAGCAAAGTGATTCTAGCAACCCATTTGCAAACCTTTCGCTAGATGAAAGCTGGGACCCAAATTCAGATAAAAAGCCCGTGATTGAGGAAAAAAAGAAAGCGCCTAAATCACAAGCCTTAATAGAGGCAGAAGAGCGCGCTAAAAACATGCAAACAAAAGAATAGCCGAGCAAATAAGCTCGATATTATTGCTCTATACAAATAATTTTTAACGCAGCAAATACGCTATTTAAAGATAAAACTGCCATTACTCAATTTCCAGCACAAAAAAGCGGCCACAAGGCCGCTTTGTCGTTTAAAAATATAGAGTTGTATTAATGCGCTTAATTAAGCGAGCTATTTTAAGTATGGATTTAAGACTGAGAAAACGTTTTATTGCTACAAAAAATGCCTTGTTTAGTTGTTAAAACTAACTAGTTGTACACTGCTGCACTTTTAGCATCTTTGTATTTGTAACACAGCTGCGCCAAGTTTGGCGGCTTAAAGTAATTAACTATAATTGCGCTTAGTATTATTCGGGGGGCATGTTTTTAATATTTAAATCGTATTGTAAAATACCATCGTTATTAACCGCTACACCCGCTAATTGCACAGAGTGATTAGCAAACTCTTCAGACGCCGATAAATGCGCTAACACGCCAGCTATATCCTCGTGTTTAGGTTGCCCGTCGGTTGCCACAATGCCTGCATTACAATCGTTTTGCTTACACTCAAAGCTGTATAAAAATAGCGACTTTTCAGCAAAGCTGCTTTGCACTTTATCTAAAAACACTTGCTCTGACTGTGCTAAATCAAGCGTACTTTGAATTTGAGCAGCGCTTTCTAGTTCAGAGTATTCACCCACCTCTTGGGGAGTAATCACAATTTGCTCGGTAAGTGCAGTGCCTTCTTTATTAGTTACATCGTGGCTACTTTGCATTGCTTGTATATCTACCACCAGAGGTTGAGCAGGCTGTACAGCCGTGGTGTTAGTTATTGAGTTGGGTAGATTATTTTGAGCCAAGGCGGTCAAATCGTTTTTAAACACGTACAAAGTTGCAGCAGTGATAGCGCATGCAATGAGTAATTTGTTCATAATACTTCCCTCCTTCAACCAATTTACGCAATACAATTAAGTGAAATGCTTTTTAAGTGTAGCCAATGTTAATATTATGTTTTGTTTGGGTGTGTACTGTCAATCTTTAATACTAGACAGTGCAAATTAAAAGAACAATTTTATCAATGTTAATATTTAATGAACCACTGGTAAGCTCAGCGCGCCACACTATAATGCTGGCAATAGCTACACGCTCATTTTGCAACCAAGCAGCACGTTATTTATTTGTAACAAACTGTAAAAAGCAACTCTTTTTATGACCACACCTCAACCAAAAAGTTTGCGTTTATTGTTACTAAAACTTAAATAAAATTACCCAAAGTAAATAACCGCATAATCAAAACCACACAGCAGTTTTAATTTGCTAAAAGATGCAAAGATTACATAAAGAAAGGCACTAACATGAAGGCGCGAAACTTGCTCGCACAAAATGACATGAGCGTACCTCGCGTTTGGTATGAAATTTTTCGCGGCATATAAAGCCGCTGCTACTAGTTAATTGCACCACAAAGGGCACAGAGGCGCTTCGCCTACACGGAGAAAACACAGGAATAAGTAAGTCACTTCTCCTGCTCTTCTCGGTGGTGACATAATCACTTTTGAACAGAACCAATGCGCGTCTACCACTAAATTAAAATACTGTTTTGTAGAGCGAATTCTTACTTATGTGATCATTTATTAAATCACTTATGCTCTAGCTCTAAAAGCGCAGCGTCTCTTAACCTCTTTGTGAATAATTGGCTTAACTTGTTTTTCACCACCGAGGGCACAGAGGCGCTTAGCGCTACACAGAGAAAATACGGGGGTTAATTGGTCACTTATCACTGGTGACATAATCACTTTTGAACAGAACCCAATGCGCGCCTACAAAGTTAAATTTTAAGCTGACGTGGATGTGTGGTGCGTAGGCGCGATTTTATATCGCGCATGTAGATACAAGACGTTGAGCTTGCTCACGTTAGAAACGCAGCTTCTCATTACTTAAAAAATTAACACCGTAAAAGCCCTGCTTTTAAACGAAAGCAATGCGCGTCGACAAGGTTACACCAAGCTTTGCTGTTAGCACTCGACGTAGGCGCGAAGCTTGCTCGCGCTCTGTATTTTTAGTTCCTTATATCGCGTTGGCGATGGCAACCAAGGGGCGAATACCTCCGTGCGCCCCTTGAAGCGCCCCGAGCATTTTCCTCAAAGCCGAAATAGATATGAACGTAACCGCCGTTTATTCGCCGTCCATGGCGAGGTCACGGCTTTAATTGCATTGCCTAAAGGGATTTAGGGACTTGGAATTTGTCGGGAACAAAACTCCGCCATGCAATCAATTACTCATCAATTAAGTCCTTTCGGGCAAAATGACGGGGGAATTGTCTTGGCATTAGCCTTTAAGTTTGTTGTTGGTATTACCATTATGTATATTAAAGTTAACTTTACGTTTTACCTTGGCCAGTAAGTTACCTAACTTATCTAGCTCGATTAACCATCATCTCAAAGCTTTATGATGCTACCCAAAAATAACGAACACAGTAAACAGCGGCTTGAAATTTTAATCAGCAATTACTTAAGTTTAAGCAAACCGGCCGCTATCAAGCTTACTTTTATGCGTTAGATAATGGCGTTTATCAGCCCACAAATAAAGCTCAGGCCGACTAATCTGGCGCTGGTTTAGAGCTACGAGCTAGGTTTTAGCAAAAGCCCGCTACCTCCTCATTTTTTCTTTATGGTACATAAAAGCGCCAACCAATAAATGAGCACTTAATCAGTCATTAACTATCTAATGAATGCTTAAATAACCTTTAACTTATATGAGGGATCACGCTTTCTAAGCGCTTTATGTCAATATCACTGATATTAGCAAAACGTTTAAAGTGCGTTGGCCACTGGCGAGTATAGCTTTCAACCTCTGCAATTATTTTTGTTGCTTGAGCCTTGTTGAGGCCAAAGCGTTTGGCTTGTGACAATAAATTATCGATACTAGCATATCGGCCATCATCACCAAGCCCTATGCCATGCTGCTTTGAGTTATTAATAGGGGTGATATCATAAGCGGGGCTCATACGCCACGTTTGCCCAGCAAAGTGATACAAAAATGCATGATTTCGGCTGTGATCATCGGTATTACCAATAAACACGTTAAATACCATTCGCTTGTAGAGCTCTGTAGCATCAGCAGCGAACTCACCTGTGTGGTGGCGAATAAATTCTGCCAGTTCACCGTAGCTATAGTATGTTGCTAAGTCGCTTATCGCGACTTTTGGTTTTTGTAATAAGCTGTTGGCGCTTAAAAAGTGATGAGTTGGTAAGTCATCGCTTACATCAAAACGTTCAACTAACAGAACATCGCCATTTTCTGTTTCATGAATACGGGTATTTGCAGTGCGAATCCCCAATTCATTAGCCATACGCATAGCGCCATGCTCAGCCCTAGCTAAATTAAACAAATCGTCTTGACGATTAAATTTTGCCAAATAAAGCTTATCATCAATTTTCACAGAGGTTTTAGGTCTTGCTCCCCCCATGCTTTGGCCAAATTCAAAGGCTTTTTTTGCTTCCTGTGAAATCGCTTTATTGGCGAGCAAATCGTCCTTTGCTTGATCTAACAAGGCTAAATCGGCTAATGTATTTTTATTCGCTTTATGTTTTGATGCGCTGCGCGACAAACTAAATACCAAGGCGCCAACACCATACCCAGACCCCGCGAGTAAAAATTCTAGCTCATTCTTTGGCTTGGTATTATGTAACGACAGTATAAGCTTACGCCCCCACGAATCAGCTCCCGCATCACTTAACACCCCAAACACACCTTTATTGGCAGAATAGCTAACTATGCCAGGCTGTAATGGTAAATGCAGCGGATCGAGCGCAAACGCATCAGAGCGCGCAAGGTAACTTTTACCATAATTAAACTCACCTCGGCCAGTTTGTGTATTTAACTTAAAAAAACCACAAATTATGGGGCTGTCTTCTAAACCGTCAATAAATACATAAGCTTCAGAAGTCATCGTTAATCACCTGAGTTTTATTGCTTTTACGCTGTCTTGCATTATAACCGCCCACATCTGCGGCTAGCTCGTTAATTTCATCCAGCAATGAGCCTTGCAATTGAAGAACAACAAGGGCTTCAAACAATATATCGCTTTTTACTACCTCTCCTTGTTCAAGCTTTTGTACCGTGGAGCGAGATACACCAATCATCTTAGCGAACGTGCTCTGGGTATAAAGTAAAGTACGATGCTGACGAATTAAATCACCCAATCGACGCGCCAACTTTAATGCTTGTTCAGATCTCATAAATGACTGCCTAATCGGTCATTAATAAACTAATGATTAGTTTAACGGTATTTAATATGATTGCAATATTATTTAAATAGAGACGTAATGAGTTTTGGGTAGCGGCATTCAAGTTTACCGTAGGGGCGAAGCTTGCTCGCGCTCTGTGTTTTTAGTTCCTTATATCGCGTTAGCGATGGCAACCAAGGGACGTTATTTTTCGAATAAGGTCTGCTATTACTTATTATTAATTCAACTTCAAGTATTGTCACAGCAGAGCGAACCTTGCGTTAGCCTTTAAATTTGTTGTTGGTATTACCGTTATGTATATTAAATTATTTTAAATGTTTGAGTAACTTTGATGGATACTAACTCTTCGCCAAAGCTAAGTTTTCTAAAATATCGCGCTTTCATAAAAAACCTTAAACATGGTAAATCACTACCAACTGCCATTTATTTACATAAAAGCTCATTACAAGAAGCACTAGCACCTGAATTATTAAGCTTTATAATAAATACAATAAACAGGCTTGATGTACAGCAAACTTGGAACATAATTAAACTTTACAAGCGTGATTTAAAATTTACCTTACTTAATTACCCAGATTTTGATGAATACGCATACCCCGCACTCCATACCAGTTATACAATGGAGGCAGATGAGCTAACAATAAAAACAACAAACTACAGTAGCTCAAATAATCCGCCTATTTTGCACCGTAAAGAAACTTTTGTACTACCAAGTTACCCGCTCTACCAAGTATTTAAAGATATTACCGACGAAGGTGAGCGAATAGGCCTGTACCAAAACACCAAGAGTATTGGTTTTAAACAGCAATGGGAAAACTCAATAAAGCGCAAAGGCTTTAAACTTGATGAGCAAGGCAGATTACACAAAGTAGCTGAGTTACCAGAGCCTATAGTTGAAAATGAAGCACAAACAATAAAGCGACATTTAACAGCTATAAATCGTGATAGGCTTTCTGCGCCTTTTCAAAAACTAGCAAAGTACGGTTATTTAAATGGTGATTATTCAATACTCGATTACGGCTGCGGCCTAGCCGATGACGCAACAGAACTAGAAGCACACGGGTTAAATATTAACGCATGGGACCCAGTACACAGGCCTAATGGAAATAAACAAAAAAGTGATATTGTTAATTTGGGCTTTGTACTCAATGTCATTGAAGATCAACAAGAGCGAAAAGACACATTAAAAGCAGCCTATCAGTACACACAAAAACTCCTTTTAGTATCAGTAATGCTTGCCAACGAAACGAAGCAAGAACACTTCAAACAATATAAAGACGGCGTAATCACTAAATGGAACACCTTTCAAAAATACTATAGCCAAGCCCAAATAAGAGCTTACATAGAGCAAGCCCTAAACGTTAAAACAATGGCGTTTGGGCAAGGTATTATCGCTATTTTTAAATGCCCACAATTAGAAGAGGCACATCATTTAGAGCTGCAATTTCAAAATTATAATTGGCAACATATAACCCAAAGGCCGCAGCCAAAAGATTTACCCAAAGCCCAGCAAAAAACCTTGTTTGAAAAACACAAAACTCTGCTTGATGATTTTTGGCAACATTGCCTGCACTTAGGCCGTTTACCTGCAAACGATGAGTTTGAACAAAGCGCAACATTGCGTAAATACTTTGCCAGCCACAACAAAGCATTTAGCTTGCTGCAAAATTACTATCAACAAAATGAATTTGAGCAAGCGAAACAAAAACGAAAACATGATTTACTGGTTTATTTTGCACTTAGCCTATTTGGTAAACGTCAAGCTAAAAGCCATATGCCTGCAAGGCTGACGCGAGATTTAAAAGTACATTTTAGTGACTATAACCAAGCATTAGAGCAAGCAAAGCAACTGCTTTTCTCGATTGCAGACCCCGCTAATATTGGCAATTACTGTTACCAAGCCTTTGAGCAAATTCAGCTCGGTGAGTTACACGACAACCACTCATACATTTTACCCACTCGTTACTTAAACCAACTCCCCGCGATACTGCGTGTTTACATAGGCTGTGCGGTGCAATTGTATGGCGATATTGACGACGTAGATTTAATAAAAATACACATGCGTTCAGGCAAAGTGACATTTTTAAAATACGATGACTTTAATAAAAAGCTGCCACTGCTCACTGAGCGAATAAAAGTAAAAATGCTAGAGCAAGATATAGACTACTTTTACTACGGCGATGCTTACCCCTACCAGCCCTTTTATAACAAAGTAGATTATTTACAAAAAGACAGTAGCGAATACAAAAGCCAACAACGCTTTGATAAAAAGTTAGCTGATATGCTCAAAGGGGTAGACAAAGCAGAGTGGCCTAACTGGCCTATTTTACTTAAGGTGTTTGACTATTGGGGTGTGGAATTAAATGGGGATAGGTTTTTTGGTGCTAAAAAACCTAATTCCTAGACTATATTGTAGTTAACTTAAAGTCTTGATTGCCAAGGTACTCTACCCCTACCTCAGAAGGAAAGCCACTTTTCCAATGGTTTAATTTATTTTCAATTAACCATAGTCCTATTTGTGGATTTCGCAGCTCATTACACTTATTCCAAAAGCCTGGTGTAATATCAACTTTAAAGGAGTGATTATTAGTTTTGATTAATACGTGTCTCCATTGCTCACTAAAAATATTTTCTTTAATTTCTTTTGGGATTCTTATGCCAAAACCAGCACCAGTAATGTTATTAGGCTTTCCCGAGCTCCAAACCGTTGTCTTAAAAAACATATTTATTCCTTGAGTTTTCGTGTATCAAATTCAAACTAAATCAATCTCAAAATCATAAATTGGAATATTACTTCTTGTTACTCCAATTTCGCGGTCAATCATTATCTCAGCAAGTGTTTGCCCGTCAATTAACACAATAGGCACACAACCTCTCTTGAAGGCTATATCTTGAGCTTCTTTTGTAAATTCACTAGTGGTTATAAAAATACCTTGCTGGTACTCGCCCTGAATGTCCCCCCTAAACTGTGAAATATCAGGACGCGACACTTTATTAGTACGCTTATAACGTTTGCATTGAGCTGCAACATGCAATTGTGAAATTCCCACTTCTAAGTAACCGTGAGCATCTATTCCGCCGTCACGGCCGCGTTGAGTCACTATCATATCCTCGAATCCATACCTATCTAAGAACCGCTGGCAGAATAGTTCAAATTCTTCAGGTTCTAAGCTATATAGATGATCAATAATATGATTAATTGTTGTCTGTTTCAGTTTTTTGGCAAGCTCTTTAACTAAACTCAAATTATCTAAAGCATTTTCTGCTATTTGCTCGGGTACTAGAGCTTTTTGCTTATAGGTTACTAACGAATACAGGCCTTTTTCATCTTTTATAAAAAATTTATTTTTTGCTTCGCAAGACCACGATGTTTGCTCACAATGTCTTTCTATTTGAACTCGCAAAACAGCAAGTGGATCTTTTGCACCGAACTTATAAAGAGAGCGCTCTAAAACTTTCGCATATATTTGCTTTATTGAACTCGGTTTACTTAATAGACGAAGGGCTTCAGTGGCTGCTTCCACTATTGTCATTTTTGTCATAATTTAAGCTGTTTCAACTTCTCAATTATTTCTGTAATAGGCAATGACTCTGTCATATGCCCCCATGAGACTCTTATAGCACCAGCAATACGTTTCTCATCTAGCTTCATTGCGGTTAAAACATGTGAAGGCGTATAACTTGATGATGTACATGCCGAGCCATTAGATACAGCCGCTATTCCCTTTAACATAACCATAGCAGCCTCAGAATTAACACCCGGAACTGAAAAATTAAGTACAAATGGAGATGTATTTTCACCGTTGTATTGCGCATCAAGTGTGTTCAATGCTTGAATCAATTCATCTTTTAAGTTTTGTGCTTGCTGTTGCCATAAAACGGCATTTTTTTGAGCAATCTCACACGCTAAACCAAAACCTGCAATAAGTGAAACGGCTAAAGTTCCAGGTCGCAGCCCTTTCTCTTGCCCGCCACCAAACATTATTGGTTTAAGTGGTGGCTTTAAAAAGCCACGCTTTCTCATTATTAACGCACCAATACCTTTGGGAGCATACACTTTATGCCCACTTGCACTTATTAAGTCTACTCGATCATTTTTTAAATCATCACTTAATTTGCCAAAGCTTTGCGCTGCATCAATATGTAAGTAAGCCTCATGAAGTTCAAGCGCATCACAAATTTCATTAATAGGTTGAATAGAACCCGTTTCATTATTTACGTGCATTATTGATACTAGCAAGGTGTCTTCTTGAAGAAGGTTCTTAAGTTGTGCAGGGTTTACAATGCCACTCTCATCAACTTCTAAATAACTTATAGTAAAACCGTTTTTCTCTAAGTGCTCAATTGGCTCTAAAACAGCTTTATGCTCTATTCGAGTTGTGATGATATGCTTTTTATTATTCGCTGCACCAAACTCTTTTAAGCCTAAAATAGCAATATTATTACTTTCAGTTGCACCACTAGTAAAAATCACTTCTGATTTATCCGCGTCAACTACATCTGCAACTTGCTTGCGTGCCCGCTCAACGGTTTTTTTAGCACTTGCACCAAATTCATGAGTACGGCTGCCAGCATTGCCAAATTCTTCAACCATTAATTTATATACTAAGTCCGCAACTTCTTTTGACACTGGAGATGTTGCGTTCATATCAAGATAAATAGACAAGTTAGCTCCTTTTTAATTTTTACACGAGACTTTATACAGAAGATGATTTAGAATGTCTCAATTAATTTGTACGTACGTACAAAGTTAAAAAGCGTACGAACTTTTTTAAAGATTTTTATTATGAACCAAATTATATCTGGAATCTCTTTCCCAGCCATTCGTGGAATACAAGCAGAAAAAGAGTATTACACTGTTATGTGTCCTCTTAAGAGGTTAAAACGAATATTTACGTTTGATGAAACCAATTTATTGCCAGAAGATCGGGCACAGAGAAGCTTAAATCCAAATCGCATTCCTCAGATCAGTAGTTATATTCGTTCAAATCGAGACGACTATACCTTTTCGTCTTTAACAGCTTGTATTGCTGGTGAGTGCTCTTTTCTCCCCACAGAAGAGGAAGGTCCAGGTAGAAATATTGGTACATTATTAGTTGATGAAGACGCTGAATTCTACATTACTGATGGGCAACATAGAACTGCTGCAATTAAAGATGCCCTAGAAAAAGACCCAACTCTAGAAAATGAGCATATATCAGTTGTTTTTTATGTAGGTAAAACATTACAACAAAGACAAAAGATATTTCGTGATTTGAATTTATTTCCAGTCAAAACAGGTAAGTCTTACGGTGTTTTATTTGGTAATTCTCCACAAGAACAATTAACCAATATAGTTGCAAAGCAGTGCAATTTCTTCAATGGGGTAATTAGCTTTGAAGATGGTAATTTAGGCCCTCGCTCTTCAAAGCTGTTTAAGCATAGCTCATTGCATGCTGCAAATATGGAGCTATTTCCAAATGTAAATGAGGATAACTTGCAAACTTGTATTAAAAAAGCAGTCGAATATTGGGACTGTGTTGCTGCAAATTTAAATACTTGGACGCTTGCAAAAAATCATGAAATGCCAGCAAATGACCGAAAAGAATATGTGAACTTTTCTGCAATTGTTCTTAAATGCTTAGGAATGATAGGCCGTGAATTATTAGCACAGAAAAGCTATAAACAAACATTAAAGAAATTAAAAAAAATAGACTGGCGACGGACAAACAAGAGTAATTGGGAAGGACGCTGTATCAGTCAAGGGCGAATGATGCATAACAATAGCGCCGCTTTATTAACTATCGCTACTATTAAAACGCAACTAAACATGGCACTTTCTTTGAAAGAAAAAACTGAAGAAACAAAATTCATAGAGGAACGAAATGGCTACTGATAACGATGTACAGTTCCATTCGGCCTTTGGCGAAACTGGCTTAAAAAGCTCTATTCGCCAAAGCATCGATCATATAAAAATGCTTTATCAAAGTGACTCAATCCCATGGGTAATTGGTTACAGCGGCGGTAAAGACTCAACGGCAATACTACAATTAACTTGGTATGCCTTGCAGGAGTTGGCGCAAGAAGGTAAATGCGAGAAAAAAGTACATGTAATCAGTACAGATACCCTTGTAGAAAACCCAATTGTAGCAATGTGGGTAGGTAAATCTCTGCAGCGCATGAAAGAGCAAGCAGACGAACAAGACTTACCAATTGTTCCTCATCGCTTAACTCCAGCAGTTAAAGACCGTTTTTGGGTTAACCTAATAGGTAAAGGTTACCCAGCCCCTCGTTATAAATTTCGCTGGTGTACAGATCGTTTAAAAATATCCCCATCGAATACGTTTATACAAAACATGGCTGATAAAAATGGCGAAGCTATTTTAGTACTCGGAACACGTAAAGCCGAAAGTACAGCGCGTGCAGCAAGTATGGAGCGCTTTGAAAGCTCAACTACCAATACGCGTAAGGCGCTTGGCTTGACCGAAAACGGTTCACTTGAGCGAGTATGGGTTTACACCCCTATTGCTAGCTGGAGTAACGACGATGTTTGGGTATACCTAAACAGCGTAGATAACCCATGGCACTTCCCTAATCACGATTTAATGGGGATGTATCAAGGTGCAACAGAAGGTGGTGAGTGCCCACTTGTTGTTGATAAATCAACGCAAAGTTGTGGCGATAGCCGCTTTGGCTGTTACGTGTGCACTATGGTATCTGAAGATAAATCAATGAATGCCATGATCTCAAATGATGAAGAAAAAGAGTGGATGTATCCTCTTGTAGCACTTCGCAATGAGATTGAAGTAAACGATGCCAACCGCGCTAAAAAAATTGAAAAATTAACTCGCGATAAAGCTAATCGTGACTTCAGACGCATGAATGGCACTCTAACAGTGCATGTATCTAAACACGGGGCAGATTTAGTGCCTGGCCCTTATATTCAATCTTTTAGAGAGCATTTACTAGGCAAAGTATTAGAAGCACAACAAGCTGTACAACAACTTGGGCCTGAAGAAGTTAAAGATCTTGAATTACTACCACTTGAAGATTTAGAAGAAATTCGTCGAATTTGGCTAGAAGAAAAGCACGAAGCAGAAGACAGCGTGCCAAAAATTTATCAAAAAGTACTTAAAAAAGAATACCCAGGTAAGCAACGCGCTCACCACCCTATTCTCAATTTAGACGTACTTAATAAATTAAAAGCACATTGCCAAGAGCAAGGCGACGAAGACGGTTTGCTATACCAACAAATGCGCTCAGTAATGAGCATTGCTAATAAGCATAAAAACCAGTTACGCAGAGCCAAACTCTCTGACGAGCTTGCACAAAGCCTCGATAAAGGCGCATTTAATAATTTATTCGAAGCAAAGCAATTTGCATTAGAGCGCGAACGTCACCGCTTACAAATACAACTAAATAATTCTCCTAATTTAACTGAAGATGATAAAGCTGCAATTCAAGAAAAAATCATCATGGTAACTAAGTCGATAAAAGAACAAGGCTACAGCTCACTGCTTATCGATTTTGAAGAGGTACACGATGATAATTAAACAACTTACCCTTGAGAACTTTGGTATTTATCAAGGGCGACACGAAGTCGATTTAACCACAGCAAAAGATAAACCTATTATTTTATTTGGTGGTTTAAACGGCGGTGGTAAAACAACTTTTTTAGATGCATTGCAACTCGTGCTTTATGGTAAACATGCAAAGTGTTCTAACCGTGGGCATCAGTCTTATAGTAGCTTTTTAAGCAGCACCAAGAATCGCTATGTTGGCGATCACGATACTGTTGAAATTTCACTTACTTTTACGCACACAACCGATACCACAACCAAAGAGTTTGTTGTTGTACGTAATTGGAAAACCAACACAAAAGACGTAAAAGACAAAGTAACGGTTTACTGTAATAAAGAAGAAGACAGCCACTTAAGCCAATACTGGGATGAGTTTGTAAATGAGTTTATTCCACTTAGCCTTTCCGACCTATTCTTTTTTGATGGCGAAAAAATCGAAAACCTGGCACACCCAGACAGAAGCGCCGATTTAATAAAAACGGGTATTGAAAACTTACTTGGGCTAGACCTTCTTTCGCAACTGCATATCGATTTAAATAACGTTGAGCGTAAGCGTAAAAGCGATAATTTAGAAAGCAGCGTAATTGCCAAAGTTGAAGCGCTAGAGGCTGAGATTGGCGACCAATCAACACTTGTTTCAAATCTTAAAACAGAAATAGCTGGTATCGAAAAGCGCGCAAGCGATACTAATTTAAACATTAATAAAGCCCGCCAAAAGGTACGCTCTGCGGGCGCTCACTTAATTGAAGAGCGCGACTCTATTAAATTTGAACTCGGTGCTATTGAAGAAAAGCTCAAAGCCAATTTAGCCGAGCGCGTAAAATTGGATGCCGGGTGCGGACCGCTTGGCTTAATACCTAATTTAATAGCAAGTACAAAAGCACAAATTAAGAAAGAAGAGCAAGCAGTACAAGCGAATGTTATTCAAAGTGCTATTACAGAGTACGAAGCTACAATTACCCAAACGCTAATTAACGAAAATGTGCCACAAAACGCACTTAAAGCGCTTAATGATAAAATGACTAGTTTGGCTAAAGAGCGTGAAGAGCTCGCAAGTACAGAGTGCTACATTGGCAGTAATGGGGCCATTTTTAATGGACTTGATGAAAAAATTGCGCAAGATAAGTTAGAGCGAGAGACCTTGCTAAAAGCGCGCGAAGACCTTCTAGAGCAGCAAGCATTGTTTGATAAAAAGTTAGAGTCGATCCCCGATTACGAAACTGTGCAACATTTATTGAGTGAACTTGCAGGGCTTGAAGCTGAGCTTAAAAACGACTTTGTTTTAATTAAGCAAAAGAAGCAGTTGTTACAGCAGGCACAAGCGCGTGACGAAGTGCTAAACACTCGCTATGCAAACTTGCTAACTCAGCAAAGCAAAGATACGTTCGAGCAAAAGCGCTCAATTCAAGTGGCTGAACATATTGGTAAACTCAAAAATACCATGAAGTCATTTGCGGATGAGTTAATACGTGAAAATGTAACAGGGCTTGAAGAGCACATTGCCGCTAAGTTTTTTGATCTTTCCCGTAAAAACAACTTAATTACCGGCGTTAAAATTTGCCCTGATTCATTTAAACTTACATTACTCGATACGAATAAAAACCCTATGTCGCCAAGCCGCTTATCGGCCGGTGAAAGGCAGTTACTCGCTATCGCTATTTTATGGGGTTTGGCTGAAGCATCAGGCAAAGAAATCCCCACTGTTATCGATACACCACTTGGGCGTTTAGATGGTAAACACCGTACTAAGCTTATTAATAACTACTTCCCTAAAGCGTCAAGCCAAGTGATTTTATTATCTACGGACGAAGAAATAACTGGTCAATATTACACGCAATTAAAACCTGCTATTTGTCGTGAATATCACATTAGTTACAACGAGCAAGAACAAACCTCAACCTTTACTGAGGGGTACTTTTAATGAATACCACACTTCATACAATTGACTCTATTAAGCTCTCTGAAAAACAAAAGCAGCAGCTTGTTCGCCTTAAAAGTAAAACAGGCATCGAAAACTGGAATGTATTATGCCGTTGGGCACTGTGTATGTCGCTCACTGAAGATTCAATTCCACCTGTTGAAGAAATTCCATCAGACAGTAACGTAGAAATGAGCTGGAAAGTGTTTGCAGGCGAATATGCTGATGTATATTTAGCGGTGTTGCGTGAAGCTTATCAAAAACAAAGTGCACACCTAGAAGGTGTGCACTTTGGGGATTTTGTTAAACTGCACCTGAATCGAGGATTGTCTTTTTATAACATTACAGTTTTATGATAAAATTTTAACTTTAGTAAGCCAATGTTCAAGGATTGACTCTTGCCTATTCATTTAAATCACGAATATACACCAGAGGACCTTTATGGGATGCCTCAGGATCAAATTGATAGAGTGCAAAACCTTTTACAATACCAGAAAGGTTTTTCACTGGCTCCACATTACTACCATAGATATGTCGATGAAATACCTAACTTAGATTGGCATTCTTGTTCATTTTATGACCCAGATGCAGTAATACCAGAGCAAAAAGGCATATATGCATTTTCAATACAATTTAATAATGGGAACCTTCCAAATAATTCATATGTTATGTACATAGGTAAAGGTGGCGAAATAGGGAATAATAGCTCGATAAAAGCCCGTTATAATAGCTATGTGGCTTATGAAGAAGGAAGGCAATTTAAGCTAAAATTTAACACTTTTTTTAAAATGTGGAAGCATCATATTATCTTTAGTTATGCTATTTTACCTGAAGGAGTCTCTCCAGGTGAAGTTGAAAAAAAATTGAATAATATTTTACAGCCACCTCTTAGCATAAATGACTACAGCGCAGAAGTTAAATTAGATCGAATCGGAGCCAATATATGAAGAACCTTATGATACCTTGCTTGAAAGGGAAGATTGGCTCTTGGTTTACTTATACCTCTTTAATGACTTTTGAAGAAATTGCTAACCTAATTCATTTTGCAGATGACTTACACAAAATAAAAAAACTTTCACAAATGATCCAAAGAAGGATTAAGAATGAAAGAGCTACTGATATTGCAAGCTATATTAACAACAATAAAGATCACTTTTTTAACTCTCTTGTTATCGGTATTTATGAAGGAGATCCAACCTGGCATGAATTTGATTTAATTAAATCGAACTCAGAAAAACCAAAGGACGTTATAATACCGGAATACGCCAGTAACTGTTTCGGATACTTGTCACTTACGCAAAAAGAGAAAATGTTTGCTCTAGATGGGCAGCATCGTTTAGCAGGAATAAAGCAAGCATTAATTGACGATGATAAAAATAAGTTTGAAACTTTACCTGTTGTTATTGTGTCACACAAAAACACTCCAGAAGGATTAATTAAATCTAGAAGGCTATTTACTACACTTAATAAAAAAGCAGAATTAGTTAAAACAGAATCAATAATCGCTCTCGATGAAGACGATATTTGTGCTTGCGTTACCCGTGATATTATTGAAAAGAGCGAATATTTTAATGAAGAAAATATTTCTTTTACAACCAGAAATTTAAGTGACAAAAAACATATAACCACCATTGGTGCAATTTACAAAAACATACAAGAACTTGCGGCATTTTACTTCAAAGAACCTTTAACCAGGGTTGACCAAATTAAGTATTCAGAGGGTAATCGCAAAGAATTATTTAATTTTGCAGACGAGTTTTATACAGCAACCATTAAGCACTCCCCTGAGCTACAGGAGGCAATAAATGAAAGTGATTTCCATGCAGTAGTAGCAAAATATAGAGCTAATGATGGTAATGATCATTTGCTATTTCGCCCACTCGGTTGGGATGTTTTTACGCAAGCTTTTATTGCACTCATGAAAAAAGGTATTACTATAAATGGTGCTGTTAATCAGCTCACAAATAAAAGCCTTATCATGTCAGATAGTCCTTTTATAAATAAAATTTGGACAAAAAAGAACACGATTAAAGATTTGGATTCAGATAGTAGAAAGAACCTTTTAAAAAGTATGACAAGTTAAGGCTCGTATTTAATAAATAAGCGATTCACTATAGCGGCTGGAAGAAAAGCGCTTTTACCTAGCCGTTAGAGGGTCGAGTCGGGGGTAAAAATTTTCCCAACTCAACCTTACCTAGATATCAACGGTTGCTCTTTTGAATTAATTTATCACTTAAATCTTTCATCGATTGCCGCAATATAGCTTCTATATATATAATTGAAAACACTCCATTTTGCTTTTGACTAAGCTTTTTATAGTTTTGTGGCCAAGACATAATATTTAGTCTTCCACTTTCTTTTAAATACGTTTCTATATTGGAGACTTCAGAGCAAAACTCCGAATCATATGCATTAGGATAAGAATAATTCCACTCATTCCGTACTGCATTAGGGGTTAATATTGTTGTACTTTGAGTATTTAATATACTTTTCAATAATCTGTACACAGTAACCTTTGTTTCTCTAATGTCATTAACATTATGATAATTAATTATTTTCAATACACTTTTCCATGCTAAGTCATGAGGAGGTGAGCTTGCTCTAAACTTAATAGTGACATAGTCTTGAGTATCAGTAATTACAGTGCCTTCATAATTTTTATTTTCTAATTTATCTCCGTTTCCTGCATCTGCATGCGACAATATCGCATCACAATGACTTTTTTTTAGGAAAATATTATATGAACCAGATAGCCTCGATAGTTCAACTGCAGAATAATATGCAGAATAATAAGCACTAACTATTAGCCATGAAGTTGGGATGTTTTTAACTTCATCAGATAATAAAAAGCGAGACTGCTCGTTTACTTTTTGAAGTGAAAATATAAAGTTAGTAGCTAAAGTCTTAAAGTAAATATTTTCGGGAATTTTCACTTCAAACTCTGTAGAACTAAATAAATTTACCTGACAGTTTAACCCACTTAGCAAAATTTCTTTAAATACCCCCTTTGAGTCAGGTTTATCTATATTTTGCGCTTTATAGTCAAGTTCACTCAGGTGCCCTAAGACAGCATCTTTTATAAAAGAAACAGGCATGATTAAAATATGTCATCGTTTATATTTATTTTACGAGAAACTACATTTATAACCTCACTAGACAGCTCTTTTATAGCTGTTTTATTAGTACCTGAATGTAACTCCCAGTTGATTGTAGAAATAGGCTCTAAAGCAGATTCAAAATGGCTTTTTTTATACCCACCAAAATTACTTTTTGCTACATGACAAATGTCCAGAAAAGCAAACATAAACGCCTGAAAGAAAGCGGAGTTGGTAACTTTTTTATTATCACCAAGGATTTCAACTATTATATTTTCTAGTGCACCTAAAAAGTTAATTAATATCTTTTTCTTTTGCTCCAATGATAGTGCATTGAATGGTGCTTTATTTAATAAAGGTTTAACTGCATTTTGGAAAGCAACATGTGATAGCTTCCCACTTACACTTTTAGTCCTTGACATTTTCCCCGATAATGGCGAAGCAATATTATTGTCCAATTCGTCAAATAACTCTTTTAAAATATACTCTTCACTATTTTCTTCAGCCGTGAACTTCTCTAACTCTAATCTTAAGGTCTTAGGAACTCCCATTTGATATCCGTTCACGTCTAAAAAATATTGTACTTCTGTTGCTTTGTCTAACCCAAAGAAAATACAAACTGGAAGATGAATATCCACTTCGCTTTTATGAGAACCGTATAGTCTATGCTGTCCATCGATAACTAACAAACTACCCTTTTCATTTTTTAGCTCAAGCTTCCGAGTTCTTTTATTATAAACAGGCGCCTGATCTTTTGAACTTAATATTAACGCACCCGGTATTAAGTTTCCGTCATCTATGTATTTAGCTATTTTATTAGCTCGACCTTTTCCTAAAGTTCTTTGATATCCTTGTTCTGGATTTTCTTCGGCCCTTGTAACAGCAGACATTTCAAACAACTGATCAGCTCTCATACTAGCTAAAAAGAAAAAACCATCGTTATATTCAATTTTAATGGCCTCAATTACTATAGTGTTAGACATTTAACCTCCTAAATTAACAAATTCTTGCACATTGTATTCTAACCAACTTACCTTCTGATTTAAGATAAGCATCACCTTTACCATTCAGTACTTCCGCGCCTTGCTCATCGAGTATTACGCGGCTTTCAGTACCATTTTTAACTCGCAATGCGAGCTGTGCAGGGAGGTTAGAACGTAAATTAGTGCTGATTACATCACCGCTTGGTTTTTGCGTGGCAATAATTAAGTGGATACCGGCAGCACGTGCTTTTTGCGCTAAGCGCTTTAGCTCACCTTCAATATCCTTTTTCATATCTTTATCTGATGTTAAATCGGCGTATTCATCAAGCACCAATACCCACCACGGAATACGCTCTTCTGCCGAAACTTTAGCGTTGTAGTCTGGCAGTGAACGTACACCTTGCGCTTTAAATTGCGCATAGCGCGATTGCATTTCAGCTACTGCTTGAGTTAATAGTTCTAGTGCGTCTTCGTCATCAAAACCTATGCGCCCAATTAAATGCGGGTAACGTTCAAAATCGTTAAGTTCAGTCCCTTTGGGGTCTATTAGCATCAGCTTTAATTCACTTTGTGTGTAATGCTCAACCATCCCATATAAGATAGTGTTTAGGGCTTCAGATTTGCCACTACCAGTTGTACCACCAATAAGTAAATGCGGGCAGTTAGAAGATGAAAAGTTAAGTTTTATCACCTCGCCAAAGCGGTCTTCACCTAGCGGCACTTCAAGCGCATTTTGCGGGCGTTGCCAATTTGGCCAAATATCGTTTTGATCTACAAAGTAACGTTGCTCTTGGCTTTTTGGAACATCAATCGTAATGCAGCCTTTATCAATCCCAAAACCTACATCTTGTTCTTGCTCTAGTTTTAACGCGAGCTTAAGTGATTGCGATTTGGCAAATACGCTTTCAGGCTTGTCACCTAAATTTAAGCCAACTCTAAATAAAATAGAGGCAGGGCCTTCAATAAAAGGTTCAACATTATCAGGTTTGAGTAACGTAATGTTATGACTGTAGTAACAATCAATAATTTGCTGATAGATAGCGCTTAAATCGCCCTCACTCATTTTTTTACGTGACGATGGTGCAGCTACAACTAAGTTGTTTGTGCTTGCCTCTTTAACCTCTGTAGGGTTTGTTTGCTCTGCACTTTTACTATTGCTACTAGTTGGTGATATATCATCTAACGCGGTAATTTTTGTACCTTGCGTTTTTGTAAGCTCAGTTTGCTCATCAGCTTTGGCATTTTGTTCAAGTACCACTTTTTGCGTTGTTGCGTTTTTAGTTAAGATATATTGCGCATCAATGTGGTGTAATTTAGCAGGGGTTAAGTCGGCTAATAAATTCTGCATAGGTGTTTTAACCCAGTGAGATAAATTACCTGCTGGTAGCTCTATTTTGAGTATATTGTGCACTTTTAAAAATGATGCTTTGGTAAAGTTATCATCTTCTACATTTACAAATAAGAACCCTGCCGGATAGTCTACAAGCTCTGCAAGTTCATAATCGCCCTGCAGCCACTGCGCACTGCGTTGCTCAATGCTAGTGAAGTAACCCTCTTTATACACTTTATAAAGCTTGTACTTATCAATTTGCATTAATACTTGGCGCATAAATAAGCCTCGATATAAATGCCCTGCAAGTGTTTGCTGCCCAAGAAGTGCTTCAAAGTATTGCTTTAGCTCTTTGGCTTGCTCTACACCTTTGCTATGGGTTTGGCGCTTACCTGTTTTAACTTCAACTGGCAGTAAAATCATTTGTTGGTCTTTAAAGCCTACAAATAAAATATCGTCTGATATAACGCCTTTTTTAAAGCCTTGTGCATGGCGCGATAAGTCGCTATCAGCCATATTTAGGCCTAAGTTACCTGCCACACGAATCACCTCCGCGATAGAAAGTGGTACCCACGTAATATCAGAGTATGCGACTAAACAGTTAACGTATTTATAGGCACAGATAATGCCGCGCTTTTCTTTTCGCTCGTTTTCATTTGCGGTTACAAGGTTTAACAACCACTCACCATTAAACGCATTAAACTCTTCGATAATACCTCCCTCGTCGTTTTCGAGTACTTTATGGTATAGATCGGTTTGTTTAGTGACCGTTATTGCATCGTAATTAACTGAGTTTGTGTAGTTATCAGAATAATGAATAAGCACCATGTTTTTTTGATTTTCAAAAAACTCTAATGTTACTTTAGGATCGATTATTGTGGTCCAGATTGAGTTTTCGTAAGAGCGCTCTAACAACGTTTTAAAGTTTTCTGTAACTACAAGTGCTTGAGATTTAGACTCGCTATACTCTTCATGGTGGCGCTTTGCTGGCTTTATTAATCCGCTATATTTAGCAACTAGCTTTAATTGTGGAGTGCTATCGACATCAATGCCTTTTAAGCCAAACGATGTGTAATAGCTGCCATTTTTGTTTGATGCCGATTCGCCTGGCATTAGACCATGACAAACAACACCGGTTTCTTGTTTTAATAAATCAACGTCTGTTGCTTGCACACGTTCGTTATTTTTAAAAAATGACATGTGTGCATAGTGCTGCTCTTTTTGGCCTTTTTCATGCTCAAATTTACTGTACGTTAAACGTGTTCTTAGTAAATCGATTATGCTATCAGCCTGCTCACGGGCAGCCCCTTTGTTTAACTCACATAGCTCTTTTAAGTCATCATAGCTTGCCATATCAGCAAACTTGTCGAACCAGGTATAACACTGCGCTTCGTCGTATAAATTTACATGAATATTGGTAACTTTATTTTTTTTGAGTTTGATGTAGTCAATTAAGCCTAAAAACAACTCTTTATTTTGCTGATTATTCACAGAGTTAATAATCAGCGTTGTTTTACTACCTGCTACAAATAAATGTTTAAAGGCCGTGGTGAATTTGCCTACTTTGTCTTTTACGAGCGTGCGCACAAAGTCATAGCTACTTTCTTGTTGTGGAACAAGTTTGGACCAGAATACATTTTCTTTTTCGGCGTGATTATATGAAAAGTCATGTACAGGGTCGTACACAAAAGGTAAAAGCCCTTGCGCAGTTAAGCGCTGAATAGTAACTGGTGGTAATTTTTTAAAGCTGCCTGTTGCCTTTTTATCTTTACTTAATACATCTGCCAAATTGCAATTATAAGCAAGTACCAGCGGGTGATATGGCGTAATATAAGTTTGCTCATCAAAATCTGCAAAGCCTATATTTACAAGTAACTTGTGCTGTTCTAAAAGTGGTGCGTGATAGGGTATTTCATCAATAGCAGCCTGATAAGCTTCAACCACCTGAGTGGCAAGCGCTCTAAGTTTTTCGCCCCAGCCCGATAAGCTCAATAACGATTTTGTATGCGCTAAATAATCAAATAAATCACTGTAAGCAAAGTACAAATTAGCATAATTTGCTTCTAAGTCTTGTAGTTTAATATCACTGCTATTAGCAAGTTTAGCTAAGGTTAAGCTATCCAGTAGCTCCGCTTCGTTTTGTAATAACGTGAGCCGCTTGGCTTTAGGTGCTACTTCCTTTCCGTCTATAAGTACTTTATTTTTACTACGATTGAATTGCCCGAAGTATTCATCGTTAAACAAATGATTAAAACGGCCTTGGTCTAGTAATAAAGGTAAGGACAAAGTATCGGTTGATACTTCCCCTTCAACATTAAATGTTAATTGGCTAATCGCACCTTGTACGGTGAAGTTTATTTCATCAGATTCAGTTGCTAGCTTTTTAAAATCAACAATGCCTACTGCATTTGAATCAAATACTTGGTTGTTTTCTGCCAGAACACTAGCATTTGTTAAATCGCTTATTTGTAATGATTGCTCATCAGTTTGCAGCGTTAACCATTGTTTTGCGGGATCAACTAAGTAAGTGTGCTTAAAGCCGTCAATGTAAAAATCGTTTTTACTAATTACTAATACTTTGAAATTGTGAGTTTCTTTTGGTTTGTCGGTTTTAACACGGAAATTAAAGTAGCGAGCTTGTCCGTCAAAACTACTCGTAAGTACTGCCCGACTTCTTATTCCGCCTGGGTTTTTAATTGTTATATCAACATTTGGCAGCTCTTTACTTTGTTGAATTTTACAAAAGCTATCTTTTAACTTTTGATTGATAAAGCAAAGCTCTAATTCGAATGTGTGTTGCTCTGGCTCTAAAACTAATATTAAGTGACGCTCTCTTACACCTGCACCTTTTTCTGACTTTGCTTTTGCAAGTAGCTCAATGTATGGGGCTTTTTCGCTTTCAAGCTCTAACAGGTTAGTACGGTTTTTTTGCTGTTCAGTAAAGCATTCACCTATGTCGAGGCTTTCCTTGTACTTTTCTACATTCCCCTCAGGAAAATGCTCTTTAATAAATTTTTCACTAAAATCTAAAGCGGCTAATTTGTCTTGCAGTTCATTTGGAAAATGATGAGTGATGAAGTCAAGTTTATCGCTTAGCTCTTTATTTTCTTTTAAGCGCAAGCTAATTTGCTCGCCTTCCCAGCCTTCTTGCGAAAGTTGGTCATCGTTTAATAAACCAAGCTCATGGAACTGTAAATCGCCATCTGCAATTGCGTAATATAGTTTTTCAAAGCCAAACATAGTGGCTTCGTCTTCAACTATTTCATCAAAGTGATAGTCGAGTAAACATTCAGAAACTTTCGCTTTTTCATCAGTTTGATCTATTTCTTTATGCAGTAATAATTTTATGTTTTTTGGGTCCCAAACAACGCCAGGCTGCGCTACGTCTTCTGTCGAATTTTTTAACGTATCTAGCATAGAGTTATGGATGATTAATAAAGCTGTGCCTTTTGTTTCACCTTCCATAGCTGAAACAACATCACGTAAATGCGCTATATAGTTTTCTGTAAAGTTTTCACCTTCGTATACAGGAATTAATTCGACATCACCGTACTGCACCGTTTTTAACTCAATACCTTTTACAGTTACGCTATTGTCTGCAATTTTCATAAAGGCTTGATAAAGTGCAAAACCCTTATCACTATCAGGACTTGTGAACTGATAACGAAAACCAACTTTTAACTCTTCAGCTGCCCAAACATTAAAGTGGCTAACTAAAAATTCTTCAAACTGTTTTTCTAACATATACTGCATCTCCGCTATCACTCATTCTTTCTACGTTACCCATTCGCTCATAAAAATCGATTAAAGATTGCTGGCTTTGTTTATCAAAAAACACGCCTCTTGCTTCAAATTCTTTAATAATTTCGTGAAAACGTAATTTATCGCGCTCGCCAATGGCTAGGTTTGTTAGTAGCACTATGTAATCTTGGTTAAACGTAAGCACTTGACCTGCACGGCCTCGTCGCTGAATAAATGGGTCTAAAATATTACTCAAGGTGCCTTTGACCACAGTGTCGTTATATTCAGTTAAGCGGCCCTTTTTATTATCGAACTGCGCATGAGAAAAGCTAAGTAATTGCTGTAATACTTCTTTTTTATCGCTTGAATCTAGCCAGTTTTGCTCGGTGTTGTACCATTTGCGTTGCATTCGGTCGTCTACAAAATCACGGCCGAATTGATTTAATTTAGTTACATCGTTTTCGTTGATAGATTCAAATAGCTGCCAAAGGGGTTTAACTTCACCTTTGGTTTGTATAGCTTCATTCATAAATAAATAAGGAAACAGATATTCTAAGTATTCATGAAGCTGGCTATAGCCAAAGTTTTTAACTTGAGAACGCTCGTCGCTTGCCTTTTCGTTATCAATAATAAAAAAGCAGGGCTTGCTTGATGGAGCCCCATTTGCCCAATTTTTTATATTGAGCGCCATTTGCGAGATATATAAAAACCCATATAACCGAATAACAGAATTAAAGTTGTTGAGTAAGTAGTGAGGCCTTTTATTTAAAAATTGTAAATCTTGTTTAAACAACTCACTTAAAAATGGCAAATAGGCGGGCTCTGTTTTAAGCGCTGTTTTTGATTTTCCTGATACATAAAAACTATCAAATTCAGCCTTTATTTCTTTTTCTAAAAAATTTAAATCGTTAACTGAGGAGCTATCGAGAGTTAAACCATTTAATAGACCAACAAACATGTCACCCAACTTTTTACTGTTGGTATCTACTTCATCTTTAAGGGCTTTAAAAATAAGTAGCTCTGGTGATATTTTAAATAGCTGCTCATTTTCAAAATACATTTTTTCCAATACCGTCCAAAATTCAGGTTCGTCTAATTTTGTTGAAAAGCGCTTTTCACATAAACCTTTGAAATGCTCTATGTCGCCATTTACCAATGACTTTGCGTATAAAACATGTACGAAATAACCTAGTACGGTGTCCCAGCAAAACTTATAGTGCTTGTCTTTTGTTCTTAAGGGTAAAAATGTATTAAATGCATTATTGTTAGGTGGTGTTAAAGTTTCTTTAATCATTTTATAGCCCACTCACTTCAAACTCTTCGTCATCAATATTTTTGATAGTAAAGTGTTTATTTTCTTTGATTATATGTAACGTTGAAACTTGATTTGCCACTTGTGCAATTTCATCTATCAATTCATCTAAGAGTACAACGGTATTTTTATCGTGTTTATTTGGTCGGTAACCATCGGCAATTCTTTTCATCAACCGTAATAAGTTGATGTTTACTGGGATTGCTAGTGAGCGCTCTTGAACTTTAATAAAAGCCGTAAAACTTGCAGATGACTTTGGTAAGAAGTTTGAAATACTCTTTAAATCGGCCTTAATTTCTAACTCTGAAACTAACTGGAAGCCGTTTAGCTCAGATATTAGATAATGACTTTTATCTAGATTAGGCGCGTTACGGTTATTGTATTTTCGAATAGCAGTGCGAAGCGTATTATTGTAAAAGTCTTTAATCTGTCTTTTATGCTCTGTGCTATTGTCAAAATCTCTGTGTAATTGATATACATTTATGTACTGTTCAATCAGGGATTCATTGAAATCTTGTTCGAATTTAGCATGATAATCATTAGAGAAATGACCACCTTTAAGAATATAAAATAAACGTAAGTAAGAAAGACTGCTATCTAACGTCTCTATTCCTAAGCTTTTTAAAGACTCTTTGAACTCTGTAAACTCTTGATCTGGTAAGTGCAGATCATTAGCTAATATAAAACGATCTATTTTTTTTGTTCTTAAATGGGCAGGGTCAAACTCAATTATTTTATTTGCCAACTCATTATCGCCACCGGAAAAAAGGTTATCGAAGAGGTAACCAGGACCAGCCAATAACATGAAAATAAAATCGAGTAACGCACGCGCAGTTAAAAATTGATCCCGCATTAATCGCGCTTTAAACAGAAGTTCAATTATAGTTTTTTGTACTTCAGGGACACTTAAAAGCTCATAATTAGCTTGCAGCCTTTTACTAGCTTGGCTCGTTTGTTCTGATTTTTCTTTATCGAAAATCTGACGAATAATATTGTCATCTTTTGCTGTTAGTTTTTGAAGTAACTTTTGCGCGAACTCAGAAGTATATCCCTCTTTATCTATAAAAAATTTAGGGTAATCTTCAAAATTTATAAAGGTTATGTCTTCAGTTAAACTTTTATTTAATAAATAATTTTTTATTACTTGTTTGAATTTTTCGTTCGAGCCTTCTTCAGCGTAATTTCCTAGCATACCGGTATTAATACCAACGATGAGTGGCATAGTACCTGACTCAAATTCTTCAAACACTTTATCTAAGGTTTGAATCGCATTTTCACGAGGATCAAAGCTGTGCGTTGCATCTAAGTGGAAGTGAGCTCGATTACTAAAACGCTTCTTACAATCAGTCAGTATTTCTGATTTACCATCGCCGCTGCTACCACACAAAAATAACACTTCAGGTTTATTTGATGAAAAACTCGAAATTCTTTTCTCTACATCAATAGCTATTGGCATCTTGATGTACAAATACTCTTTTACATTATCAAGCTGACTTTTATTTTTGCTATCGCGCTCTGTAGATACAGCATAAGGGGATGACTTTGATAAGACGCTGAGGGCTTCTTTCAACCGCATAATAATATTCCCAATACAGAGCGGCTTTATTAAACCGCTCCTTGGTTTGTCTGTTTAAAACTAACTTACCGTTAAGTTAGTATTCATTTAGAAACAATTTACATGATAAAACTTTAAAAATATAGGCTTTTTAGGTAGATACGGTATGAAAATAGTACGCCTATATCATTAATTATTGTGATTGCTCAAATTATCGATAATACGTGCTCATTATTTAAACTTTGTTTATAAACAATAAGCTACTATTGAATATTACCAGTATTATTAGCAGTAGCGCTTTAGCACAGTGCTGTAGTTAGCAATAATTATCTCCTTAAAACCTTTAACCCCTCCTTTTTAGATACATTTTTTTACAACTTTAATGATTCCTTCACCATTATATTATTTTGCTAGGTTATACTGTTTTAATAACGTACAAAAAAGCTTACCTCAGAGACTTAATGAATAAATTAATAACCTTATTATTGTGTGTGTTGTTTAGTACCTCTTGGGGTGTGTTTGCCTGCGAAAGAACGCTTAGCGTTGGCGCACATGATGCTTTTTGGCCGCCGTATGTAATGGGCATTAGCGGCCAGTTACAGGGTAAAGAGGTGGATGCGTTAACTGTTATTTTTAAAGACTCGCCTTTTTGTTTTGAAATAAAAATGCTGCCTAATTCTAAACGGGCTTTTACCGAGCTGCGCCATGGCCGAATAGACATAGGCTGGGCGGCAAGTTACACCAGTGAGCGCGCTAAATATGCTCATTTTACAAAGGCCTACCGCACCGAGGTAATGCGTTTATACGAAAACAAAAACAATCAACACAAGGTTAAAAACTTAGCTGATATTTTTAACCAAGGTTTAACCATAGGCGCTAACTTTGGTAGTTATTACGGCGAAGAGTTTGAGCAGTATAAAAAAAGCCATAAAAAACAAATAGAATACACCAGCGCAACCAGTAAGCGCTTTGAAATGCTTAATAAACAGCGTATAGATTACGCAATAGAAGACGAGCTAGTAGGCAATTATTTAAGTAAGCGTGGTAACAGCTTAATGAAGGCGCCTACCATACCCGCTATTAATAAAGACCAAATACACTTAATGCTGAGCAAAAGAACAGTAACGCCTGATGAGGTTAAAATTATTAACGCGCATATAACTAAAAATAAAGCGGCACTTAAGGCGCTGTTTGAATGAATGTTTTGAGCTGTACGCGTGTGTTTTTATTGATGTGGGTAACGTGTTTGGGGTTATTTAGCGCTAAAGCCCAAGCATGCGATAAAACCATTAATGTAGGCACCAACGAGCGCTACTGGCCGCCGTATGTGGTACTAAAAAACAATACGTTAACGGGCATTGAAATAGATATAATTAAAACCATTTTTAAAGACTCCCCTTTTTGTATAAATTTTACGCTACTCCCTAACTCCTTACGCGCCTTAGAAGAACTAAAACACGGCCGGGTAGATTTAATGTTTGCAGCAAGTAAAACCCGTGAGCGCCAAGCTTACGCCCACTTTAGTTTGCCTTATCGCGAAGAGGTAATGTTGTTGTACAAACATGCTGGCTCGGCAAGTATTAGTTCGTTAGAGCAGTTATTTAAAAAGGGCTTAACAGCCGGCGTTAATCGCGGCAGCTTTTTAGGGCACTCGTTTAAAACGTTAAGTGATAAATATAGCAAGCAAATAGTACTTACCAGCGATGCCGATAAACGCTTTGCTTTATTAAATAAAAAGCGGGTAGATTTTGTAGTAGACGATTCGTTAGTGGCGCACCATTTTGCTAACAAATACACGGCTATTTTACCCGTTGAGCAAGTAGCGCCTATTAACGTAAATAATGTGCATTTTATGATGAGCAAAAAAACGATTTCTTTAGAAGAAGTTAACACTATTAATGCGCATATTGTAAAAAATAAAGCGGCGATTAAGGCGTTATTTAAGTAATAATACCAACCCACATTAATACTTAATCATTTTCAGGGGCTAAATGTGTCGCTATCTGCGTTAAAAAATTCTCATTTAGAACAACTAAATAGCGAATTTTTTGCCTTGCTATCAACACGTTTATCCATCCTCAAAATAGATCACTTAATTATGCGGATTGGTATAAAAGGACGTTTTATGAAGATGTTTCTGTTAGCGCTTATATTTTTGGTGGCGCAATTTAATGTACTGGCATGCACTAAAACATTAAAAATGGGCACCAACGAAACCAACTGGGCGCCCTATTTAATTAAACAAGGCAACGCCTTTGTAGGCGCAGAGGTAGATACGGTTAACGCTGTTTTTAACGATTCGCCTTTTTGTATTGAGTGGGTTTATTTTCCGAGCTTATCGCGGGTTCAGCAAGAGCTAAAAACAGGCCATATTGATATTACCTTTGCGGCAAGTTATACAAAAGAGCGCGCCGAGTACTCTTATTTTACTGATGTTTATCGCGATGAAGTTATGCTGCTTTATAAGCATGAAAACGCCAAAGATGTAATTAACTTAGCGGCGCTTTTTGAACGAGGCTTTATTGTTGGCGTTAACAGAGGCAGCTTTTTTGGCGCTGAGTTTGAAAAAATAAGAAAACACTACCCCAACCAAATAGTACTTACCGCAGATGCAAATACGCGCTTTGGTATGCTTAACAAAAAGCGAGTTGATTACGTGATTGACGACTCTGTTGTCGCAAAATATTTTGCTAAGCGCTACAACACTATTTTGCCGGTAAAAACGGCGCCAGCTATTAATGTTAATGGCGTACATTTTATGATGAGTAAACAGTCGGTCAGGCTTGACGAAGTAGCTGTAATTAATGGCCTTATTAAAAATAATAAAGCGGCCATAGAGCGCATTTACAAACCCTATTAACCCGCGGTTTTACACTTATATAGATTCATAACCCAACGTGCTGCCATTTTAGGTATGTATCTTTTACCTTTCATTACCATGGGGGGATCTGTATAATTCGCCAGCTAATTTACCCTATTGCTTGGTCTTGTTTGTGGCGTTTTGCTGCAGTTGGCCCCTGTCAGTACTCATTCTAGGACTAACTTTTTGATCTCCACCGCAAATATTACGATGCAGTTTGGCGCAGAGCCGTTGTTTGAAAACATTTCAGCTAAATTTGGTAACGGTAACCGTTACGGTTTAATTGGCGCTAACGGCTGTGGTAAGTCGACCTTCATGAAAATTTTAAGCGGTGCGCTTGTGCCAAGTGCGGGTAATGTGTCGATTACGCCAGGGCTTAAAGTAGGTAACCTAAGCCAAGACCAGTTTGCGTTTGAACAATACAGCGTTGTAGATGCCGTAATTATGGGCGACGTAGAGCTTTGGAAAGTAAAGCAAGAGCGCGACCGTATTTACTCATTACCCGAAATGAGCGAAGAAGACGGCATGAAAGTGGCCGACCTTGAAAGCGTTTTTGCCGAAATGGATGGTTACACGGCCGAAAGCCGCGCTGAAGAAATACTATTAGAAGCGGGTATAGATAAAGAGTTTCATTATGGGTTAATGGCAAACGTTGCCCCAGGTTGGAAATTACGTGTGCTTTTAGCGCAGGCGCTGTTTGCAAACCCTGACATACTGCTACTTGATGAGCCAACCAATAACTTGGATATTCATACCATTACGTGGCTTGCTAATGAGCTTAATAAACGTAAATGCACCATGATTATTATTTCCCATGACCGCCACTTTTTAAACTCGGTATGTACACATATGGCCGACATTGATTACGGTGAGCTGCGTATTTACCCAGGTAACTACGAAAAGTTTTTAGAAGCGGCGGGCTTACAGCGCGAGCAATTATTAGCCGAAAATGCTAAAAAGAGCGCCGAGATAGACGAGCTTCAAGACTTTGTTAACCGTTTTGGTGCTAACGCGTCTAAAGCTAAACAAGCCAGTTCGCGTGCTAAAAAAATGGATAAAATTAAGCTTGATGAAGTTAAAGCGTCAAGCCGTATGAGCCCATCGTTAAGTTTTGACGAAGGCAAAAAAATGTACCGCCAAGCGCTTGAAGTTAATAAACTTGGCCACGGTTTTGATGGCGAAACATTATTTAGCGGCGGCGACTTTTTACTAGAAGCAGGCGCTAAGCTTGCGGTTATTGGCGAAAACGGTGTGGGTAAAACCACCTTTTTACGCTGTTTAGTAAACGAGCTTAAAAGTAATGAAGGCGAAATTAAATGGTCAGAAAATGCTAGCTTTGGCTACTGCCCGCAAGACAGCACAAAAGATTTTGATAACGATTTAACGTTATTTGATTGGATGTCGCAATGGCGTACAGCCAAGCATAACGATTTAATGGTTCGCGGCATGTTAGGGCGTTTGTTGTTTACTGCCGACGATTCCAACAAAAAAGCACGTAACTGTTCAGGTGGTGAAAAAAACCGTTTGTTGTTTGGTAAGCTAATGATGCAAGACGTAAACGTACTTGTAATGGACGAGCCAACCAACCACATGGATATGGAAGCCATTGAAGCGCTAAACAATGCACTTAAAGACTTTGCGGGTACGCTTATTTTTGTAAGCCACGACCGCGAGTTTGTATCGTCTTTAGCTACACGCATTATTGATATTAAAGACAAGCAGGTTATTGATTTTCAAGGTACGTTTGACGAATACTTAGCAAGCATAGAAGAGAAAAAAATCGCTTAAGTTGTAGCAGCGATTTTATATCGCGTCTGTTTTAGGTATAAGTTTTTGGGTTTAAGCTTTTAGGTTTCAAAAACTAAAAATAGAGCCTAAGCTGTTTTAAAAAGGCGCTGTTTAGCGTCTTTTTTTGTGGCTGTTTAAATAGGTGGGTGCGCATTGTTTTTGTTTAACAGTGATTATGTCACCACCGAGAAGTGAAGGAGAAGAGCAGGAGAAATGGCTCACCAATCACCGTGTTTACTCTGTGTAGCGCAAAGCGCATTTATGTCCTCGGTGGTGGTATTTAATTTACAATTAATGAAAAGCTGTACATCACCCCTGAAAAAGCTTGGTGCCCACAATGTTAACATTAACACCAGAGCTATACCTTACCTTGTAGACCCTCAGCTTGCTGGCGTAACGAGCGGTAGCGCGTAAATATTAAACCAATACAATCACAAAGAGGTGTAGAGGCGCTTCGCTTTAGAGAAGCAACTAACAACTTGCGCGAGCAAGCTTCGCGCCTACAACTTTCACTCCTCATTTTCTCCTCATTTTTTCTCTTTGTGCTATACATCGTTTGAATAATGAGATGCTTTGCCTTCCGTATGAACAAGCTTCGCGCTTGCAAGCCAAATTAACCACCGAGAAGAACAGAAGAAGTGATTAACCAATCCCCGTCTGTGGTGAAATTAATGAGTAGCAGCGGCTTTATGCCGCGAAAAAATTTAATATAAAACGCGAGGTAAACTCGCTGCTACGTGGTTAGCTCATGCTTTCGTTTAAAAGTGATTATGTCACCACAGAGAAGTGAAGGAGAAGAGCAGGAGAAATTGCTCACCAATCACCGTGTTTTCTCTGTGTAGCGCAAAGCGCATTTATGTCCTCGGTGGTGGTATTTAATTTACAATTAATGAAAAGCTGTACGTCAACCCTGAACAAGCTTGGTGCCCACAATGTTAACATTAACACCAGAGCTATACCTTACCTTGTAGACCCTCAGCTTGCTGGCGTAACGAGCTGTAGCGCGTAAATATTAAACCAATACAATCACAAAGAGGTGTAGAGGCGCTTCGCTTTAGAGAAGCAACTAACAACTTGCGCGAGCAAGCTTCGCGCCTACAACTTTCACTCCTCATTTTTTCTCTTTGTGCAATACATCGTTTGAATAATGAGATGCTTTGCCTTTCGTATGAACAAGCTTCGCGCTTACAAGCCAAATTAACCACCGAGAAGAACAGAAGAAGTGATTAACCAATCCCCGTCTGTGGTTGAATTAATGAGTAGCAGCGGCTTTATGCCGCGAAAAAATTTAATACCAAACGCGAGGTAAGCTCCTGCTACGTGGTTAGTTCATAGTTTTTAGGCGCGCATTGTTTTTGTTTAACAGTGATTATGTCGCCACAGAGAAGTGAAGGAGAAGAGCAGGAGAAATTGCTCACCAATCACCGTGTTTTCTCTGTGTAGCGCAAAGCGCATTTATGTCCTCGGTGGTGGTATTTAATTTACAATTGGTGAAAAGCTGTACATCTACCCTGAGCTAGCCGGAGCACACAATGTTAACATTAACACCAGAGCTATACCTTACCTTGTAGACCCTCAGCTTGCTGGCATAATGAGCGATAGATCGTAAATATTAAACCAATACAATCACAAAGAGGTGTAGAGGCGCTTCGCTTTAGAGAAGCAACTAGCAACTTGCGCGAGCAAGCTTCGCGCCTACAACTTTCACTCCTCATTTTCTCCTCATTTTTTTTCTTTGTGCAATACAACATCGTTTGAATAATGAGATGCTTTGCCTCTCGTATGAACAAGCTTCGCGCTTACAAGCCAAATTAACCACCGAGAAGAACAGAAGAAGTGATTAACCAATCCCCGTGTTTTCTCTGTGTAGCGCGAAGCGCCTCTGTGTCCTCGGGGGTGGTATTTAATTTACAATTAATGAAAAGCTGTACATCACCCCTGAACAAGCTTGGTGCCTACAGGCCACGAACTAAAATTTAGACAATAAAAAAGGGGAGCTATGTTGCTCCCCTTTGTGCCTATAATTTTGATTTATTTAAGATCAAATCTGTCGGCGTTCATTACTTTTACCCATGCATTTACGAAATCATTTACAAAACGTTCGTTGTTGTCGTCTTGTGCGTAAAATTCGCTTAGTGCACGTAATATAGAGTTTGAACCAAACACTAAATCTATACGTGTTGCGGTCCATTTTATGGTGCCTGTTTTACGTTCAACAATGTTGTAAACACCTGGCTCAGACGGTTTCCAGTTATTGGCCATGTCGGTTAAGTTTACAAAAAAGTCGGTAGAAAGCGCACCTACGTTGTCGGTAAATACGCCGTGTTTGCTGCCTGCGTAGTTTGTGCCTAACACGCGCATTCCGCCAAACAGTACGGTCATTTCTGGGGCTGTTAGGCCCATTAACTGGCTACGCTCTAAAAGTAGCTCTTCTGGCGATACGCTAAAGTCGCTTTTAAGGTAGTTTCTAAAGCCGTCGTGTACTGGCTCTAACGGTTCGAACGACTCGGCATCGGTCATTTCGTCGGTTGCATCGCCGCGCCCTGGCGCAAACGGTACTGTTATATTAACACCAGCTTGTTTTGCAGCTTGCTCTATAGCCGCTGTGCCACCTAATACGATTAAATCTGCAATACTGATAGGCTTAGCTAAACCTGCTTTAAATTTTTCAAGGGCGCTAAGTACGCTTGCTAGGCGCTCTGGCTCATTACCTTGCCAATCTTTTTGCGGAGCTAAACGAATACGCGCACCATTTGCACCACCACGGCGGTCTGAGCCGCGGTACGTGCGTGCGCTATCCCATGCTGTAGTAATTAAATCAGTTGCGCTTACGCCACAATCAAGAATTTGTGCTTTTAGCTCGCTAATTTCATCATCAGATAGGGTGTAGTCAACCGCTGGAATTGGGTCTTGCCAAATTAGGTCTTCGCTTGGTACATCTTTACCTAAGTAACACGCTTTAGGGCCTAAGTCGCGGTGCGTAAGTTTAAACCACGCGCGGGCAAACACATCAGAAAAATACTCAAAGTCGTTGTTAAAACGTTCAATAATTTTACGGTAGATTGGGTCTACCTTCATGGCCATATCGGCGTCGGTCATCATTGGGTTTAAACGAATTGATGGGTCTTCTACATCTACCGGCTTGTCTTCTTCTTTAATATTTACAGGCTCCCATTGGTGCGCGCCTGCTGGGCTTTTAGTTAGCTCCCACTCGTAATTTAATAGTAAGTGACAGTAGCCGTTATCCCATTTTGTTGGGTGGGTAGTCCACGCGCCTTCTAGGCCCGACGTTACGGTATTGCGACCAAAGCCGCCTTCTTTAGTGCTGTTCCAGCCTAGGCCTTGCTCGTGTACGTCGGCCGCTTCTGGCTCTGGGCCTAAGTGCTCGGCTTTACCGTTACCGTGGGTTTTACCTACCGTGTGACCGCCTACAGTAAGCGCTGCGGTTTCTTCGTCGTTCATTGCCATGCGAGCAAATGTTTCACGTACGTGCTGCGCGGTTTTTTGCGGATCGGGTATACCATTAACGCCTTCTGGGTTTACGTAAATTAAGCCCATTTGTACCGCAGCTAATGGGTTTTCCATGGTGTCGGGTTTTTCTACGTTGTCGTAACGCTCATCACTCGGTGCTAGCCATTCTTTTTCTGCGCCCCAATAAATGTCTTTTTCTGGATGCCAAATGTCTTCACGGCCACCTGCAAAGCCATAAATTTTTAAGCCCATTGATTCGTATGCCATGTTACCGGCTAAAATAAATAGGTCGGCCCACGATAGTTTGTTCCCGTATTTTTTCTTGATTGGCCATAATAGGCGGCGCGCTTTGTCTAGGCTTGCGTTGTCTGGCCACGAATTTAGCGGCGAAAAACGCTGGTTACCGGTGCTTGCTCCACCACGGCCGTCTGATAATCGGTACGTACCCGCAGAGTGCCATGCCATACGGATCATTAAGCCGCCGTAATGACCCCAATCGGCTGGCCACCAATCTTGGCTATCGGTCATAAAGGTTTTTAGGTCTGCTTTTACTGCGTCTAAATCGAGAGATTTGAATGCTTCGGCGTAGTCAAAGTCTGTGCCGTAGGGGTTTGATTTTGTGTCGTGCTGATGAAGAATGTCTAAATTTAGAGTATTTGGCCACCAATCTGTGTTTACTTTAGAAATAACTGAGTTACTACCGTGCATTACGGGACATTGACCCGATTTAGTGCTGCTCATTTTCAGCTCCTTACTTTAAATGAAGAGTTTAACTATTTTACTCAAGCCCCAGCGCTTACATTTAAAGTAACACGCTAAGGTTTATTAATTTTGTGCATAATTTTTATTTACTGCTCAAACAATATAGACCCCTAATATTACATTCGCCAGCGTATTAACTTGAATTAAATCGATTGAAACCATTGGTTTAATGAATACAGTTTAAACTCCACAATTAGTGTGATCGGATTAAATAGATAACGCGTAATGGTATGTGAAGGGTTTGAAAGTGGCTTTTAATTGAGCGCACATTGGAATACCCCCCCTTCACCATGAAATTAAAGTTGTTTATAAAGGTGCATTACTAAGCCCAATGCACCTTTACTTTATAACTTATTGAAATCTATTTTGAATAATTAAGTAAATGTTCAGATTAACTTGATTATTATGACCACTCACTCCTGTTATTTCCCTGCGACAATTTATTGTTGTTTTAAGCAGTTTTGCCAGCCCACATTGGGCTGGTTTTTTTTTGCCTAGAATTTAGAATCCTTTAAGGCTGTGTGAACAGTTGTATGATTTTGTTAAGTTGTTTAATGTTCAAAGCAAACACGCCCTAGTGCCAATAAGCCTTGCATGTTAAAGTGCGATTAGTCACTAATAATTAACTAGGCGTACCCATGCGTTTTTATATAACTATTCTATTTGTTTGTTTTGTTTCGCTTTTAAATACTGTTAATGCCCAAGAATCTGCTGCACCAACAGAAGAGCAACAGCAACAAGCGTTAGCACAATTAAATGAGCCCATGTATAAACCGCTTTTAGAACGCTATATTCTTGATGAGTTAAAAGCCGTTCGCCAAGACCAACAACAATTACGCGAAGATGTGACAAAACAAGTTACACACGCCCAGTTAGACACCGCCGACAGAGCGCTTATATACACCACCGACACTATTAATAACGTGTTTTTTATTATTACTGCTACGGCCTCTATTTTGGTTTTAGTAGGCTGGAACTCGCTGCGCGATGTTAAAAATAAAGTAGAAGATATAGTAAATACGCGTGTCAGTGTGATCACTGACGAGTACGAAGATCGCTTAAAAATTCTTGAAGAAAAACTGCGTGTACGCTCAGAAGAAATACTCAGTAACCAAGAGCGTATATCGGTCACTAACGAGGTGCACTCGTTATGGATGCGCGCAAACCTAGAAAGCGACTTTGCAAACAAAATAGAAATATTTGACGAAATTTTAAAACGTAAGCCAGAAGATGTAGAAGCCATTGCCTACAAAGCCGATGCATTATTAGAGCTAAACGAAACCGCCAAAGCCATTGAGTTATGTAACCAAGCTATTGATATAGATAGCGACTACGGCTATGCCTACTGGCAGCGTGCGTGTGCGTATGCACTTACACACAAACATGCCGATGCATTAGCCGATATAAAAATGGCCCTTGAATACTCGCCAAACTTACGTAATGAGCTACTACACGAAAGTGCATTTGCCAGCCTACACGACAACGACAGCTTTAATACCATAGTAGCGGGTAGCTAGAGTTTTGTAGGCGCGTTTTTAGCGTAAAGTGCGAAGCCCACAATAGCAGTAGCAGCGGCTTTATGCCGCGAAAAAATTCAATATAAAACGCGAGGTAAACTCGCTGCTACGTGGTTAGCCCATGCTTTCGTTTAAAAGTGATTATCTCTGTAGTGAAGGAGGAGAGCAGGAGAAAAACTGAAGAAATAAATCACCATCTGTGTAGCGCGAAGCGCCTCTGTGTCCTCTGTGGTGAAATTAATGAGTAGCAGCTGCTTTATGCCGCGAAAAAATTCAATATAAAACGCGAGGTAAACTCGCTGCTACGTAGTTAGCTCATGCTTTCGTTTAAAAGTGATTATCTCACCACCGAGAAGTGAAGGAGGAGAGCAGGAGAAAAACTGGAGAAATAAATCACCAATACCTGTGCTTTCTCTGTGTAGCGCGAAGCGCCTCTGTGCCCTCTGTGGTGCAATTAATGAGTAGCAGCGGCTTTATGCCGCGAAAAAGTTTAATATAAAACGCGAGGTAAACTCGCTGCTACACGATAAACCCTATTCTGTAGACACGTCTTAAAAGTGATTATCTCACCACAAAGAAGTAACTCACCAATGCCTGTTTTCTCTGTGTAGCGCGAAGCGCCTCTGTGCCCTCTGTGGTGAAATTAATGAGTAGCAGCGGCTTTATGCCGCGAAAAAAATTCAATATAAAACGCGAGGTAAACTCGCTGCTACGTAGTTAGCTCATGCTTTCGTTTAAAAGCGATTATCTCACCACCGAGAAGTGAAGGAGGAGAGCAAGAGAAATTACTCACCAACCCCCATTGTTTCCTCTGTGTCTCTGTGTCCTCTGTGGTGAAATTAATGAGTAGCAGCGGCTTTATGCCGCGAAAAAATTCAATATAAAACGCGAGGTAAACTTGCTGCTACGTGGTTAGCTCATGCTTTCGTTTAAAAGTGATTATGTCACCACCGAGAAGTGAAGGAGGAGAGCAAGAGAAAAACTGGAGAAATAAATCACCAATACCTGTGTTTTCCCTGTGTAGCGCGAAGCGCCTCTGTGCCCTCTGTGGGGCAATTAATGAGTAGCAGCGGCTTTATGCCGCGAAAAAGTTTAATATAAAACGCGAGGTAAACTTGCTGCTACGTGGTTAGCTCATGCTTTCGTTTAAAAGTGATTATGTGACCACCGAGAAGTGAAGGAGGAGAACAGGAAAAAACTGGAGAAATAAATCACCAATACCTGTGTTTTCTCTGTGTAGCGCGAAGCGCCTCTGTGCCCTCTGTGGTGAAATTAATGAGTAGCAGCGGCTTTATGCCGCGAAAAAAATTCAATATAAAACGCGAGGTAAACTCGCTGCTACACGATAAACCCTATTCTGTAGACACGTCTTAAAAGTGATTATCTCACCACAAAGAAGTAACTCACCAATGCCTGTTTTCTCTGTTTAGCGCGAAATGCCCTCTGTGGGGCAATTAATGAGAAAATACGCATCCCCCTGAGCAAACTAGGCGTCTACAGGCAAAATTAGCTACAGGGTAAAACTTGTATTCAGGCGTTTATAATTATCGTTTAAAGTATAAATCGATGGCTTTGGTGAGGAGTTCGTCGAGTTGCTCTTCGAAGGTATCTATATCAATTTCAAAATGGTTTAAATAGGCTTTGGCTTGCACTCGCGATAGGTTGCGGTTTTTTACGCTGTATTGACGCTCATCTTTTTGTTTGTCAAAACGTGGTAAAAACAAAAATTGCCCGTAATAAGGTGATTTAATATGCTTATTAGCATAACGACAAAAGTCTTCTATGTGATCTGCGCCCTGCGGCCCTAAACACCCTGGCTCAACGCGATACATTAAGCGAATTTTTTTGTCGTCTGCTAACTGCATAGTATGCCTTTTATAATTATCTAAAAAATAATACGCGGATTATTTTTCCGTCTTTTATTTGGTAGCTCGATACTAACTCAGAGCGTTTATCTACCACGTTTTCGTCTGTTGAACAGGTTTCTGATAGCTCGTGGTCTATTACTATGTCGCCGTGCACAATACGCTTTATTGGCGAGCTATTAATACACTTTAATTTTTTAAACATTAAGCCATAACGGGCTATTAGTTTTTCTTTTCCTTTAAATAATAGCTCATTAGGAAAAATATAAAACTCTACATCTTCATCGTACATACGAATAAATTGTTCAATATTACGTGCGTTATAGGCTTCAACTAATTGCTCTACAACAGCAAGCGACTCGCGAGATTGCTTAGCTTTAGCTTGCTGCTTAGCGGTTAATGCCTCTTTGGCTTGCGTTACCGCTTTTTCTGCCTCGGCCACAGCTGCTGCTTTTTCTACTTTGTTTTTTGGTTTTTCTACCGGTTTTGGGGTTTCGCTACCCAGTACTTTTGAATCGTCAGGTTTAGTAGTATCTACTGTTGGCGTTTTAAGCTCTGGGGCTTGGTACTCAAGCGTGTTTAACTTTTCATCTTTTGCTTTTGTTGGTGAATTGCTGGCTTGAGTAGAGCTTGACGCTTGCTCGGTACTTTTTTGCTCTTCTTGAGTCTCTTCGGTTTGCTCTGCTGCATAACTGATCAGGGCAACAGTGGCAATAAGCGAGGCAAAAATAATAGATAACGATTTCATAACTTTCCTAATATGAACATATAACGCTGTTAATGCTGCAACATAACAAATTTGAGCGTTTTCGGGTAGCAATTAAATGATTGTTATACACTTTACCAATACTGCTCAACCGTTATGTGCCCTGGGTCTCTGCGACGATTTCGTTTAAAGTTTTTGTCTAAAAGTAACTGTGTGGTGTCTTTTACCATTTGTGGGTTACCGCAAATCATAAATTGCGAATTACTCGGGCTTGGGGTTTTAGAGGCTTTACTAAATAGCTCGCCGTTTTGAATTGCTGTAGTTATACGCCCTTTCAGGCCTTGCTGTGGCTCCTCACGGCTTACAACCGGAATGTAGTTAAGTTGTGTAGGGTGTGCGTTTATTAGGGCGTGTATTAGATTTTGATAGCTTAAATCGGCATTAAAACGTACGCCGTGCACTAAATTAATCTGTGTGTATTTTTGCCATACCTCTTGTTGCTGCAAAATAGATAAAAACGGCCCTATTGCAGTGCCTGTACTTAGCATCCATAACTGCTCGCTTGGCGGTATTTCGTCTAAGGTAAAAAAGCCTGTGGCACGTTGCTCTATTAATACAGTGTCGCCTGATTTTAATTGCGCCAACCTAGGCGATAATAAGCCGCCCTCTACATTGATAAGGTAAAATTCTAAATCGGGGTTATTAGGCGCGTTTACATAAGAGTATGCCCGAGCAATTCGTTTATCGCCCTCCATAATCGAGAGCTTAGTAAACTGCCCTGCCTTAAATGGCTCTACGCTTGCGTTTACTACCAGGCTAAAAAGTGTATCGCTCCACCATGTTACTTTTTTTACGGTTGCATCTACCCAGTTAGACATAGTCAACTCCATAGCTTAACGGTTAAACAACAAAAACAATAAAAACAATAAATGGTTGTAATTTATACACTAGCATTAACTTAGTAAGAGTGACACTGGGTGTAGTGACTTTTTAAACGTAGTGCTTTTACTTTGGGTAACATTGGTTTGTTTAAAAAAGATGAGTAGCAGCGGCTTTATGCCGCGAAAAAAATTAATACCAAACGCGAGGAGAACTCGCTGCTAAGCGGTTAGCTCGTGCTGTACAGACGTGCAGCTTGCTGGCGCTTTAAAAGCAGCACTTTTATAGGTATAAAAAAAGCCGCATAAAATGCGGCTTTGGGGGTTTAGTCTCACTTCACTTTGGGCGTGTCTCCAAAACTTAGTGAATACGTTACCAAGGAACTGTTTGCTAATTTAATAAAATTGCCTTTATTAAATAGACTCTAAAGCAATTTTAACCATTTCGTTAAATGTGCTTTGGCGCTCATCTGCAGGTGTTGCTTCACCGGTGATCACGTGGTCACTTACGGTAAATAGTGCCATTGCGTTAGCACCATACTCTGCAGCTACACCGTATAAACCTGCTGTTTCCATATCTACAGCTAGTACACCTAGTTTATCTAGGTCTTTGTAGAATGTGTCGTCAGCTTGGTAGAAGGTATCGGTAGTAAATACGTTACCTACTTTTGCTTTAATGCCTAGGTCTTTAGCGGCATTAACACCGTTTAAAAGTAGGTCAAAGTTAGCAATTGCTGAAAAATCATAACCACGAACGCGTGCACGGTTTACGTTTGAGTCGGTGCTTGCGCCTTGTGCAAAAATTACGTCGCGAATTTTAATATCTGTACCAATACCACCACAGGTACCAATACGAATAATATTTTTAACGCCAAAGCTTACAATTAACTCACGCGCATAAATAGACATAGATGGTATGCCCATGCCCGAACCCATAATACTTACAGGTTTACCTTTGTATGTGCCTGTAAAGCCGTACATGTTACGTACGCCTGTTACTTGTACTGCATCATCTAAAAAGTTTTCAGCAATGTATTGTGCACGAAGCGGATCGCCCGGCATTAATACTGTTTCAGCGAAGTCACCAACGTTTGCACTAATATGCGGAGTACTCATTAATTGTTTTCCTTTTTATTTAGGCGCGTTTAGCTTATTTAAAAAGCCGTCACCGTATTCAAGTGCAGGTAAGTTAAACCACTGTGCAAGGGTTTGGCCTATATCTGCAAAGCTATTGCGCTCGCCAAGCGGGGTATTTTGCATGCCCGGTTGATAAGCTATAACTGGTACATATTCGCGGGTGTGCTCTGAACCTGGAAAGGTTGGGTCACAGCCGTGATCTGCAGTGATCATTAACACGTCATCTGCATTTAACTGGTTTAGTATAGTTGGTAAGTAATCGTCAAATTCTTTTAACGCTTTTGCATAACCAACTGGGTTGCGACGGTGGCCAAACTTTTCGTCAAAATCAACTAAATTGGTAAAAATTAAGCTGTTATCTGGCGCACTTGCTAATACTTCGCTGCTTTTTTCAAGCAAATTCATCAGCCCTGGGGCTTTGTGTTTTTGAGTAATGCCTTGGTGTGCATATATATCTGCAATTTTACCAATGCTTATTACTTCACCACCGTGTTTAGATAGCACATCTAATAGGGTCGGTGCTGGCGGCAATACTGAATAATCGCGACGATTACCAGTACGGGCAAAATCTGCGCTGCTTGTGCCTAAAAATGGCCTAGCAATAACACGGCCTATATTTAGTTTATCAAGTAATTCGCGGGCAATTTCGCACACTTCGTAAAGGCGCTCGAGGCCAAAAGACTCTTCGTGTGCGGCAATTTGAAACACGCTATCTGCTGAGGTGTAACAAATTGGTTTGCCTGATTTTACATGCTCTTCGCCTAGCTGCTCTAATATGGTGGTGCCTGACGCATGGCAGTTGCCTAAAATGCCAGGTATACCGGTAGCGGCTATAAATTCGTCTACAAATTCTTGTGGAAAACTCGGCTGTGTTTTAGGGAAGTAGCCCCAATCAAATAACACAGGTACGCCGGCCATTTCCCAGTGCCCTGATGGCGTATCTTTACCGCTTGAAAGCTCTTTTGCATAACCCCATGCACCTTGCGATGCTTGACGCTCAGAAACTAAACACGTTTCACCGCCCGCGGCTTCACAGGCATCGATTAAACCTAATTTAGATAAATTAGGTAACGATAACGCTTTACCCGTTTCGTCGTGGTATGCTTTTAATAAGTGGGCGAGTGTATTTGCTCCAACATCACCAAATTTGTCTGCATCGGGTGCTGCGCCTATACCTAGGCTGTCTGCCATTAAGATGATTGCTCTTGCCATGTTGACCTCACTTTGCTTCTAGGTGGTTACTTTATCCGCTGATCGAATTTTCCGTACAGGACATAAGTCCTGTTTCATAAAAGCTAAACATTATAAATTTGCGTTCTTAAGCAAAGCAAAAGAGATTATTCGTGTCTTTTTTGCTATTGTGATCAACCAAACAACTTTTCCTTTCTGTGTGGGTGAGAACTTTAGTGACACGAACTATTATAGCTATTGCTGGCGCATCAGCGTCGGGCAAATCTCTTTTTAGCCAAACTATTTACAATGAGTTGGTTAATGAGCTTGAACCAGGCGCTATCGCCATTATTGAAGAAGATGCTTATTACAAGGATCAGTCGCATTTGCCTATGGAACACCGTACGCAAACTAACTACGACCATCCTGATGCATTTGAACATGAGTTAATGCTTGAACATTTAACTCAACTTCGTAGTGGTAACTCTGTCGAAGTACCTACTTATGATTATGCACAACACACACGAAGCGATGAAACTCGTCGCGTTGCTGCAGCTAAAATTTTAATAGTAGAAGGTATTTTATTATTAAGTGATAAAGCACTTAATAAAGAATTTGATATTAAGGTATTTATAGATACACCCCTTGATATTTGCTTAATGCGTCGTATGCAACGAGACATGGAAAAAAGAGGCAGAACATTACAATCTGTTGTTGAGCAATATCAAGCAACTGTTAGACCGATGTTTTATCAATTTATTGAGCCTTCAAAGCATAACGCTGATTTGGTTGTGACTCGAGGCGGAATGAACCGCGTTGCGATTGATATTATTAAAAGTAAAATTAAGTATTTACTACAAGAATAATAACGGGAAACATCTGTATGACAACATTTATGAGCTTAGTAGGCATGTTTGTACTACTAAGTATTGCTTTTGCGGCTTCGACTAATCGTAAAGCAATAAACTTACGCACCGTAGCGATAGCCTTTGCTATGCAAGTAGTTATTGGTGGGTTTGTACTGTTTTTTGAAGCAGGTAAAAATGTGTTAGCAAGTATGTCTAGTGCCGTCTCTTCGGTAATTAGCTTTGCAAACGACGGGATCGGGTTTTTATTTGGCCCACTTGCATCGCAAGATACACTCGGTTTTATTTTTGCTATTCAAGTTTTACCGGTCATTGTGTTTTTCTCAGCTCTTGTTGCTGTGCTTTACCACATTGGCATTATGGATTGGATAATTAAAATTCTGGGCGGCGGTTTACAAAAACTATTGAAAACCTCGCGCACAGAATCGCTCTCAGCAACGGCTAATATATTTGTAGGCCAAACTGAAGCACCCTTAATAGTTAAGCCGTTTATAGCAACCATGACTAAGTCTGAGTTGTTTGCAGTAATGGTAGGTGGTTTAGCCACGGTAGCAGGCTCTGTAATGGCAGGTTACGTAATTATTGGTGTAGAGCTTAAGTATTTAATTGCCGCCAGCTTTATGGCTGCACCAGGTGGGTTTTTAATGGCCAAAATGATTGTGCCAGAGACCGAAACACCTAAAGATACGCTTGCTGATTTAGACACCGATGAAGACAAGCCAGTTAATGTTATTGATGCAGCAGCATCAGGCGCAGCTAACGGCATGCATTTAGCGCTAAATGTGGGCGCAATGCTATTAGCTTTCGTAGCATTAATAGCGTTATTAAACGGTTTACTAGGCGGTATTGGTGGGTGGTTTGATTACCCTACTTTAACGCTACAAGAAATTTTAGGTTATGTATTTGCCCCTGTTGCATGGTTACTTGGCGTACCATGGGATGAGGCAATCATAGCAGGTAGTTTTATTGGTCAAAAGTTAGTAGTAAATGAGTTTGTTGCTTACTTAGACTTTATAAATTATCGCGATACGTTAAGTGCGCACACTCAAGCAATTGTAACATTTGCGTTATGTGGGTTTGCTAATCTATCGTCGATAGCTATTTTACTAGGTGGATTAGGCGGTATGGCGCCTAGTCGGCGAAAGGATATCGCACGCTTAGGGCTCAGAGCAGTGTTAGCAGGATCTATGGCTAACCTTATGAGCGCAGCAATTGCTGGGTTTTTCCTCTCGCTAGCTTAGAAACTTAATGAGATGAACACCGGTGTTGCAAAACAAGAAGATAGTACTTTAAGGGGTTAAAGCACTATTTGACTTGAACGATACTTCACCAAGGGCCGCAAGGCCCTTTTATCGTTTTAGGGCCCTTATAAACATTCTTCCTTTTAATAACAACTTTTTCTTTCTTACCTTTAAGTACATATACGCGCATGGCTTTTTATATTTTTGCGATAAATTTGTATTATTGAAAAGTGGTAAATTATAAATTTTAGGCCACACTTAGGTTTATCCTAATGTAACCTACTGTTTTATTGATGTTCTACCTTTAAGCACACTCATAAAATAGCCGCTGTTGATAAGTCGATTTATATAAATGCGTAAACTTTTATTAGTATTGTTGTTTGTTTTTTTTAATAGCTACGCAAGCTCAGACCCTCTTTTAGTTGTCACGGAACTCTCGCCGCCCGATCAAATACTTGTTGATGGAAAAGTGACAGGCAAAGGCACTGAGTTTATAAGGGCTATTTTTGCAAAGGCGAACCTAACGCCCGACATACAAATGTATCCATGGGCGCGAGCATTTAGACTTGCCAGCACTATTCAAAACACCTTTATTTACAGCATAGCGCGCACCAAAGGGCGAGAAAACGACTTTCATTGGATAGGCCCAGTTTCGCATTTTGAGCTTGCTTTTGTTGCGCTTAAAGAGCGTGACGACATAATTATTAACAATACTGAGGAGGCAAAAAAATACAAAATAGCGATGCAACGTAACGACTTTTCTACTGATATATTAACCAACTTGGGGTTTGAGGTTGTGCTAACCACCGATATACAAAAATCGTATGCGTTACTGGTTGCCAAAAAAGTAGACTTAATTGTTGATGACCCCGAACTAATACACCAAATTAGTCAGTATTTGCCCACCCCTGACGCTGAATTTAAAGCCATATATAATGTAGAAGAACTCAAGGTAGATGCCTATTTGGCAGCAAATAAAAACACCGATATGCGCTATATAAACGCGCTACAAAAAGCCTTTTACACACTTAAAAATACCCAAGGGCTGCCCTAGCCCCTAAGCTAAACCTTGCTTTTTTAAGCGCAACTTTAACGCTTAGTTACGTTAATTAGTACCTAAGTAATGAAGTCTAAAATAGGGGCTTAGTGATTAATTATTGCTATATGGCGCTATGAACGAATCGAGACTGCGCTCTTGTTTTAGCACTTTAAAGGCACGTTGAAAGCGATCTACTATGTGCTGCGGCACCGCTTTATTAAACGCTAAATAATTATCTTTAAGGTCGTTACTTACAGGTAGTTCAGTAAGTTGCTCTACATCAAGTAAGCTCACGTTATAAGGCTTTAATTGGTTATAAATAACGTGCTCGGAGCCTAAAATAAGATCTATTTTATTGTTTATAAAAAGCTGAATATATTGTTGCTCTTCACCAAACGTCATTAAGTTTTGCCCGTTTACAAACCCTATTTTTTTGACCAATGATTGATATATATCTCCCCTTACCATGCCTAACGAATAAAGAGTGGTGTCGTTAAGGGTGTTTACAGTGACATCAGGACGGCTTTTTAACTTATAAAAATAAGTTCGTGCAGTAGTTAACGGGCCAAGCCAATTAAATAAAGGAATTCGGTTAGTATGTTGCGCCATTGAAAAAATGGCTGAATAAGGCTTTTTATGCACAAGCATTGCGGCACGCTTCCAAGGCATGACTTTAAAGTCGCACTCTACTTCTGCTTTAATACACAGTGCGTTGACTATATCGTAGTTAGCACCAACAAGTTGGCCGTGCTCGTTTATAAAATTGTAAGGTGCAAACTGATCTGTATAAATAACTAACTTAAAATGGTTTGCATAAGTAAACGTGCTTAAGAAGAAACAAGCAATAAAAGGAAAGAGTTTTAGAATAACCGCACCACTACATTAATTTATATTATTAAATGATAGATGGCGCTATTTAACAGTCAAATTTTAGGCACAAAAAAAGCGCCTTAAGCGCTTTTTTTTATTTTTACTTTAAAAGTAAAAATTATAACGGAGTGATGTTATCCGCTTGAGGACCTTTTTGACCTTGTGAAAGAGTGAACTCTACACGTTGGCCTTCAGCTAAAGTTTTGAAACCTTCGCTTTTGATTGCTGAGAAATGTGCGAAAACGTCTGGGCCGTTTTCTTGCTCGATGAAACCAAAACCTTTAGACTCGTTGAACCACTTAACTGTACCTGATACGATGTTAGACATTGTAATATCCTGATATAAAAATAAAAAATATGCTCATAAGAGCGGGTGTAGCAAAAAATGAGATGGTACTTAAAAACTTCAGGACGGTACTACAAGTATTACTTATACAACAACGAAATAAAGATTTATAAACTATCATGCTTTCTTTCTAGCTGCGGCCTACTATATAGAGTTAACTATATATGTCAAGCCTTTATAGTAATGCAGGCAATAAATAGTGTTTGTGCTTAGCCTTTAATAACTCCCGTGGCTAGCCTATAGCTTAACCCCTACACGGCTTTAACAGTTAACTGGCCAATTAAAACAATGAACTATTTAATCTTTAGTTTTTAAAAGCGGTGGCAGTGAGTACAGCTAATTTAAGGCCTACTCACCATTTAGATAAAACGTATTCAGCCATGATACACGCCTTACAATTTACCCTGTGTATACAAACAGCTGCACTTTGCAGTTGTACACAAAAATAGATAAGCTACTGCCACTTATCTATTTAGCGTTGGAGTGTGTTTTGCTAAATAAATGCTTTATTTCGTCTGTTGTTTTTTTATCTGGGTGTTTAATGCCATTACAATCTTCTTTTGCTAAGCCTACACTGTCTCTTGAACAACAATTGGGGCAAAAACTAATTCTCGATTTACGCTATTTTTGTCAGCAAGGATCAAGCAAACAATGCAGAACACCGGTTACTACCCTACCTGATGAACTAGCAGCGGCCATTGCTAAGCATAATATTGGTGGTGTAATTTTATTTTCTGAAAACACCCAATCTATTGAGCAAACCATTACCCTTAATAGCCAATTACAAGCTGCGGCGAGTAAATCAAGTTCAAAGCTGCCGTTATTTATTTCGATAGACCAAGAAGGCGGCCGAGTAGCGCGTTTACCACGCGATGTTGCCACTTCATTTACTGGTAATATGTCTATTGGTGCAACCTATAAAAAGTATGGCACTCAATACGCAACCCAAACTGCCACTGTTATAGCTAAAGAGCTTAATTCGTTAGGTATTAATGTTAACTATGCCCCTACGGTAGATGTAAACATGAACCCCGATAACCCGGTAATTAATGTTCGCTCGTTTGGTGAAAACCCAGCGCTTGTCAGTAAATTAGGCGCAGCACAAGTGGCAGGATTTGAGAGCAACGGCGTTATTACATCGTTAAAGCACTTCCCAGGGCACGGCGATACCAACGTAGACAGCCACACAGGGTTACCACAAGTAAATCACTCCAAAGAAGACATATACCAACAAGACTTAGCTCCCTTTAAACACATAATTGCCACGCAAAACCCAGGTATGATTATGACGGCGCATATTCAATACCCACAACTCGATAACAGTACGTTTGTAAGTGTTGATGGCAAAAGCATGATAAAACCCGCCACTATGTCGCGTACCATAATTACTGACATTTTAAGAGGGGAGTTAAATTATCAAGGTGTGGTGGTAACCGACGCTTTAGATATGGCCGGCATTAGTCATTTTTTCACCCCAACCCAAGCGGTAATCAATACCTTTTCAGCAGGCGTTGACCTAGCGCTTATGCCAATAGAGATCAGAACACCAGCTGATTTAAACGCACTCGACAAACTAATGGATGAATTAGTCGCATCTGTTAATAATAAACAACTCAGTAAAGAAGAAGTGGCTCAATCGGCTGCGCGTATAACCGCTTTAAAAAATAAATTTAAATTAACCACTCAGCTAGACCCATTAAGCACTTTGGCTAAAGCAAAAGATATTATTGGCTCTCAAGCACATCGCAAAATAGAAACTGAGCTTGCCGTAAATGCTATTACTGAGGTTAAAAATAACAATAATGCATTGCCTCTTAATTTAAGCAAAGGGCAACACATCCATATTATTATGCCCGATACCCGAAAATGCATGGCTATGCAGCAAGCGCTTAGCGCTATAAGTAATGCGGCGCTTAAATATAGTTGCAGTAGTTTACAAGGGTTTGACCCTTTAAAGGCGCATAGCTTAATTAAAAATGCAGATGTTGTTATTGCAGGCAACGCTACGCCTAATCAAAGCGCTGTAGAGATTGGCGGAATGGATGATTTAAAAGACGACCCGCGCTTTGCACTCAATACCGCTGAGCAACCAAAAGCGCTGTCATCATTACTGGATATAGCTGCATCAGCGAATAAAAAAACAATATTTATAAGTTTGCGTGCCCCCTACGACATAGCGCAGTTTGGCAGCAGAGCTAATGCAGTTCTTGCTTCTTATGCGTATAATATAGATACAGATAAAAACAATGCTGTTGCAGGGCCTGCGTTTACAGCGCTTGCTAAGGTATTGTTAGGCAATGCACACGCTCATGGCGTACTGCCAGTTACCATAAAATAATAATAACAAGGGATAAAACATGAAACTTAATTGCGATTTAGGCGAAAGCTTTGGCGCATGGAAAATGGGGTTAGATGATGAGGTAATGCCTCATATTGATATGGCAAATATTGCGTGTGGTTTTCATGGTGGAGACCCAGATGTAATAGCCGATACGTTGTATTTAGCAAAGCAGCACAATGTACAAATAGGTGCGCACCCAAGTTACCCCGACCAACAAGGCTTTGGCAGGCGCTCTATGGCGCTTAGCACACAAGAACTGACCAATTGCTTACATTACCAAATTGCCGCCCTTGATGGCATGGCTAAAGTACAAGGCTTAACACTTAGCTATGTTAAGCCACATGGTGCTTTATATAACGACATGATGAAAAACGACCATATTTTACAAACAGTTATTACTGCTATAGCGCACTACCCTGCACCATTAAAGCTTATGCTATTAGCCACAAAAGACTCTGCAAAACACACCTTTGCCGCCAATAGTTTAGGTGTAGATCTTATTTTAGAAGCCTTTGCTGATAGGCAATATACAGACGAAGGGCATTTAGTATCTCGCCACCTTGATGGCAGCGTTCACGACAAGCCAGCACTTTTAGCACAAGTAAAACAGCTATTAACCGAGGGTTGTGTAACCACTCGCTCAGGAAACACCTTAAACTTAAATGCCAACAGTTTGTGCGTACATGGCGATAACGCAGCCGGTATTGCACTTATTAAAGAAATTAAATCACTGTGTGCATCAGCAACCTAACCTTGCTTTTAGCTCGTTATTAAGCCTCAAGCTACAAAACGCATGTTTGCTTTACTTTAAAAACTATTTAGCTGTAAAGGGGCTTTACAGCTATAACCTCCATTAAGTTCAATCACGTAAAACCTAATATTGCTTTAAAAATGCGCAACAACACAGCACAGTAACAAAGCATAAGTAACACAGCGCTGAAATACATGGCGCTGCATATAAAAAATTTAACGCAGTAAGCCCGCTATTTATTATTCTAAAGTAACCATGTTTTACTTAAACAGGTATTAAATTACAGATTCACCGCATCGCGCTTTTCATCCCTTCCCTACTGACATATAACTACATATACAAAAACCACAACAGGGAATACAAATGAAGACGCTTTTAGCACTTAGTTTAAGTAGCAGTTTATTACTTGGTAGTAGCCAGTTAGCTTTTGCAAAGGACAACATATTACAGCTACAAGATGTGTTTAATCTTGAATACGCCAATCAAATTGATATAACAGACGATGGTAAAACGGTGTACTTTGTACGTAACCGTATGGATATAAAAACGGACCGTAAAGTCAGTAATATTTGGTCAGTTGATTATAAAACTAAACAACTGCAACCGCTTACCTCGGGCGTGCATATGGATCACTCCCCGGTACTATCGCCAGATGGGCAACGCCTTGCATTTATATCTAACCGCGATGGCAGCAGCCAAATTTATATGAAGTGGCTTAAAACAGGTGCTGTAGCAAAAATTAGTAACCTAACCAGCAGCCCACGCGCAATTACCTGGCATCCCGACTCTCAGCAGCTTATTTTTAGTATGTTTGTACCAAGTAGCAGTGCACCACCTGTTAACTTACCTGGCAAGCCTAAAGGCGCTACATGGGCAGAGCCAGCAAAATTTATAGACGATGTATACTACCGTGCCGACGGAGGCGGTTATAGCCAAAAAGGATTTAGTCAATTATTTGCAATAGATGCAAATGGCGGCAATGCAAAGCAGCTCACACACGATGAGTTTAATAACGCCGGCGAAGTAAGCTTTAGTAAAAACGGCAACAGCCTTTATTTTTCGGCCAATCGGCATGAGCAAAATCAACTAAAGCCCACTAATAGTGAAATATACCAGCTTAATTTAAGCACCTTAAAAATTGCTGCCATTACCAATAGAAACGGCCCTGACCAACAACCTAAAGTATCTCCCGATGGGCGTTACCTAGCCTTTACAGGGTATGATGATAAACGCACCAATTACGAAAACACGCAGCTTTATATTCGTGATTTAAAAACGGGCGATACAAAAAGCCTAACCCCTAATTTTGATAGAAGTGTGGGGCAAATTAAATGGAGTGCCAATTCAAAAGGAGTTTACTTTAGCTACGCAGACGAAGGCCAAACCGCCCTTGCCTACCAACCACGCAGTGGTAAGCGTAAAGTGCTCACCGAGCAAATAGGTAGCGTTGCGTTTGGTCGTCCTTATTCGGGCGGCGATTTTGATGTAAGCGAAGATGGCGAAATTGCTTTTACACTTGCCGATACTCAGCGCCCTGCAGATATAGCCACTATAAAACGAGGCAAAGCTCGTCGCCTTACTACACTCAATGCCGATGCGTTAGACGATAAAGAACTTGCCAACGTAGAAGAAATTTGGCTTAAATCGAGCCACGACCAGCTGCCAATTCAAGGTTGGATTGCATACCCACCTGGGTTTGATAAATCAAAAAAATACCCTCTTGTTTTAGAAATTCATGGCGGCCCTGTGGCCAATTATGGTCCTCACTTTAGTACCGAGGTGCAATTGTTTGCAGCCAAAGGGAATGTGGTTTTATACATGAACCCACGAGGCAGTGACTCATACGGTAAAACGTTTGCCCAAACAATTCATCATAATTATCCAAGTAACGATTTTGACGATTTAATGACCGGCGTTGATGCACTAATAGCGAAAGGCTTTATTGATGAGTCTAAATTATTTGTAACCGGTGGCTCGGGCGGTGGTGTATTAACCGCATGGATTGTAGGGCACACCGACAGGTTTGCAGCAGCAGTGGTGGCTAAACCCGTTATTAATTGGATCAGCTTTGTACTAACTGCCGATTTTTATCCATTTTTTGCCGATTACTGGTTCCCTGGTAAACCTTGGGACCATATTGAGCACTATATGAAACGCTCACCTATTAGCTATGTAGGTAACGTAACAACGCCCACTATGCTTTTAACAGGGGAGGCAGATTACCGTACCCCTATTTATGAAACCGAGCAGTTTTACCAAGCCCTTAAGCTGCAAGGTGTTGATACCGCCATGGTGCGTATTCCTAATGCATCACACGGTATTACGGCGCGCCCTTCTAACTTAATGACCAAGGTTGCCTACATTCAATGGTGGTTTGATAAACACTCAAACAAAAAATAAGCTCCGTGTTTAGGTTTAAAAATAGCCACACCTAAGTGGCTATTTTTGTAATTACCAACGCTTAGGTTAATTAATGCCAAACTGTAAACCCCCTTTACAGTTTTGAGTTTTTCCATATCGGACTTAGGCGTTTTTCAGTTAGTAAAATTTCGGTTTATTGTAATTTTAATCGTTTGAGTTGGTAAAAAATCGGTTTGAGCCACTGTTTATAAGCACTCAGTTAGTAAAAAATTGTTTTATAAAGGCACCAGGTTAGTAAAATTTCGGTTTATTATTTTACTTATACTTAGTACAACAGCTAAAAATAGCCTTTTATAAGGCGGATTTTGCACTTTAAAGCGGCTTTACAGTAAAAAAGCTGCCATATAACTGCACTTAATATCTACCTAGTTAAATTGTGATCCAAACTAAATTCAACCGAGTCTGATTTATATTAATACAATAAAAAAAGGGCCTTACGGCCCTTGAGTAACACTATCTAGAAAAGTTAAAACTGGTTCATGGTGTTATCTTCACCACCGGCTTTAAGTGCGTTTTCACCAGAGAAGTACTCTTTGTGCGTATCACCAATATTAGACCCAGCTAAATCTTGGTGCTTAACTGAGGCTTGTTCGCGGCGAATTTCTTGGCGTTGTACATCACGTACATATGCAAGCATGCCCATATCACCAAAGTAACCTTCTGATAAAATATCGGTGCTTAGTGCAGCCGTATGGTATGTAGGCAGTGTTATTAAGTGATGGAAAATACCCGCTTCACGTGCACCATCGCGCTGGAAGTTTTGCACTAATACATCCGCTTCGGCAGCAAGCTCTGTATCGTCCATTTCTGGCGCCATTAGGCCTTTATTATCACCTAGGCTTGGGTAAGCGCTCAAATCGCGACCCGCTTCTTGCCACTCTTGGTACACTTGCTCACGGAACTTAAGCGTCCAGTTGAATGACGGCGAATTGTTATAAACAAGCTTAGCATCAGGTACTTGCTCTTTAACGCGGTTTACTAGCTCTGCAATTTGCTTAACATGTGGTTTTTCGGTTTCAATCCACAATAAATCAGCGCCCGATTGTAAGCTTGTTACACAATCAAGTACTACGCGGTCTTTTTCAGTGCCTTCGCGGAACTGGTATAAACCGTTTTCTAAACGCGTTGGTTTACATAATTGGCCATTAATTTTCATTGCCGTATCACCTTCGTTTAAATCATCTACACCGTTAATAGGTGTGGTTTCTAAAAACGCGTTGTACTGGCTAGCTAAGTCTCCTGGCGTTTGAGACACAGGCACTTTTTGCGTAAGGCTTGCACCTAATGAGTCGGTACGCGCAACAATAATACCGTTATCAATACCGAGTTCTAAAAATGCGTAACGTACAGCATTAATTTTTGCTAAAAAATCTTCGTGCGGTACAGTTACTTTACCTGCTTGGTGGCCACATTGTTTAGCATCAGACACTTGGTTTTCTATTTGAATGGCACACGCACCTGCTTCAATCATCTTTTTAGCAAGTAGGTAGGTTGCTTCTTCGTTACCAAAACCAGCATCAATATCGGCAATAATAGGCACTACATGTGTCTCAAAATTATCAATTTTATCAAGCACCGCTTGCACATCGCCGCCATTGGCTTTCGCTTCGTCTAGATCATTAAATAAGTGGTCTAGTTCACGGGCATCGGCTTGTTTTAAAAACGTATAAATCTCTTCAATAAGCGCAGGCACTGAGGTTTTTTCGTGCATGCTTTGATCCGGTAACGGGCCAAATGCAGAGCGAAGTGCAGCAACCATCCAACCACTTAAGTAAACATAACTGCGCTTAGTTGTTTTTTGATGACGCTTTATTGCCATCATCATTTGTTGCGCAGTAAAACCATGCCAACAACCTAAAGACTGTGTGTATTGGCTGGTGTCTTTATCGTAAGCGGCCATATCTTCACGCATTACATCTGCGGTGTATTGTGCAATTTCAATCCCTGTACGAAAGCGGTTTTGTAAACGCATGCGGCTTGCATATTCAGGGTTAATGGCTTTCCATGCGCTACCTTGAGATTGGCAAAGTGTTGCTAGAGTATCGGTTTCACGTGTGTATGTTGTCATAATAAAATCCTTCGAACGGGTCTATAAATTATTTAAATTATTGTGAGAGTGGCTAGGAGTGTGTGCTCCGTATCGCTTAATTCAACATTAGGCTTATTTTTTAGATTTAGTAAATTTATAGTTGTTATTGCCGCTATATTTTTTGTGAATGGCTAAAAAGCACGCACTGAGCCTTTTTTGCGTTATTGTTGTTTTAACGCACACAACAACACCGCGACCGTTTAAGGAAGGTAAATATGGCACACACTCTCACACACTCAGGGCTAAGCGTAGATACACAGCTGGCCAACTTTGTAAAAACACAGCTACTCCCAGGCACTCATTTATCTGAGCAGCAATTTTGGCAAAGCTTTGCAAACATAGTACAAACGCTTACCCCGCAAAATAACGCTCTTTTAGCTAAGCGCGAGCAGCTACAACAACAAATAGATGACTACCATAAAACAAATAAAACGTGGGATAGCGCGCAGTACCAAGCGTTTTTAACAGACATTGGCTACCTAGTACCAGAGCCTGCAGACTTTGCCATTGAAACGCAAAATGTAGAGCCCGAAATAGCACTCAGCGCAGGCCCTCAGCTTGTTGTGCCTGTTAGCAACGCACGTTTTGCGCTTAATGCGGCTAACGCGCGCTGGGGTTCGTTATACGATGCGCTGTACGGCACCGACGTATTAAGTGAAGACGACGGCGCTGAAAAAGGCACTACGTATAATCCAGTTCGTGGTTTTAAAGTAATGGCGTATGCGCGCCAGTTTTTAGATAAGGCCCTGCCCCTTAAAAATGGCTCACACATAGAAAGCACCAACTACTCAATTGTTGAAGGCGCCTTGTCTATCACCCTAAGAGACAGCTCGCATACTCAATTAAAAAACCCTGAGCAACTTATTGGCTACCAAGGCGAAGCGCAAAACCCAAGTGCTATTTTATTAAAAAACAATGGCCTGCATGTAGAGCTGCAAATAGACCATCACCACCCTATTGGCCAAGCCGACAAAGCAGGATTAAAAGATGTTTTGCTTGAAGCTGCACTAACAACCATTATGGATTGCGAAGACTCTGTTGCCGCAGTAGATGCCGAGGATAAAGTACAAGTTTACAAAAACTGGCTGGGTTTAATGCAAGGTAACTTGGTTGAATCGTTTAAAAAAGGCGATAAAACCATAGAGCGTACTTTACAAAGCGATAGGCAATATACAGCCCTTGATGGCAGTAGCCTTACGCTTAAAGGCCGCAGCATGATGTTTGTCCGTAATGTAGGCCACTTAATGACAAACCCTGCTATTACCGACATTTACGGCCAACCCGTATTTGAAGGCATTATGGATGCGATGTTTAGCGCAACCGCAGCCCTGCACGATTTAAATAAAAAAACAGGCATTAAAAATACCAGTGCGCAAAGCATCAATATTGTAAAACCCAAAATGCATGGCCCTGAAGAAGTTGCTTTTACAAATACGCTTTTTAGCATGGTAGAAGAAGCGCTTAGCTTGCCAAAAAACACCCTAAAAATGGGAATTATGGATGAAGAGCGCCGTACTTCTGTAAACTTAAAAGCCTGTATACACGCAGCCAAAGCGCGCGCGGTGTTTATAAATACTGGCTTTTTAGACCGCACGGGCGATGAAATTCATACCTCTATGCACGCAGGGGTCGCTTTGCCAAAAGCCGCTATTAAAGCTCAGCCGTGGATCAAAGCATACGAAGACCGTAACGTTGATACAGGCCTTGCCTGCGGCCTAAGCGGTAAAGCACAAATAGGTAAAGGTATGTGGCCAATGCCAGATAAAATGGCACTTATGATGGAGCAAAAGCTTGCTCATGTGCAATCTGGCGCTAATACCGCGTGGGTGCCCTCGCCTACCGCAGCCACTTTGCACGCTATGCATTATCACGATGTAGATGTATTTACCGAGCAAAAAGAAATTGCCAAACGAGGTATGGCAAGCCTTACTGATTTACTTACACCGCCTTTAATGGCTCAGCCGCAAACGCTCAGTAAAGAAGATATTCAAAGTGAGCTTGAGAACAATGCACAAGGCATTTTAGGCTACGTAGTACGCTGGATAGACCAAGGTATTGGCTGCTCAAAAGTGCCTGATATTAACCACATAGGCTTAATGGAAGACAGAGCAACCTTGCGTATTTCAAGTCAACATATGGCAAATTGGCTACAGCATGGGGTGTGTACTCAACAACAAATAGAGTCGATCATGGCTAAAATGGCTAAAGTGGTTGATGGCCAAAATGAGCACGACAGTGCGTATAAGCCAATGGCACAAAGCGACGAGTCACTTAAAAATAGTATTGCTTATCAAGCCGCTTTAGCACTTGTATTAGAAGGTGCTAAGCAGCCAAGTGGCTACACCGAGCCCCTATTACACAGTTACCGCTTAAAATATAAAGCAAAACACCATAACCTAGCTGAATAGTTAACATTAGTTTAACAGCAAAAAAGCGCGTTTTGCCTACACAAAACGCGCTTTTTGTTTATTAAGGCGTGTTGATCTTTACAGATTGAAATTTGTTCAACCTAGGGGCGATCAAGTTGCGGCGCGAGGTTTGTAACCTAGTGGGCTAAGTAAAAACCGAGCAAAGCTTCCGCGTCCTGCTCACGCCCCTTACCTACATCCATGTAGGCAACAAAGAGTTTATCGCCCCTAGGCAGAACCCAAAAGGGCAGCGTATGTTTGGCATTTATGCTACGTTATCGCCTATTTATGGGGAATAACCACACTTCATAGGCTCTGCCTTGCCTAAAAACCAAACATACTGCTGCAAATTCAAGCGCCAAAGGTCAACACGCCCTAGTACCGTTATTTATTTAGTGCTCACTGAACCTAGCGCTAAATTAATTTTTAATTATTGCATTGTGATACACGTTTTGAACGTCATCACAGTCTTCAAGCATGTTGATGAACTTGTCAAAATTAGCAATAACTTCTTCATCTTCAATCTCTACATGCACTTGCGGAACAAACGTAATTTCATCTACTTCAAAGTTAATCCCTTCAAAGTTTTCCTCAAGTGCTGTTTTCGCTTTATAGTACTCAGTATGGGGTGCAAATACCGACACTTTACCATTTTCAACTTCAACGTCGGTTACATCAACATCGGCCATCATTAGTGCTTCAAGGACCACTTCGTCATCGTCACCGGAAAAACCAAGTACAGCAAGGTGATCAAACATATGTGCAACACAGCCCGGAGTACCAATTTTTGAATCTGTTTTGGTAAACGGTAAACGTACATCTTTAATTGTACGGTTTGGGTTGTCGGTTAAGCAATCAACAATAACCATGCAGTTACCCGGGCCATAGCCTTCGTAACGTGCGGGAGAATAATCTTCCCCTGCCCCACCGGCTGCTTTTTCAATTGCTTTTTCTATTACGTGAGCAGGAACCTGGTCTTTTTTTGCTTTTTCAATTAGACGACGCAGTGATTGATTGACATCGGGGTCTGGTTCGCCATTTTTAGCGGCAACATAAATTTCTTTACCGTACTTTGAGTTAACTTTAGTTTTTGCGTTGGCTGTTTTAGCCATCGAGCTCTTACGGACTTCAAATGCTCTGCCCATCTTGTGCCTCTAATCAATACGTTAATTTTGCCATATTTTACCAATTCAAACCCTATTGGGCTAGGGTCTGTTGAACTTTACAAACTGAATTTAAAACAACCTATTTGATAAATAAATAAGGACGAGCCTATGCAAATAATACAGGAGTAATTACACAAAAATAAAAGTTAAGCGCTATTTAACATAACTCTACTTTTTGTGAGTAACTTTCGACTAAAGTAACTAACTCGGTAAATTCACGTAAAACGTAATCAGCTTGGTCGGCATAAATGGGCACCGCATTTGGCGCGTACAAACATGCGCGCATATTTGCATTATGCGCTGCTTGAATGTCGTATAAAAAATCCCCTACGTATAACAAGTTGCTGGCGTTTATATTCCAAAGCGTGGCAATAGCATTTAAGGCACTGGGATCGGGTTTGGCTGGGGCATCGCTACGGGTTAATACCGTTTCGATAGGTAGTGGGTTATTTTGTAGCTTTATGGCTGCCGCTTTATCAAAATTGCGGGTAACAATAGCCATAGGAATATTTTTAACTTTTAGGGCGTTAACGGCTTCGGTTACGCCTGGCAATATAGTAGCAAACTGAGCGTCTTGCAGCTCGTGCTGATGCACTATATTCATCGCTTCTTCACGCATGTAGGGCGATGGAAGCTGGGCAATATAATCAAGTAGGTCTTGCTCGCATGGGCAACCTATTTGTGCTTTTATAAGAGAGAAATCTAACTCAGACGATACTAACGTGCCATCTAAATCAAATATAACTCCTTGAATAGCCTCTACTTGAGCTTTCATATCATTCCTTGAATGGGGTAAAAATCAATACAACATGTGTACACATAATGACTCTACTTCATGAGAATAATTTAGCAAATGTTTATCAAACAAATTATTAGAAAAGTATTCACTTATCTATTACTTAGCCTTATAAACACCAATTAATTACTAAAATTCTACGAACAGCTAGTAGTAACAGATCAAAAATGAACACAGCATAAACAACAGGAGAATACGCGCACATAAACTGCAGTGCGCGTAGGTTGGGGAAGTACTTATTGCTCGAACTTAGCCTCGAGCCAAGTATCGTTTTGGGTAAAGTGAAGGGTTTTAATCTTGCCTTTACCTTCTACGTTTACCATATTTACTTGAGAAAGCCATAAGTCACGCAGTGCGCCGTTACTCATTTTTATGCCTTCAATCCCTTTTGGGATAGGAGCTTCTTGATACACCCAAAAAAACTTTCCATCAATTTGCGCACCTACTTGGCTAAGCGTTAATGGCTTACCCTTTAAGGTTTGCAGCGCAACATGCGACTCAACATACTCTACAAAACGTTGTTGGTCGGCCTTGTTGCTAATGATATCGGCTTTTCCATTAAATAAATGCGCTACAGCATGCTCAGTATCATGTAAATAAAAGCGATGCATAAGCTCAATATTGTTAGTGCGTTTATTAAAAAGCACCGTAGTAACCGATGACTTTAGTTGATGCGCCATACTTGGCGCAGCAACTAAAAGGCAAACAATAATAAGCAAAAAGCGCATTATTGTTGCTCCTCACCATCTTTTTTCTCGTCTTTTTTAAGCTCAGTTTTAATGTCTTGCATAATATCTCGACTTACTTTCGCTTTACTCTTTTTCTTTTTATACACTTCAATACGTGAAGGAATAATACGACGAGGGTAGTTGTTGTTCTCAACATCTACATCAGCTGTTTCCCAGCGAGGGTCAACGCTTACCGATACCAATGGCTTATTTTTATCTGTAACAATAAGCTTTTGTACATTTTTGTGATTACGGCGCCAAATTTCAGCCGGAATGTAACGCTCTTCGGTTGTGCCATCTTCATAAGTTAGCTCTAATAAAATAGGCATTACCAAGCCACCTAGATTTGAAAACTCCATAACATAGTAGTTTTTATCTTCTTCAAGCGCGCGATCTAGCGTTTTACGTTCCCACGGCTCTAAGCCTTTTAAAAACTTGTTGTACGCGTTACGTTCTTTATTGGTAACAGTAAAGCGGTCGTTTTCGTCGTAAAAGTCGGTAATATCTGGGTTTTTTTCAACCCAAGTTTGCTTACCTTCTTCACGGTTGCGCTTAACAAATAGTGATGTTGGTTTATCTGCTTCTATATCGCGTAAGCGTTTAAAGTCAATATCAGGGTTTTTAGTATCTAAACGTAATTGATACACTTTATCTAACGAGATATCTACATGGTCGGTGCTGTAAAACCAGCCGCGCCAAAACCAATCTAAATCAACACCCGAGGCTTCTTCCATGGTACGGAAAAAATCTGCTGGAGTAGGGCGCTTGTATTTCCAGCGCTGTGCGTACTCTTTAAAAGCAAAATCGAATAAGTCACGGCCTAAAATAACTTCACGTAATATATTAAGTGCCGCGGCTGGTTTAGTATAAGCATTAGGGCCTAAACGTAGTACGCTGTCTGACTGCGTCATAATAGGTACTTGGTTTTGCGATTTCATGTAGCTCACAATATCGCGCGGCTCAACACCCCACGGTATAGTTGGGTCCCATTCACGCCCTGCAACACCATCTAAAAAGCTATTTAAACCTTCATCCATCCAGGTCCATTGGCGCTCATCAGAGTTTACAATCATAGGGAAGTAAATATGGCCAACTTCATGAATAACCACGCCAATTAAAAAGCGTTTTTCAGCTTGAGAATAAGTACGCGAGCCATCATCTTGCAGCTCTGTACGGGGGCCATTAAAAGTGATCATTGGGTATTCCATACCACCTACAGGGCCATTCACCGATTGCGCTACAGGGTATGGGTAATCAAATGAATAGCGAGAGTACACTTCCATCGTATGTACTACAGATTCAGTTGAATACTTTTTCCATAAATCGCCACCCTCTTTAGGGTAAAACGACATAGCCATCACTAAAGGTTGTTCATCGCCACCTTGCTGATAGCCCTTTGCATCCCACATAAATTTACGCGACGACGCCCACGCAAAGTCACGCACATTTTCTGCTTTAAAGTGCCATGTTTTTGTTTTATCGGTACCTTGTTTTTCGTTTTCTAACGCTTCTTCTTCAGTAACAATAAATACAGGGCGTTTTGCTGTTTCAGCTTTTTCTAAGCGGTTACGCTGCGTGCGAGTAAGCACTTTGCTTGCGTTATCTAACTTACCTGTTGCCGATACAATATGATCAGCAGGTACAGTAATTTCTACATCATAATCACCAAACTCAAGCGTAAACTCACCACGGCCTAAAAACGGCTTGTTTGTCCATGCTTCGTAATCGGTGTACGCTGCTAAACGCGGAAACCACTGCGCAAGTAAAAATATATCGTTGCCATCTTCTTCAAAGTGCTCGTAACCAGAACGCGCACCTACGGCATCTTCTTCAACAATGTTAAAAGCAAAGTTCATACTAAACTCAGCTTCTTTGCCTGGTTTTAACGGCTCGTTTAAATCTATACGCATTAGCGTATCAACAACAGTAACGCGCAGTTCATCGCCATTGTCATCTTTTACATTGCTAATTGTATAGCCTAGCTCGTTGTCGCTCATAAATTGTTGACGACGTAGCTCACCTAAACTTAATTTAGCCGGCTTTTGCGCAGGTAAACTATTTAGCGTGCTTTTAAACGTTTTTGTGGTTTCGGCAATTGAGTCGCTTTTAAAAATATTTTGATCTAACTGTAACCACAAATATTTAAGTGTATGCGGCGAGTTATTTTTATACTCAATGCTTTGGCTTGCTGTTAAGCGGCGCTTTTTTTCATCAAGCTTTACATCTATGTCGTAATTAACACGTTGCTGCCAGTATTTTTCGCCAGGCTCACCGGCGGCACTACGATAAACATTTGGGGTAGGAAGCGCTTCGTCTAACTGGCGAAACTTATCAACGAATGAGCCTTTAGTTTGCTCAACGGATGACGCTAACACAGCGCTCGACATTGCCAAAGGCAACACAAACGCGCTTAGCGTAAGAACTGTTTTTTTCATTATGAGTCCTAGTGGAATTTTGTGAGCGTACTTTGACAAAGTTACTATTTTTGTTCAATTAATTAGCGACCAACCGCCCATTAAACACGGTAATATTCACGTTGTTTTAACATGGTTTTTGAATCAGTAAATTAAGCCGCTTTTAAAACTGTAAAGGGGGTTTACACTTTACAGCTAGTTGATGTGTATTAATTAAGGTACAAACACAGTATTTATAAGGGTTCAGGCCTAATTCATGCCATTAGCTTAGGATTAAATTAAGGTGCAAAAATATGTTGTTTAAATTGAGCTTAAATTTATAGCGTTAGCAGTGTTTACACGGTTTTAATGCGCTCAGGTTCAATACAAATTAAGCAGCATATTTAAACTAAAGGAGCCCGATATGAAATTTTACATTGTAAAAAAAGATCATCAGCTCGAAGCTATCCCTGCTGATAAAGACTTACTAGAGCGCTACGAATCAAACCAATATTCGTATGTTAATGTGGTGTCGGCATGCAATAAGCAAGATGCACTAAAACGCCTATCTACTGAACAAAAACACAGTAAAAAGTGGCTAATAATTGGCGCAAATATTGCCGTGATCTCACTAATATTAACTATTTATACGATAAATTAAAAATAGTGAAATTTTAGGTTGATATTTAGTGCATTTTATATTTAAAATCGCCCACTTTTTTTTATTTGAGCATAATAAAATCGTTACAATTATTCTCAAATATGTACTTATTACCAGTAAGCAATGTGGTGGGTGTATGGATTTTTATATCCTAAAAAAACAACAAGAGCTAATAGCCATTCCAGCAAATCAGCAAAGTTGTAAGCAGTATCTAGACTCAGGTTATTTTTATATTGATAAAGTAGCCGCCTGTAACGAAACGAATGCCATAAAAGCATTGCAAGCAAAGCAAACTAAAAGTTTAAAAATGCCGCTAGGTATGGCTTTGTTAGCGCTTCCTGTCATTATTATTGCTATATATAGTTTTACCTAAACTAAAGCCCTCCCGAGGCTTGCATCTTTACTTGCCTTGGGTATATTGGCGCTCTTATGGTTTTTTAAGAGCGCGATATGAAAGTTCTCCACACCTCAGATTGGCACCTAGGCCAACAATTTTATGAACATGACCGCCGTGATGAGCACGCTGCATTTTTTACTTGGCTACTTAGCACCCTTGTAGAGCAACACATAGATATACTTTTAGTTGCAGGCGACATTTATCATACAGCCACACCCAGTGCCAGCGCCGAAAACCAACTTTATCAATTTATAAAAGATGCTAAAAAGCGTTGCCCGCAATTGCACGTTGTTATTATTGCCGGTAACCACGACTCAGCAAATCGTATATTAGCGGCGCAGCCCTTACTTGCTCAGTTTGATACCCATGTAGTGGGGCGCTTTGAAGTAACCGACCCAGCCAATACCGTGATTGAAATAAATACGCAAAATAAACGCGCTGTAATCGTCGCTATGCCTTTTTTACGAACCAGCGATATAAGTTCACTTAGTCATACTAAAAACGGCCCTAGTTACGCACAAGGCGTTGAAAAAGCCTATCAGCTTGCACTTGATCACGCCTTTAGCATTAACGCGCAAAATTCGCCGTTAATTGTAATGGGGCACTTACATGCCAAAGGCGGTGATATTTCAAGTGACTCAGAACGTAATTTAGTGATTGGTGGGGAGGAGTCTATTTCGGCCAATGTATTTGGTAACAAGGCAGACTACGTAGCACTGGGGCATTTACACAAAGCGCAGCAAGTCGCTAAAAAAGACGTTATTCGTTACAGCGGTACGCCTATTCCTATGTCGTTTTCAGAGCGTAAGTACACACACCAAGTTAATGTAGTAGAATTTAAAAGTGATGAAAAACCAACTATTAGCACCTCTGTAAACCCCCTTTACATTCCACGTTCTGCTGAAGTAATTATTTTACCAAAAGGGGAGTGCGTGCCATTAAGCGAGTTATGCGAGCAAATTAAAGCGCTCGATACATCACAACATACTATTGCCCCTTATTTACGCGTAAAACTTAAATCAAGTGATACCGACACCACCTTTAGAGAACAAATAGAGCAAGCACTTGAGGGTAAACACGTAAAATTTTGCGGCATTGAGCGGGTACGAGAACAAACCATAGCAAGCGATAACAGCGCCGTATTTGAAGATTTAAGCGAAATTGAAATGCTCAACCCATTAAACTTATTAGAACAAGCCTTTGCAAACGACAAAGATATGGCCGGCCAAGCTGTACCAGATGAGCTAAAAACACTGTTAAACGATGTAATAAGTGAGCTGACGGAGCAAGAGCAACTATGAAAATAACCGCAGTTCGTATTCATAATTTAGCCTCAATAGTCGATGCCGAAATCGACTTTACTCAAGCTCCACTAAAAGACGCTGGTTTATTTGCAATAACTGGCGACACAGGCGCAGGTAAAAGCACTTTTTTAGATGCTATTTGTTTAGCGCTTTATACTAAAACAGCACGCTTAAAAGGCGATAAAGGCAATTTAATTGATTTTAACGGCGACAGTATAAAGCTAAACGATGCGCGTAACTTACTGCGCAGAGGCAAATGGGAAGGCTTTGCTGAGGTTGATTTTGTAGGCCAAGATAAACAATTATACCGCGCACGCTACGTTATTACCCGCACCCACAAAAAGGCAACAGGCAAGTTAAAAGTGGCTGAGCATACGTTACTAACCTTGCCCGATGAAACCCTAATAGCCGATAAAAGCCAAACTATAAAAGAAGTAGAAAACAAAATAGGGCTAAGCTTTGATCAGTTTTCGCGTGCGGTATTATTAGCACAGCACGAGTTTGCAGCCTTTTTAAAAGCCACAGGCGATGAACGCGCACAACTTTTAGAATGTTTAACTGGCACCGATAAATTTAGCTTAATAGGTAAACGTATTTTTGAGCGTAATAAAGCGCTAAAAGATAAATATGAATTACTTAATGCAAGCCTTGCAAGCTACACCTTGTTGAGCGATGACGAATTAAGTGCTAAGCAAACCCTGCGCGATGAGTTACTTAAAAAAATTGAGCAAACTAAAAAAACGCATGCAGCAACAGAGCAAAACTTAAATTGGTATAAGCAAGCAGCTAGCTTATCGCAGGCACTAGAACACGCAATAAAGCAGCAACAACACGCACAACAACAGCTTGATGCAATAGCAAAGCAAAGTGAGCAAGCTAAACAAGCACAAAGCGCCCTTGAAATAAAAGACAACCGCAAACGTCATGAGTACTTAACGGCGCAAAACAACGCACTTAGTACGCAAATAAGCGATTTAAAAGCGATTGACCATGCTGCGCTTATAAAAGAGCAGGCCGCAACACTTACAACAAAGCAAAGCGAGTTAAAAACAGCGCAAGAGCAAAAGCAAACGGCAGAGCCAATTATTGCAAAAGCCCGCGAGCTCGACAGCCAACTTGCTATACACGCACAAACTATTACAAGCCTGACTCAGCAAAGCGAAAAAGAGCAGCAGCAACTTAGCGAATTACAAACGCAGTACACGCAAAGCCAACATGCACTCGATGAGGCAACAAAACTCAGCACTGGGCATCAAACGTGGCTAAACGAGTACACGCAGCTTAAACCATTGGCTAATGATTGGAATTATTACCAACATAGCTTTAATACGTATTTAAGTGCCAATGAGCAAATAAAGGCAACCGCTTCGCAAAACCAACAGCTGTTAGAAGAGCAAACTAAACAAGCGGCGCTGTTAGCAGAGCAAACTAAAAAAGTAGAGCTGCAAGAGCAACAACTTGCGCATCAACAAAAAGATCTTAACCAGCTAAGTGAGCAACAACGCCAATTTAATATTGAACAATGCGATAGCAAACTTAAAAATATTGAATATTTAAAAGATCAGCGTTTGCGCTACCAACAGTTTAATCAAGAAATAAAACACAGCACACAACAACAAGCGGCGGTTGCGGCCAAGCTTGTACACAGTGAGCAAACGCAAACAACATTGCAACAAAGCTTAGCCTCGTGCGAGCAAGCACTTAAACACAGTGAATACGCATTAAACCAAGCTCGCCTGCGTGCCAGCGAAAACGTAGAGCATTTACGCACGCAGCTTACCCCTAACGAGCCATGTGTAGTGTGCGGGGCAAAAGAGCACCCGTATGCAAGCAGCCAAAACCCGCAATTAAATAACCTAATAGCCGATTTTGAAGCAAGTTATAACCAAGTTAAGCAGCAACACGATAGCGCCCAAGCTAAGCTGCATCAGCATCAAACTCAACATGCTGTACTTGTCACTGAGCACGCCCAATACAGCCAAGCCATACAGAGCGCACAGGCAAAGCAGCTAGAAATTAAAACAACAATGCAAGGGGCACGTACAGAGCTTAACGACTTAACAGCACAGCAGCTTGATGAAACATACGCCCAGCTCAGCAGTCAAAAGTCGCACTATTTTGAATCGCAAAAACAGCAAACAGCCCTGCAAGAAAAAGTAAATCAACTAATAAGTAACTTAAAAACCGAGCAACATACACAGCAGCAATTGCATAATCAGCATGTTGAATTAACCAATAAGCTTGGCCAAATAAACACTAAACATGCAGAGCTAAATACGCAAGTTAACGAGCTTACCAGCACCCTTAATGCACAGTTTGAGCACAGTGACTTTTGGCAGCAATTGCAAAACAACACGCTTAATATGAGCGATTTAAGCCAGCAGGTTGAGCAGTTCCAGCAAACACAGGTTCAGCTTGAACAAAGTCAAAAACAAATAGACAGCGCTAATCAGCAATTACAGCAACTCACACCGTTAATTGCTAAAAGTGAGCAAGCGCTTAAAGTTTTAAAAGACGATTTAGCCAAAGCGAAACAACTGCAAAACACCACACGCACAGAGCGCCTTGCTTTATTTAACAACGAGCCATTAAGTGCCGATGATTACCAAGCAAAACTTAATGCGCAGCTTGAGCAATGCCAAAAGGCGTTACATACAAGCCAACAAGCCCACGACAGCGCAATTAAAAAACGCGATGAACACGCTATAACACTCAAAAACATTGAGCAGCGCTTGGCAGAGCAAATTCAAGAGCAAAGTACACTTGAAGAGCGCTATAATGCCTGGTTTAACGACTTTAAAGCGCAATATAGCGAGGTAAATCACGAACAGATCGCTATTTTACTAACTCTGACTAGTGAGCAAATAAAAGAGCAATTAATGCAGTTTGAGCAGCGTTTAGCAGCACTTACAGACGCAAATGCAGCGCTTAAGCAACAGCAAAAGGCGCAAACAGATCACCAAAATACTAACAAGCCCGAAAAAAGCGAAAGCCAATTAGCAGAGCAAGAAACGACCTTAGCCAATGAGCAAACTGAGCTACAAAATAGTTTGCTTGGCACTAATACCGCGCTTGAGCAACACAATCAAAACGCCAAAGCACTTAAAGGCAAACACGCTGAACTTGCTACCCTTAAAAAGCAGGTAGAGCAGTGGCACGTGCTTAATAAAGTATTAGGGGATGCAACCGGTAAAACCATGCGTAATTTAGCGCAAACACAAACCCTTAAAATATTGCTGCATTATGCTAACAGCCATTTAAAAACCCTCAATAAACGCTACGAGCTTACTGCCATTGCGCAATCGCTCGATATAGCCATTATTGACCGCGATATGGCCGACGAACAACGCTCGGTTAATACGCTCTCTGGTGGTGAATCTTTTTTAGTATCACTAGCACTGGCATTAGGGCTTGCATCGCTTTCTTCAAATAAAGTGCAAATCAACTCTTTGTTTATTGACGAAGGGTTTGGTACGTTAGATAGCGAAACACTCAGCGTTGCTATGGACGCACTCGACTCATTACAAGCACAAGGCCGTAAAGTAGGGGTTATATCGCATGTGAGTGAAATGAGTGAACGCGTAGCCACGCAAGTACATGTAAGTAAAAAAAGTGGTGGATACTCCACTGTTGAAGTCTTATAAAGGAGTTAAAAAATGCCAACATTCACAGGCGAGCAAGCAACGCATTACAACGACCGCATTACCCGTTTAGTCCCAGGTTATGAGCTATTGCACCAACTTACTAATGCTCAACTTAAAGCAACCCTTAAAGATAACGCACATATTTTAGTCGTGGGCGCAGGCACAGGCAAAGAAATACTCGCCCTTGCCGCACTTAACCCCACTTGGCAATTTACCGCGCAAGATACCTCAAGTGATATGCTCGCAATTGCTAAACACGCGTTTGAAGAGCACGGCATAGCAAAGCGCGTTAATGTTATTGAAGGCGAGCTTGATAAGCTATCTACCAAGGCCGATGCGGCGCTATGCCTACTCGTAATGCACTTTTTAAAAGACGACGGCAGCAAAAAGCAGCTATTAAAAAATATTAAAGCTAATTTAAATAAAGGCGCAAACTTATTTATTAGCGATTTAATGAAACCCGAAACCGACTTTGAGCGCGAAGCACAAATTTCTGTGTGTGCCGATTTAGGCTTAAGTGATGCAGGGCAAACCTACACAGCTCAAAACTTAGACAGTGAATTTTACCCACTTGATAGAATGCGCTTTAGCGAGTTACTTAACGAGTGCAAATACGGTATTCCTAAGCTTTATTTTAAAGCGCTTGGTTTTAGCGGATACGTTGTTTAATAGTATAAAATTTAAATAACATAACCCAAAACACCGAGTATGCATACTCGGTGTTTTATTTTATACACATCCTTACATTTCCTGACAGCAACAAACAAACTTCTTACATCTTTTATATGCGTTGCTACTTATTATTTCCCTATTAAATATTAACAGGGACTCAACATGAAAAAGTATCTTATCGCAGTATTACTACTCTCAGGCTGTGCATCGCAAGGGGTAGATCGAAACAATCAAAACCAAATAATTAAACGTTACTACGCATCGGTAGAATCAATGCAACCCGTCACACTTTCATCTGAAGTAGGCACAGGCATAGCAGCTGGCGCCGGGTTTGGCTTTGTCGATAACTTAGATGGCAACAGCGAAGAAATGCTCGGCGGAGCAATAATTGGTGGGTTAGTGGGAGGGTTATTTACCGCATTATTTGAAGGCGGTAACGATGCCTATCAATACAATTTATACGCAGCTAACGAAGGCGAATTTACTATTATTCAAAAGCAAAAACTCGATAAAAACACGCAATGCGTGATAGTAAATGCAGGCGATACAGTAAAAATTGAGCCTGTAGCGCACCACTTTTGCAATCAAAACTAATTAATACCAAAAGCCGATACTGCAATATCGGCTTTGTGTTTTACATAAGCATAGGGCGCATCCCACTAAATACGTGTTACTCAGATCAGGTTTATATCAACTACCTTTAACCAATCTCACCAAGTGCTTTCATCGCAGCCTGCGCTTTATCGGTTTGTATAAAAATATGGTCGTGATAAAACGCAGCTACTACGTTAGCGCTAATATTATGCTCGGTTAATTTGGCCGATACCGCAGCGGTTAACCCAACAGCCTCAAGGCTTGAATGCACATTAAGGGTAATTAAATTATATTTAGCTTCATAAGTAATACCGGCTTTATCTGCGGTATCTGCATTTAAAATAAGGGTTAGGCCTTCTTCTTCAACGTAACTGGCAAGCGGGTTTAAATGAACGTAGTCAGCAAGGTTGCCTGCTAAACAACAAAATATGTATTCACCTTGTTTAAGCTCGGGGTTCATTGATTTTAATAACGTATTTAGCTCTAAAATTCCCGCCATGTTGAGTCCTTACATTTTTAATTAGATGTTTTAAGCTTGGCAACTAGCTCGCTTAATCGGGCTATTTTAATATTACTTAACTGCCGGTAATCAAAGTACGGGCACACGATAATGTTATTCGTTGTATCAATTGCAAACTCATCGTCTAACCAATTAAATTGCGCATTAAGCTTACCTTGCTGTAATAAGTTTTTAGCATGGGTCCGCCCAGCAATAATATGCAGTTGATTTTTATTTGTGGCGTTAATAATGGGGGCACTAAATAACAGCGCTGTTTTACTGTTTTTTTGCAGTAAAAATGTATCGCGATATGCTTGCCAGCTAGCGGCTTGTTTAGCAAAGCTGTAATGCTCACTCGGTAGCGCAAACAACACTTTAGCGTATACGTTAAACACTTTACGCCAGCCATTCCCGCAGTGCTGGTTTATGGTATTTATTTGCTCGTTTATTACAGGCTCAACACTGTGTAGGGTTGCAAAGTAAGGCATAGGCGGCGCTTTTGCCACATAAACGCCTACGCTAAAGGCTTGCTCACCTAAGCCAATTAGTTGCTCACTCACACTAGCTCGCCTTTTTTTGCGCTAAAATACGGTCGAGGTTATTGGCAAAATTTTGGCGGTCGGTTTGGCTAAGCGGTGGTGCCCCGCCACTCATTTCTACGCCGCTTGAGCGCATGGTATCCATAAAGTCGCGCACGTTTAATAACGAGCGAATATTCTCTGGCGTGTAAAGCTCACCACGCGGGTTAAGTGCTTGGCCGCCGTTATCTATAACTTCACTGGCTAGCGGTATGTCGCCAGTAATAACTAAATCGCCTTTTTCTACGCGTTTTACTATTTCGTTATCGGCCACATCAAACCCGCTCGAAACCTGTACGCGGCTTATAAATTTTGAAGGCGGAATACGCATTGCATGGTTAGCTACTAAAATGGTTGGTGTTTGCGTGCGCTCAGCGGCTCTAAAAAGTATTTCTTTTATTACCACAGGGCATGCGTCGGCATCTACCCATATTTTCATGCTTAAATCTTTTAATTGCTCTAGTATTTAGCTGATCCTATAGCAATTTATTTTAATCGGCTAGCAAACTTTATTGGCTTAGAGCCGTATAAACAACATCACTTTTAAAAAGGAGCTTTCATGAAGGCCATTACGACTATTTTACTCATTACAGGGTTATTTTTACTCACCGCCTGCACAAGCGCACCAGAGGGCATTACTCCGGTTAAAAACTTTGACTTAGATCAGTACAAAGGTAAGTGGTACGAAATTGCCCGCCTTGATCACTCATTCGAAGAGGGTATGGAGCAAGTAACCGCGACTTACACCGTAAATGACGATGGCACTGTAAAAGTGCTCAACAAAGGTTTCATAACTAAAGAGCAAAAGTGGGATGAAGCACAGGGCTTAGCTAAATTTGTAGAAGGGACTGACACAGGCCATTTTAAAGTCTCGTTTTTTGGCCCATTTTATGGTGCTTACGTTATTTTTGAATTAGACCATGACGACTACCAATATGCGTTTATTACAAGTTATAACCGCGACTTTTTATGGTTTTTATCGCGTACACCTACCGTTAGTGACAAACTTAAACAACATTTTATAGCTAAAGCAAACAAACTAGGCTTTGCTACAGAGCAAATTATTTGGGTTAAACAGTAGGTTATTTAGCTATGTAAAGGGGCTTTACAGTTGTTGAGCAAATGATTGTTACAGCTGTAATAAAACGATCACTTCACTGTAAGGTAAGTTAAATATGTTCGGGCTATATTAGCTGCACTTGCAACGAGACATGCAAGTGTTGGACATACTGAATATCCCCCTATTGTTGGCAAGCTTTATAGCTTGCCATTTTTTTTGCCTAAAATTAATGGCTTACTTTGGATCAGATTTTTACTAACTAAAGTTAATTTACTACCAGTAATAGCCCTGATAAGCCAATCAGTAACATATTTAAAAAGCTAAATGGCTTAATCAACTTTTCTATAAAATTATAAAAAATCGTTATAATTAATACACTTAGCCCCATAAAGCCACAAAAAAGTAAAGCACCGTATCCCTGCTGCGTAACCACACAGAACAATAAACTTAGTAAAATACTGATCCAGGCAACTATTAGCAGCAAATTACTTTGCAGCTTAGAGGGACGCTTTGTAAACACCGTTTTAAAATGCGCTGGTTTTGCCAAAGCAAAACCATTAAAAGCAAACAAACAGAGGCTAAAGCTAAGTAAATCAATCATGCTTTTTGCCTCTTTTTATTATTGGCTAGGTTATTAGCTGTTTTTTTAGATGCACTAGAAGCAGTACGTAATTTTTCGGTTTGTACTAAAAACAGTATGCTAAACAGTAAAAATACCGCATCGAAAATAAACAAGGCCCATTGTTTATTAAGTAAGTAGCTCACTATATTGCCCTGTGTGGTGAACGCATTTATTGCCGGTACACTCAAACACGCGAGGGCATTTATGGCTGCCATTACACGCCATTGCAGCCTATCACGCTTTAAAAGTGCCATAACGGCAACCACTAACCATGCTAAAAAGAACGCTGTAACTTCTTTTTCACTACGTCCTGCTACGGTCGGGCTAAGTAACCTATTGGCAATAAAAAAGGCGCAAGTAGCCAGTGGTAAGCCCATAATGGTGGCAAGGTTTAAACCTTCGACTAACTGTAAGCCAAATGAGGCTTTACCCTTATTACGCTCGCGTATGCGTTTAGCCCACATTATGCAGCCAGAGCCAATCATTACGCAGCCTGCAATTCCGCCAAGTACGTATAACCAGCGCAGTAAAGGCGTAGCAAAGCGCCCTGTATGCATAGAGTTAAGTGATTCATAAAGTGCTTTACTACTGCTAAGTTCGTCATCAGTTTGTGCAACTAACTCGCCCGTAGCACCACTAAACAAAAGCCGTGGAGATTGATCGCGAAGCGCCTTTGCAGGGCTTACCAATACCGTTACTGTTGAAGCGGCCATATTCGGTTTACTAACCTGAACACGCGTAATATCTGCACTAGGCCACTTAGTATAAACTTGATCCAAAATAGTGTTTATAGGGAGCAATTCTGCACTGCCTTGGGCGTTATTAGTCACGTTATTGCTAGGTGTTGCATCGTTAAAAAAGCCACGCATGCCCTTGTCGTACGTCGTTAACGCAGGGTAGGGGAACAACATAAATATAAGCGTAATAATGCCTGTGTAGGTAATCATTAAATGAAACGGTAGGGCAAGTACCGAGCTTAAATTATGCGCATCTAACCAGCTACGAGTCCCTTTATTGCGCCTAAAAGTAAACATATCTTTAAATATGCGCTTATGAATAACCACGCCCGAAATTATTGCCAGTAGCATAAAAAAGCTGGCAAAACACACTACCCAGCGCCCTGTTATGGCATCTAAATAATAAAGCTGATAATGCAACCGATAAAAAAAGTTACCGCCTTTACTTTCAACAAAAGGAGGCAGCGCTTGCATGGTGTTTGGGTTTAATTGGGTATTTACAAACTGGCTGCGGCGCTGCCCTGGCTCTTTAGGTTTTGCATAGCCATATACCAAATACGGTATTCGCTCTTCGGGCAAGGTAATACGCCAACTAGGGGAATTTTCAGCGTGCTGATTTAAATATTCAAAGCCATTAATAATTTGCTGCCTTTGCGCGGCCACTCTGTCGGTTTGGGCTTGCACATTGTGTATAGCCGGCTGATTCCACAAGTTTATTTCGTCTCTAAAAAAGCTCGCTGTGCCTGCAAAAAATATTACGTAAATAATCCAACAGGTAAGTAAGCCCACCCAGGTATGTAGCCAGGTCATCGACCTAAAAAAACTGTCTTTCATAGCCAACCCTTCAGTAATGCCAATATAGCAACAAAAAAACCTGTACTTAGTAAAATACTGATCCAAACAGTTTTTAACGACTTAACCGAAAACGCATAAATAAACACTGCGGCGTAAATTAAAATACTGATAGACACACACAGTAATACGGCATCTTGCTTAGGAATGGGCAGCAGTACACTTAATAATGAAATACACGCTGAGGTAAATGCATAGCCACCCACTATGGCAATAATAAAACGCAAAAATACTAACACTCTATAGCTTTGGGCCACTTTTAAAAGCGCAGCTAGGTTAGTTCTTGTAAAAGGTGCTATGTGCAGAGGTGCCTGCATAATTAACAAATCCCTTATTCAAATACGAGGATAAAAATAAGGCGTTATTATAAAGCTTACAAATACAAAAGATAGCGATTCTCATTTGTATATTCTAGTTAATTTAACATTAGTGCCTAGCATGTTAGTAAAATACTGATCTCTGCTATTTTAGGGTTATTGCTTAGCTAATAACGAAGGTTTACAGTGGTCAATACTGGCAAGCCAATGAGTAAATTTAAAATGAGCAACCACGAAAAACTAAATTATGTAGAGTTTCCCGCGTGCGATTTAACAGCTACAAAAAGCTTTTTTACTAACGTGTTTAACTGGCAATTTACCGACTATGGCCCAGAGTATACGGCATTTAGCGGCCAGGGGCTTGATGGTGGCTTTTTTAAAGCACCGCTTAAATCACTTACTCAACATGGGGCCGCACTGTTGGTGTTTTACAGTAACGACATTCACGCTACCTATAAAAAAGTAGCGCAATATGGCGGCAAAATAGTAAAACCTATTTTTGAGTTCCCCGGTGGCTGCCGATTTCACTTTACCGAGCCCAGTGGTAACGAATTTGCCGTATGGTCAGAAAAACAATAAATATATCAAATAATTAGTTGTTATTTTCAAGTGAGATCACGATTTTACCAACTAATAACTAATTTGAGTAAAATAAACCGATTTTTTACCAACTCATTAGGTCTAAATGGCCATTTAGAACAAAACTTAAGCATTTAAGGCCAGATTTATATGGATCCGATCAATTTAATTGAGCAAGTTAGTAAATGCGTGATCTGTGAACCTCATTTACCGTTAGGTGCTCGCCCCGTTATACAATTTAATGCCAATGCGCGTATTTTAATTGCCGGCCAAGCACCGGGCATAAAAGTACACGAAACTGGCAAGCCCTTTAACGATGCCAGCGGAAACCGCCTACGCGAATGGCTTGGGCTAAGTGTTGATGAGTTTTATGATCCGCAAAAAATAGCTATTTTACCTATGGGCTTTTGTTACCCTGGTAAAGGTAAGTCGGGCGACTTACCCCCGCGTAAAGAATGTGCACCTGCTTGGAGAGCGCAATTACTGGCCGCTCTGCCAAATTTAGAGCTTACAATCGTGCTTGGTAAATACGCGCAGGCTTATCATTTACCGCATACTAAAAACAGGCCCTTAACCGAGTTAGTAAAATCGTGGCGTGAGTATTGGCCGGAGCATTTGGTGCTACCACACCCAAGCCCACGCAATAATATTTGGCTTAAAAAGAATCCATGGTTTGCACAAGATGTACTGCCAGAACTTGCTGAACGTGTTGCTGCAATATTAAATAAAGAACCACAATGAACAACTATAAATCAAACGGTTATATGCTTGTAAAGGGGCTTTACAGCACCGAAGAGCTAAATAAAATTAAGCTCCTAGTTAATGCCTTTCATACACAGTGGAAAACTAATAACCGTGAGTTTTATCAATCCCGTGCAATTAATAGCTCGGGCATAACAAATAGTGAGTATTTAACGGCGCAGCAAAACGAAGCCTTATTTAGTTTAATAGCTGATAACAAATTAATTAAGCGTGTAAAAAAGGCGATTAGTGAGCCACTGTTTTTAAATACTCAGTTATTTTTTAATCCCGTTAATGTTACACAAAAAAATTATTGGCATCGCGATATGCAATACCATTTAAATGTGCAAGAGCAACAAGCTGCGTTAAACGGGCCCGACGTAGTGCACTGCCGGTTAGCCCTTGAAGACGAACCAGGTATAGAGCTTGTGCCCCACTCGCATAAAAATTGGGATACACTAGAGGAGCTAAATGTACGTCTTGCAAAAAATAATAAGCTGCCAAGCGATAACTTAACTACAGGCAAAACAATTAAACTAAATGCAGGAGACTTACTGTTGTTTTCAGCCAATATGATTCACCGAGGCTTATACGGCAAAAACCGTTTAGCACTGGATATTATTTTTTGCGAAAATGCACCACAGCTTACTGCCTTTATCAATGCAGCAAACACCCCAAACTCGGCAATCGCAAATAAAACCGCTAATCCACAGATATTTTTTAACCCACTTTAAACCCGTTATAACCCCTCTTTTAAACGACACTTTTTCGCTTAACTATAAATATTATTAATAGTGTTGAATAAATAAACATCACTGTTATTTATTTTAAGACTCGTCAGTATGAAATAGACGCAAAATTATCCAATAAAAATAACCTCTATAATGGAGTTGCAGCCATGACAACTGAACACACACAGTCACACACACATTTAAAACCTAGTTTTTTAAAACAAAAAACACTTACTTTATTTACGCTCAGCGCATTAAGCGTGGGTATGGCACAAGCTGGCGAGCAAAAAATAAATAAAAGTGAGCTTGAAACCATTACCGTCACCTCGCAAAAGCGGGTGCAATCGCTACAAGATATTCCTACCTCTATTCAAGCGCTTTCTGGCGATTACCTCGAGCAAAACAGTGTTGATGATTTACTCGCCCTAAGCGAAAACCTACCTAACGTGCATATAACCGAAACCTCAAGCAGTAAACGTATTTTTGTACGCGGCATAGGCTCGGGTACTAACTCAGGCTTTGAGCAATCGGTTGCTATGTATAAAGATGGCGTGTATTTAGGGCGCGGGCATCAGGCTAAATTTCCATTTTTAGATATGCAGCGCCTTGAGCTTATAAAAGGCCCGCAGTCGGTTATGTTTGGTAAAAACGCCACAGCAGGAGCCTTTAGTATGGTTTCAAATTCGCCAACCGATGTACTTGAGGGCAACGTATCGGCAGAGTTTGGCTCTGATAACGAAAAGCGCTTTACAGGCGTTATAAATATTCCTATTAACGATGATTTAGCCATACGTATTGCCGCGTTTGATCATTCTGTTGATGGCTTTTTATATAACCAAGCGCGCCAAAGCGATGAGCAATCTAACGACTCATCAGGTGCACGTTTATCAATAGATTGGCAAATAAACGATGATATAAACGCATTGTTTAAGTGGGAACACGGTGAGTTTGAATCGCATGGCTCGCGCTACCAATACATTATTGATACTCCCAACCGAGATTTACAAATAGCAAATGACCCTACTAACCCAGGCAATGTAGGGTATCGTTCACTTTTATTAAGCGACAACTCGGGCCTTGATTACACAAGTTCGGTATCGGGCGATGATCACCCAGGTGGGCTTAATGAGCAAAGTAAAACCACGCTTGATAACGCATCACTTAAATTAACCTATAACCATGGCGAATACGAATTTACCTCTGTAACCACGTATAGCGAGTACGATTGGGACTCAACCTTTGACGCGGACTTTTCAGAAATCCCGCTTATAAAACAAGACTACTTAGAAAACTATAACCAGTTTACGCAAGAGTTTAGAGTAAGCTCGCCAACAGGGCGCACGCTTGAATACGTAGCGGGCATTTTTTACATGAGCAGCGAGCTTAAACACCCAAACGATATTTTATTTGGCGCATCGTTACTTATTCCTGATTTAGTGGGTACATCATTGGGCGTAAATGCGCTGTTTGATCAAGACCAACAAAGCTACTCCGCATTTACCGCCCTTACTTGGAATGTAAACGCGCAATGGCGCGCTAATTTTGGCCTGCGTTATCAAAAAGAAGAAAAAGAAGTAAGCAGCGTACAAAGTGTGTATAGCGTATTTGAGCCAAACACACCGCAAGCCGTACAACAATTTGCTAATGCCGCTGCGCCCACTATTGCAGGGCAGCTTTCGGGCGCGGGGGTACATAACCTTAACGCTAAGCGTGATGAATCGCACTTATCACCCAATATTAGTGTGCAATATTTAGGGTTTAACAACACCATGTTATTTGCAAGCGCTGGCATAGGCTACAAAGCCGGTGGTTTTGATGGCTCTGGCTTAAATGGCTCACAAGGTAACACGGTTGATGAAAACTCAGGCTTTGAGTTTGACGACGAAAAAGCCACAAACTTTGAATTTGGCATAAAAGCCGAGCCAATTAAAAATACTCTACAAGTAAATGCTACACTGTTTTACACCCTGTACGATGACCTACAAGTATCTGAATTTAATGGTAATGCATTTGTAGTTAAAAATGCCGCCGAAACCAAAGTAAAAGGGATTGAGCTCGATTCGCGCTGGGCAATAAATCAAAGTTGGCAGCTATCGGCAAACCTTGCGGTGCTTGATTTTGAATACGAACAATACGCCAGTGCATCGCCAACGGTTATGCAAAGCGAGCTACTTGGCCAAGCGTTTCAAGATTTAACCGGGCAAACTGGCGCGTTTGCTCCCGATTACTCAGGCAATATAGCGATTGATTACAATACCGAGGTATTTTCTAATTTAACTTTAAGTAGCAATTTAGCGCTTAACTTTAGTGACGATTACTTTTTAGAGCAAGATCTTGACCCAATAGCCAAGCAAAGCGCTTTTGAAAAGCTAAATTTACGCATAGAGCTAGGTAGCAGTGAAGGAGATTGGTCGGTAGCGTTATTGGCTAAAAATTTAACCGATAAACACACTTTTTCGCAGGCCAATGATGTGCCAGTAATTAGCTACGCACACCGTTTTTTATCAGAGCGTGGGCGTAGTTATCACGCACAATTTAATTACCGCTTTTAAGTTTGTCAGCAGGGATAAGTTGCTGGGCTAAACCTAGCAGCTTTTCTCGCATCCAACTATTTACTAAATCGTCATCGGCTTGTTCGTGCCAATACATGTGCACAGGCATTAACGGCACATCAAACGGCAAGCTAGTTACATGCACAGGCATTTGCTCTTTTAATACTTGCGCGTACGCGTTTGGCATGGTCATTATCATGTCGCTTTGGCTAATCACTTTAGTCGCCGCAAAATAATGTTCACATTTAAGCACTACATTACGGGCAAGTGCATGCTTTGCCAGCGCCATATCAATAATATCTACCTGCGCGCCTTTTAACGACACCAACGCGTGCGATGCCTTTGCGTAATTTTGTACGGTTAAATCATTTAATATTGGGTGATCGTGCCTACAAATTAGCGAAAAATGCTCATTACAAATAAAGGTGTTTTTTATGTGGTTACTCGTTGGGGTAAGCACATCAATGACTATATCGAGCTCTTGGTTTTCGAGTGATTTTTCCATATCAACATGCGACACCTGTCGGCTGTTAATCGTGATATTGGGGGTGTTTGTGAGTAGGTCGCTCATTAGCGGCGGAAAAAATATCGATTCTAAAATATCTCTAAAGCCAAATTTTATTTCGCGCTTAAAGGCGGCTATATCAAAAAGCCGTTCGCTATTTAAGGTTGACTCTAATACCTGAACCGACTCAATAACTTGCGCTATTATTTTTTGGCAAAAAGGAGAGGGCACCATACGCCGACCGTGGCGAATAAATAATGGGTCGTCAAACTTTTCTCTAAGGCGGGAAAGCGCATGGCTAACAGCAGGTTGCGTTAAATGCAGTTTATCCGCTGCAGTGGTAATACTGCCCTCTTGATATACCGTTTTAAGTATTACAAACAGGTTTAAATCTATCTTTCCATGCATAGTATTTATGTTTAACCATTAATTAACATCACTTCTATTTATCTTAAGCGAGACTAAACTAAAGTCAACAGAGTTTAATTTAGGATTATTATGAGCAATACACTAGAGCAGCAAGCCGCAAAAATGACCATAGGCAGCGACAAATTTAAACTTATTATGCCGCCTAAATTTAATACCCTTAAGGAGCAACGCAGCTACGAAAAACAGCGCCTAGCCGCAGGGTTTAGAGTATTTGCCATGTACGGTTTTGATGAAGGACTTGCGGGGCACATAACACTTCGCGACTGCATAGAGCCCGATACTTTTTGGGTAAACTCTGTGGGTATGCACTTTGCGCATATTAAAGCGTCAGATCTTATTCGGGTTGATCATAAAGGTAATATTATTGAAGGCAGCACACCGATTAATAATGCCGCGTTTGCTATTCATTCACGCATACACATGGCGCGACCCGACGTAAACGCAGTAGCCCATGCCCATACACGTTATGGCCGTGCGTTTTCGGCATTAGGAGAGTTACTTAAACCAATTTCGCAAGATGCCTGCGTATTTTACGAAAACCACAGTGTATTTGATGTATTTAGCGGCGTAGTGGCCGACAGCGAAGAGGGCGATATGATAGCTAAGTCACTGGCTGATCACTGCGCTGTTATTTTGCAAAACCATGGTTTACTTACCGTTGGTTCGTCGGTTGATGCCGCAGTTGCCAATTTTGTATTGCTAGATAGCTGCTGCCAAAGCCAATTATTAGCGCAAGCAGCAGGCGAGCCTAAGCTTATTTCTCACGATGTTGCGCTACACACTAAACAAGCCAATGGCTCAGAGCTAGTTACATGGGGGAACTTTCAGCCCATGTATCAGGTTGTTGCCGCAAAAGATAACAGCTTTTTAGATTAAAACACTGGCAATAGCTTAATTTTGATAGACTAAAATTTGCGCGGTAATGGCCCACACACCCAAAGCCGCGTTTAAATACTATGCACTCACACGCAAACACACACATTATAAAGATACGTTGAGGGTTTTATGAATATAACAACAATTAAAAACCACGCCGATGTTGGCAATTTAAACCTTGCTGAAATATCACCAGAGCAACTTCCTCGCTCTACTTATCATGCCATTTTACAATCGGCAAAAAACTTTGGTGATGCAACCGCTATTGAATACATTTTAGATGGCGACTGCATTAGCGAAGCGCAAATTCCGTTTGCAAAAAAGCTAATTCACCGCATTTTAATGACCTTTAAAGGTAAAAGCTTTGCTAATCCGCACCGTAAAATGAGCTACAAAGCGCTTGCCAATAACGTAACAGGGCTTGGCAATGCATTGCACTCGTTAGGTATAACAAAAACCGATGTAACCTCGCTGGTATTACCTAACTTCCCTGAAACCTATGTATCGCTTTGGGCAGCAGAGGCCGCTGGCATTGCAAACCCTATAAACCCCTTGCTTGATGAGTCCATAATGAAAGAAATTATGATCTCAGCCAATACCAAAGTAATTATTGCCCTAGGCCCAGTCCCTGGTAGCGATATTTGGCAAAAAGTAATGGCAATTAAAGATCATATACCTGGCCTAAAAGCGGTTATTAGCTTATTTGGTGACGACATAGCGTGTTCGCAAAATAATAAAGTACCCGTGTATGGGTTTAAAAAATTACTCGCGGCGCAAAGTACGCAAGCAGCTAATTTTACTTTGCCTGAGCAAAGCGATGTGTGCGCGTATTTTCATACGGGTGGTACCACCGGCTTACCAAAACTTGCCAAGCACTTACATTTAAACCAGCTTACCAATGCAGGGCAGGTTAATTTACTTTCGCCAGTAAACGCAGGCGATACCATGCTAGTAGGTTTGCCCATATTTCATGTAAATGCGGCAGTGGCAACAGGCATTGCCTCGGTTATGAAAGGCTGTAAAATTTTACTCGCAAGCCCTTCAGGCTTTAGAGGTAAAAACATCATTCAAAACTTACTCACCCTAATTAATAATTACGATGTAGCCGTTATGACCGCCGTACCTACGGTTTACGCGGCTATGGTTGAGCAAATTACCTCGCAAAAAATATCGGTGCCACCGCTTAAAATGAAGTTTGCCATTTGTGGGGCCGCGCCGCTTTCATCAGATTTACAAGCCCTGTTTACTAAACTCACAAACACCCCACTGGTAGAGGGTTATGGCTCAACTGAGGGCAGCTCAGTAAGTACGTTAATGCCTGTAAACCCAATAAATAAAGAGGCTTCTGTAGGGCTGCCAATACCTGGTATTATGCTTAAAATTGCCGATATAAACGAGCAAGGCACGCTTGTTAAAATTTGCGATACACTCGATGTTGGCGAAATAATAATAACCGGTAATAACGTATTTCCCGGTTACGTAGAAGATGCGCATAACCAAGGCGCATGGGTAGTTGATGAAAACGGCCAACAGTATTTTAGAACCGGCGATTTAGGAAAAATAGATGAGAGCGGGTATGTATCTTTATGTGGTAGGCAAAAAGAGCTAATAATACGAGGCGGGCACAATATAGACCCCAAAATGATAGAAGATGCCTCAACCAGCCACCCCGATGTAACACTTGCAGCCGCCGTGCCCCGCCCCGACAGCTACGCAGGCGAAGTGCCGGTACTTTACGTAACGCTAAGCCCAAATAGTACGCTTAAGCTTGATGATCTCACCGCGTATGTTAGCGCCAACATACCTGAGCGAGCAGCAATACCAAAAGCTATTTATATAATTGATGAAATACCGCTTACTGCCGTAGGTAAAATTTATAAGCCTGAACTGGTTTGCCTAGAAATAAAACAAACCATTACAGAGGCTCTTAGCGAGCAATTAATCAACAAAACCGTGCAAATAAATGTGTTTGCTGATAAAAAGTTAGGCATAAAAGCCACAATTTTAGTTAATGAAGATGAGTTAAACGCGCTGCAACAACAGATAAAAACGCAGCTAACCCCGTACTCATTTAACTACGAAGTGCTGGCATTAAAAACAACAGAGGCCGCCTAATTTGAACGCATCATTTTTAACAGAAATCATACTCCCACTCGCCCTTGCCCTTATTATGTTTGGCATGGGGCTTGGGCTTACAGTTGGCGACTTTACGCGGCTTTTTAAAAAGCCCTTAGCAATTGCTATGGGCTTACTAGGCCAAATTATTGCCATGCCGCTACTGGCTTTAGGTTTGTGTTATTTACTTAATTTACCCACGCCTATAGCAATAGGGTTAATGATTTTAGCCGCGTGCCCGGGTGGTACTATGTCAAACGTAGTGAGCCAGCTGGCAAAGGCTAATTTAGCGCTGTCGGTAAGCTTAACCGCTGCCTCAACTGCTATTAGTATTATTACCACCCCGTTTATTATTGGCTTTGCCATGCACCAATTTGCGCCGCAAGACGATGCTAATTTTTCTATATTAACCACATCACTTGGGCTATTTGTAATCACCTTAGTGCCTGTAGCCATAGGGATAAGCCTGCGCCATTTTAAAAGCGAATTTGCGATTAAAAGTGAGCCGTTTTTTAGGCGTTTTTCGTTATTTTTTATGCTCGCCATGATAGCCGCGCTAGTAATAAAAGAACGCGCCTTACTGGCAAGCTCGTTTGATGCTGTATTTTGGGCCTGCCTTGCATTAAATATTGGCTCAATGGTCATTGGCTTGCTCATAGCTAAGCTTTCAAATCTTAACCTGACCGATTCGCTAACACTTGGGATTGAGGTAGGGATTCAAAACGCATCGTTGGCTATTTTAATTGCTATAAGCTTTTTAAATAAGCCAGAATACGCAGTAACAGGCGGTGTATATGGCCTTGCCATGTTTATTGGGCCGCTGTTATTAATTGCTGGGCTTAAGTTTAAAAACAAACGCCTTGTAAACGCTTAAAAAATAATGCGAAGCGCCAAATTAAGTTCACTAAGTTTGGCGCTTTTTTTATAGCTATTAACGTTTAAAAATAGGCTGCACTTGCCCACGTAACCATACTAAAGCGTCGTCTTTATCAGTACTCTGATGCCAATATAAATGCTGATAAATAGCAGGCATAGTGGTGGGAACTGGCCGTGCTATTAGCGTGTCGTCTAGCAGTTGGCTTGCCACCATTGAAGGTAAAGTAAGTAAAAATGGCGCGTCTTTTATTACCTCTTTCGCGGCAAAATAATTTTGACAACGTATAGCCACCTGCCTATTAAAACTCAATTGCAATAACGCAATATCTTCAATAACAGTACCGGTTGCTCGGTTAGATACCGCAACATGCTTAGCCGCTAAATAATTGTCTATATTGAGTTGCTTTTTAAGCGGGTGGTTTTTTTTCATGAGTACACAAAAGTGATCACTTGAGAGAACAGCATGGCTAATGGGCGCTTTTATTGGCCGTGCTACATCAATTGCCATATCTATTTGATGATTAGCTAATTGCTTATGCATATCTTCACGGCTTAATTTTACGCTCGCTAAGCTTGCATTGGGAGCATGTTTTGCCAGTGCAAGTTGCAATTTAGGCAAAACAATAGGCTCTATTGCATCGTGCAGAGCTATTTTAAAGGTTTGCGCAGTGGTCGCTAAATTAAAGTCACCGCAGGCTTGTAGCACTTGGCGTAATTTTTCGAGTAAATCTATTAGCTCAGGTGCCATACGTTGGCACGCAGGGGTGGGCAGCATTAATTGCCCTTGGCGCTCAAATAACGGATCGTTTAATACACTGCGCAAACGTTTTATAGCATGGCTAACTGCTGAGGGCGTTATGTACAGCACCTTTGCGGTTTCGCTCATGTTTTTTTCACGGTATAGGCATTCAAATATTTTAAGTAAATTTAAATCTAACTGCTGAATATTTTTAGCTTCAATCATTATTACCCACTCAAACTATGAATGTAATTCACACTTAACTGGTAATATATTTCATTTAATTCATTGGGGCGAATGTTTTATGCTGGGTTAACTAAAAAATAAACAGGCAACCCTAATGAACTTTGAGCCAAGCCAAAAAAGCCAAGACTACCTAAAGCGGGTAACCGCCTTTATGGATGAACACGTATTGCCTATTGAGCAAGCAGTAGTTGCGCATAACCATGCTAAAAATAATTCAAACGATTGGACCACTTGGCAACTAAGTGAGCACATTGAGCCATTAAAAACTAAAGCAAAAGCCGCTGGCCTGTGGAACTTATTTTTACCCGATGCAGAACTAGCACAAGGCTTAACCTGCTTAGAGTACGCCCCTATTGCAGAGCAAATGGGTAAATGTTTATTTGCATCAGAAATATTTAATTGTAATGCCCCCGACACCGGCAATATGGAAGTGCTTTATCATTTTGCAAATGATGAGCAAAAACAGCAGTGGTTAACCCCATTATTAAATGGCGATGTTCGCTCAGTATTTGCCATGACCGAGCCCGATGTCGCTTCATCAGATGCGACAAACATGCAAGCAACCATAGATGTTGATGGCGACGAGCTTATTTTAAATGGCACAAAGTGGTGGACCACCGGCCTTGGTCATCCTAATGCACAGGTGGCTATTTTTATGGGGCTTTCTAATCCCGAAAACGATAAACACAGCCAGCATTCAATGGTACTTGTGCCGCTAAACACACCCGGTGTAAACATTAAGCGTATGCTAAGTGCCTGTGGCGATTTTGATGCCCCCTACGGCCACGGCGAAATGGAATTTAATAACGTACGCGTACCAAAACAAAATCTTATTTTAGGGTTAGGCAAAGGTTTTGCCATCGCACAAGGGCGCCTGGGGCCTGGGCGAATTCATCATTGTATGCGCGCAATTGGCGCAGCAGAGCGCTGTTTAGAGCTCATGATTAAACGCGGGCTGTCGCGCAGCGCTTTTGGTAAACCCTTACTTAAATTAGGCGGTAATTTAGAACGCGTTGCGCAAGCCCGTATGGCAATAGACCAAGCCCGATTATTAACCCTACACGCGGCATGGAAAATAGATACTCAAGGCGTTAAACACGCCATGACCGAAATATCGAGCATAAAAGTAGTAGTGCCTAATATGCTGCAAATGGTCTCAGATATGGCAATACAAGTGTTTGGTGGCGCTGGAGTGTCGAGCGACTTTCCTATTGCCTCGTTTAATGCAATGGGGCGTATTTTACGCCTTGCAGATGGCCCAGACGAAGTACATATGGGCATGGTTTCGCGCCTCGAACTTAACAAATACCGCTAAGGCAACACCATGAAAACACGACTAATAATAACAGGTGGAGCCACAGGGCTGGGTAAAGCGTTAGCCCTGAGTTACGCAAGTAATTTGGGCGCTAACTTACAAATTTGTATTGCCGATATAAACGCCGAGCGTGCAGCCACAACCATTAGTGAGCTGCAAGCACTAAAAAGCAATGCCTTTTTTTACGCCTGTGATGTAACCAAGCAAGCAGATGTAAAGGGGCTTTACGATATTATCCAAACCAAGTGGCAGGGCGTAGATATTGTCATTAATAACGCAGGCGTTGCCACGGGCGGCTCGCTTGAGGGCGAATCGCTTGAGCAATGGCAGTGGATTATGGATATTAATTTGCTCTCTATGGTGCGGGTGTGCCAAACGTTTTACCCCGCCTTTGTGCAACAAGGCGGTGGCTACTTTATTAATATAGCCTCACAAGCAGGGCTTACCCCTATTCCGTTTATGAGCAGTTATAACGCCGTAAAAGCGGCGGTTATAGGCTTTAGCGAAACCCTAAAGCTCGAACTCGCCCACGATAATATAGATGTAAGTGTTGTGTGCCCGAGCTTTTTTAAAACCAATCTTGATGAATCCATGCGCACCAGCGAGCCGGCCATGAAAACCATGCTTAACCGTGCCTTTGAGCGCTCCCCCATAAACGCAGAGCAAGTTGCCGATATTATTTATCAGCAGTCGCTTAACCGCCCATTTTTAATTTTGACCCATAAATTAGGTAAACAGGCCTTTTTAATGAAAAAACTACTCCCCGTTGAGTGGTACATTAAAAACATGCTGAAAAAAACACGCTCTATGCAACGTTTAAAATCAAAATAATAAAGGCTAACAATGAACACACAATTATTAGATCAAGCCAAAAACGTACGCCAAGGCGAAGAGCTCGACACACCAAAAGTAGATGCCTGGCTTAAACAGCACCTTACACAGCTAACTGGCGAGCCAAGTGTTACTCAATACGCAGGGGGGGCATCAAACTGGACCTACTGCCTAGAGTACCCAGAGCAATCGCTTATTTTACGCCGTGCGCCCAAAGGCACCAAAGCCAAAGGCGCACACGATATGGGCCGCGAGTTTAAATTACAGCAAGCGCTAAAACCAGTTTACAGCTATGTGCCAAATATGGAGGCGTTTTGCGACGATGAAAACATACTCGGCACCGACTTTTACGTTATGGAAAAGCTTACGGGTATTATTCCGCGTAAAAATTTACCACGCGGATTAACCCCCACGCCCGAGCGCACCAAAAAGCTGTGCGAAAACGTACTCGACTGCCTAGTAGAGTTACACAAAGTAGATTACAAACAGGCCAATTTAAGCCATTTAGGCAAAGGCGAAGGCTACACCCAGCGCCAAATTAGCGGCTGGAGCGAGCGCTTTACTAAAGCCAAAACTTGGAATGTACCCAGCGGTAAAAAAGTCATTAAGTGGCTTGAAAACAACATGCCAAGTAACGAGCGTATTTGCATAACACATAACGATTTTAGGTTTGATAACGTTGTGCTTAATGCAAACGACTACACCAACGTACTGGGTATTTTAGATTGGGAACTTGCCACCCTTGGCGACCCACTTATGGATTTGGGCAATACATTGGCTTACTGGGTAGAGCCAGGAGATGACTTTTTAGCCCAAGCCACGCGCCGTCAACCCACTCACTTAGAGGGCATGCTAACGCGCAAAGAAGTGGTGGCCTACTACTGTAAAAAAATGAATATAACCGTAGATGACTTTACCTTTTACGAAGTGTACGGGCTATTTAGACTTGCCGGCATTGTGCAGCAAATTTATTACCGCTATCACCATGGGCAAACTAAAAACCCAGCCTTTAAACACTTTTGGGTGTTTGTACATTACCTTTTATGGCGCTGTAAAAAAGCCATTAACAACCAAGGTAAAGTCTAATGTGCATTTTATATTTAGTACGCCACGGGCAGGCCAGTTTTTCGGCTGATAATTACGATACGCTCTCAACAAAAGGGCAACAGCAAGCCACACTACTAGGTGAATATTTAGCACAAAAGCAGCTAACACCCGATGCTGTATTTGCTGGCAGTATGCTGCGCCATAATCAAACCGCAGAGCTGAGTTTAGTAAGTGCTAATAATGCGCCGGTACTAATAAACGATGCGCGATTAAACGAATACGATCACGAGCATATTTTAGCCGTTTATAACCCACAGCTTGCCACCCCAAGCCAAGTTCGCGCGGCACTTAGCAAACAAGCCGAGCCTATGGAATACTTTAAAACGGTATTTATTAGCGCCATACAGCAATGGGTACTCAATCCCGACAGCACTCAATATAACGAAAGCTTTAATGCATTTACTGCGCGTGTACTTGGCGCGCTTGAACAAATAGCCAATGAAAACCACGGTAAAAAAGTAATTATTTATACCTCTGGCGGGCCTATTAGCATTCTAACCAGCCATTTAATGGGGCTAAAGCTCGAGCGCTTTATTGATATTAATTGGAGCTTAGTAAACGCAGGCGTAACCAAAGTAGTGGCGCGCGGCAAAGGGGCAAACCGTCAGTTAAGCATTAGCAGTTTAAATGAGCATCACTTTTTAGAGTGCCACCCACAACAAAAATTAATTACATACACCTAAGGATCTAAATATGCGCAAAAACATACTAATAACAGGTGCAAGTTCAGGCTTAGGCAAAGGCATGGCAAAAGAGTTTGCAAAACAAGGTTGTAATCTTGCTTTATGTGCTCGGCGCTTTGAGCTATTAGAGCAGCTAAAAAGTGAGCTTGAACAAATAAACCCAAATATAACCATTAGCATAAAAGTGCTTGATGTTAACGACCACGAGCAAGTATTTAGCGTATTTAACGCCTTTAAAGAAGAGCTTAACGGCCTTGATAGAGTGATTATAAACGCTGGTATGGGCAAAGGAGCCTCTATTGGTACGGGTTATTTTAATGCCAACAAACAAACCGCACAAACTAACTTTGTGGCCGCACTTGCGCAAGCTGAGGCCGCAATGGAAATTTTTAGAGCGCAAAACCATGGTCATTTAGTGACTATTTCATCTATTAGTGCTGTACGTGGTTTTAGGCGCGCCATGACTGTTTACGCCGCGACTAAAGCGGCTATTACCTCATTAAGTGAAGGCATACGCATAGATGTAATGCACACGCCTATAAAAGTAAGCTGTGTACATCCAGGTTTTATAAGAAGCGAAATAAACGAAAAAGTAAAAACAGTGCCGTTTATTGTTGATACCGAAACTGGCTGCAAAGCACTGGTAAAAGCAATAAATAAAGAAAAAGCCAACAGCTTTGTACCAAGCTGGCCGTGGGCATTTCTGCATTGGATTTTACGAATAGCACCGCTGAGTACAATTCGTAAAATGTCGTAATTATACCAATCAGCAATAATACTTAACCATTTAATTATGCGGATTGGTATTGTTTGAGATTTAGGCATTAAAAAAGGTGGCAAATGCCACCTTTTATGTACGTGTTTACTTAACCTACGTTTAGGTTATTTGTAAAATTATAGTAGTGCAAAAATCTTTTGCAGCTGTGGCATGTACTCGCTCACAAGTTCAAGGTTGTTTTCGCTTACTAGTGGGTCTGTAGATTCTTCAGCCGCGCTTGAAGCCTTACCAAACGAGCCCATTAACGAGCTAGCGTCACTGCTTTTAGCACTTTTAAGGCTTTGCAGGCCGCCCATTACTTTATTTGCTGTTTCTTGGTTTTCAGCTGAAAGACCCGATTTAAGGTTTTCGATGTAAGCCATAGATACTTCTGAGCCAACAGATACTAATTCTTCAGGCGAAAAACCGTAACGGTTAGTAATATCGGCAAAGCTTTTATATAAGCCTTGCTCTTTAATCATGCTTAATGCGCTATTAGCAAGTGAGCTTTGCTCTTCAACATTTTGATCAGCAGAGCCACCTAGCATGCTTGCTAAATCTAGGTTTTTTAACGAATCTTGGCTGCTAGCCCAGCTAGAAACAGCCGGCAGTGCTTTCATGTAGCTTTGTAATTGGCCTTCGCTAATATCTTCAGCAAGGCTTGAAAAACTCATAGCTAATAAGCTAAGTGATAAAATTATTTTTTTCATTGGGCGTTTCCTATTATTTAATTAAAGCCATTAAAAACTAAATGTAAGCGCTTGCCAATACATAACTAAAGTATTAGGTGTATTTAGGCTATAAAGTAGTATAAATACTTTATAGTTCTATAACTTAAGCTGATTCAGCACAAATATAGTTACAAATGTTATACTGCATTTTTGTCGATAAGAGCTGAACGTAATGTTAACTATTTCAAATACTGTCACTATAGATGAATGGGAACTAGAGCTAACTGCTATACGTTCGCAAGGTGCCGGTGGCCAAAACGTTAACAAAGTAGCCAGCGCCATTCATTTACGCTTTGATATTAACCGCTCAAAGTTACCCGATTTTTACAAAGAACGTTTATTAAAGCTAAACGACTCTCGGATCACCAAAGAGGGCGTGGTGGTAATTAAAGCCCAAAGCTTTCGCACCCAAGAGCTTAACCGAGAAGATGCACTAAAACGTTTAAAAGATTTAATTTTAAGCGCAACCAAGGTAAATAAAGCCCGCCGCGCAACCAAGCCAAGCCGTAACTCGCAGCGCAAGCGCATGGATAAAAAAACCAAACATGGGCAAACCAAAGCCCTGCGCGGTAACATTAAGTTATAACTCACTAAGTTTATAAGGCTTTACAGTAAAGTATGCTTAATTTACGCCTACAGCTAATAGTTAACCGTAGGCGTAAGTGGGTTATTCGTAGGTATGATGGCGGGTGGCACTAAAGCGATTTAATATATGGTGCATTACATACACCGCAGATAAACTTGCCACAATAGCCACCGCAACAGAGCTAAAGCGATACATGGCACTATAAACAAGGTCTTGCCCGGGGCCTAGTGAGTTGCCAAACAAAATACCAAACGTGGTTAACACACCAAACCCTATGCCCGGTGCGCCGCCACCAATAATATGAAAACGGCTAAATACAAACGATAACGTCCACAGTATAAGCACCGGAAACAATAAAAAGTCAGAGTGATTATACAATAACACTTGCGCCAACAACGCAGCATTACAGCCAATTAATGTACCAATAGCGCGCTGCCAACCGGCCATACCTGCGGCTTTCCAGCACAGCGAAAACAAAATTAATACCGATGAGGCTTGCGCCGATATTGAATCTTGTAAATCGAGAACTTGAAACGCCACAAACGAAAGCGTAGCAACCGTTGCGCATAATAATACCTCATGGCGAATGCTTTCTTTGGCTTTAGCGGGTACCGCTCTCACGGCACGCGCGGTTACATCAGGAAAAACACCATGCATAACAAACGCAATAACAATAGAGAGAATAGTAGCCAAACCATTACTTAAAATAAGCGGGTATACACTACTTGTACCGGTTACATAGCTTGAAAAGTGCAGTTGAATTGACAACCCAACCACGCCTAGTGCGCCAAATAAAAAAGCCGCACCTGAGCTCATTTGATAAAACAAAAAGCAAAACGCTAAAAATACAATAACGGTCATCAGTACCGGAAGGTGCGAAAACAAGCCCTGCATTATTAAAACCATTGGAATACTAATGGCGGCACTGGCTAAAAACTGGCGCACAATGCTTTTATTTAACACCGGCACTAAACCAAGTAGCAACATGGGGTAAACAGTAAAAAATATACCGTATGGCCAGTTCATTAATTTACTAATAGTAAACCCTATGGTGCAGCCACCGGCTATGCGCAGCGCTTGGCGTAAACCGTTTGAGTCTAATTGCGGTGCTTGGCTAACAGCTTGAGTCATACGGCCTCCATTAATAAATGTAGTGTAGCCAGCTAATAAACCTAATTTGAGCCGACGCTAACCACTGCCCAATTGTTGACTCTGGCAATAGTTGCACAGTGGCACGCGCACCACTTGGCATATTAGCAATTAATTTAGCGTTATCTGGCATCACTAAATGAATACGCTGGCGCTGAGCATCGCGCACCCAACGATTACTGGTTTCGGTACTACTAAGTGAGCCATTTGCACTGAGTTGCCCATCGCTTACGCCTGCCTCAAACGTGCTTATATGCGCGTTGTAAACCTCACCTGGACGGCTATCAAATACCACTTGCGCCAAACTACCTGGTTTCATATTTAGTAATGATTTTTCTCTAAAATCGGCAACAAGGTCGGCCTTATTAGCCACAATTGCTAAAAGCGGGCTACCCGTTACCGCATATGCGCCATCTAGTAGTTGTAAGTTAGAAACCACACCAGCGCTTAGCGCACGTACTTGGGTGTACGATAAGTTAAGCTCGGCTTGTGCTAATTGGTTTGCAGCATGGCGAAGCGCTAAGTTTTGCGCGCCGCTTTCGCCGCGGGCAAGTACTGCTTCTGCCAATTGCGCTTCTAATGAGGCGACATTTGATTTACTTGCTTCAAAGTTAGCTTTAATGCTTTCAAGCTCTTGCTCTGAAATAGAGCGCTGCTTAAATAATGCTTCGCCACGGTTATTTAGTAATTGCTGTTCGTGCAGCTTTGCCTTGGCCGCCGAAATTTGCGCCTCCAGTGCTTTTACATTGGTATCTAAACGTTTGTTTTGTAATTTGGCGTCGTCAAGGGCGAGCTGTGCCTGCTCTAGCGCTAATTTATAAGGGCCTGAGTCTATTTCAAACAATACATCGCCAGCCTTTACAGTTTGATTATTATTAACCAATACCTTAGTAACACGGCCACTTATTTGCGGGGCAATTTGCACCACAGGATGATAAACCCGCGCTTGCGGCGTTACCGGCATAAACATGTCGGCAATTAAATAGTAAATAAATATAACAACAAAACCCGCTAACGAAAGCCTTACATAACGAGTAAATTTTTGATCTGGTGTCATTGTCTCTCTTACTCTTTACTTTGATTTTTAATACAGTTTAGTGCGTTTTTTTCCATATTGACGATGCCATAAGCAAGCGCATCGAGTTGCTGTGTGCTTAGCCCGCTGTATAGCTGGCTTTTAATATCAATGAGTTTTTCGTTTAGCGACTGTAAAATTGCCCCACCTTGCTCGGTAAAGTAAATTTTTTTACTGCGTTTATCGTGCTCATCAACTTTACGGGTAATTAATAGCTGCTCTTCTAATTGCTTTAATGTGCGAGTAAGCGAGGGCATTTCTATTCCTAAACTCTGCGCAAGCTCAAGCTGCGTTATGCCCTCGCCCAACATATTTATATGGGTTAGCGCCGTCCAGCGCGATTGCGTGAGCCCTAAAGGTTCTACAGCTAAAGTGATGGCCTCGCGACACAGCCTATGAACCCGCCCCATGTTACCAATAATGGTCAAATCGAGCGTTTCGTGAAAAGGTTTTTGAGTAGTCATAACCACCTCAAATTAGTTAGCATGCTAAGTATTTTAGCATTAGTTAGCGTGCTAAGTAAATATTGAAGGTGTTGCAAATAAAAAAGCCCCAAAACTGGGGCTAAATAAATTTGTGGATTTAAAAATTAAGGAGGTTAGCAGGGGAGTACTGATCGGTAAGCACTTTTGTATTGGCAGGCCAATCTTGCTTGTTTTTGGTGCTTTGCATATAGGTACTAATTGCTTTTAAATCTACATCGTATTTTTTTAAACGCGGGTTAAGTGCTTTAATACGCTGATTAATTTGTGCCTCAGTAGGCATAGAGTTTACACCCGCTAAAATAATACGGTTAGAGCGATTAGCACGGCTTACGTTAATAAAATCGCCAAACACGGCGTGGTAAGTTGCCGACTCATGTTCGTATAATTTACTGCTCGAAAACGTATTAGCGGCAATTACACCGCCCTCGGCCAATACGCTTTTTACTTCTTCAAAAAACTCTTTGGTGAGTAAGTGCTCAGGAATATAATCGCCGTTAAACGCATCAAGAATAATCCAATCGTACTTTTGCTTTTTAATGGCTGCGCGCTTTATAAATATACGCCCGTCTTGCACGCTTGAGGTGACCGCATCGTTTTCTATAAAGTTAAAATAGTTACGGGCTACTTTTAAAACGGCGGGATCTATTTCAACATTATGAATTTTAGCTGCAGGGTAAAGCGCATGAATGACATTAGAAAGCGTACCGCCACCTAGGCCAATAATAAGCACATTTTTAGGGTTGTCGGTTACTAAAAGGCTGGCAAACGTAAGTTTTGTGTAGTTAAAAACCAATTTGTCGGGGTTGTTTTTGTACATACAGCTTTGGCTGGTTTGGCTACTTTTTGTATTAAATTTTAAGCAGCGAAGGTCATGTGTTTCATCAACAATAATATTGCGATATAAAGAACGCTCCTCGTGCACTACATTACTGTGCGCCGCAACCGAAAACAGTACCGCTAAAAATAATAAACAGTTACGCATGGGCAAGCTCCTTATTACCAGCAAGGCTATTAACAGTAATTGCCAGCACACCTAACAGGCCCAAGGTTAACGCAAAGGCACTTATAATGGTGTTTACATCAAACGCCAGTACAAAGTAAAACGAGGTAATAATAGTCCCTAAGGCGCTGCCCAACGTGCTTACAAAATATAAAATACCCGCCACTTGGCCACTTTTATGGCTGTCGGTGACTAATAAACGCACCGAGTAAGGCGAGATCATGCCTAAAATAACGGTAGGAATAAAGAACAAAGCCGTAGAGGCAAGTAACGAGCCGTAGCGTGTATCTTCAATGTGGGTAAAAATAAACTCCATTATTGGCTGCGAAAAAAGCGCAATAGGCACCACCATAATACTGGCAGTTAAAAATATTAAGCCATATTTTGTAAGCGATGCATTTTTAGTACTTAGCTTACCGCCAAGTAAATACCCAAAAGAAAGGCTGAGCATAAATACGGTAATTATGCTGCCCCAAATGTGTACACTACTGCCAAAAAAAGGCGCTAAAATACGCCCGCCTAATAGCTCAATACCCATAATGCAAAAGCCACTGCAAAAGGCTAAAAAATAGATTAACGCGTTTGTTTTTATACTCATGTAATTATCGTTATGTAACCTAAAGAGATCTCCATACTAACGTGATGGCGGGGCAGTCGCTAGTGCATTAATTAATCGCTCTGTGATTTTTTAAAAAGTTGTTTTGTTATAAAGTAACACATGTTAAACTTGTTGTTATAATATAACACCTTCGATTTCCCTATTATCATGAAGTATTCTTTAGTTTATTTAGCCTGCTTAGGCATAAGTGCGCAAACAGTGGCGCAAGAGCAAAACGACGAAATTGAAAAAATATCGGTTACTTATAAACAAGCATACCGTGGCGATATTCCTCAAAAGCAAATGCCGCAATCCATTGTAAGTGTTAACAGTGCTGCGCTTGATCAAAAAGGCATTACTAAATTACAAGACGCGCTCGATTTTTCAGCGAGTATTTCGCGTAAAAATAACAGTGGCGCACTATGGGATAGCTTTTCTATTCGGGGCCTTTCGGGTAACGAAAACATGCCATCGGGCTATTTAATTAATGGCTTTAGCGGTGGGCGTGGTTTTAGCGGCCCGCGTGATGTATCTAACATTGATTACATTGAAGTACTAAAAGGCCCTGGCTCAGCACTTTATGGGCGCTCAGAGCCCGGCGGTACTGTAAATATTGTGACTAAAAAGCCACAGTTTGAGCCGCAAGGTGAGTTAAAACTAAGCTTAGGCAGCGACAGTTTTAATCGCGTTGAAGGCGATTACACTAACGGCATTAACGACACCACCGCGTTTAGAATAAATGGCGCATGGCAAGATAGCGACAGCTACCGCGATGAGGTGTACACCAATAAAAAGGTAATTACGCCGTCTATTTATCATCAAATAAACGCATCAACCAGTGTGACTTATGAGTTTGAATACGTAGATTTAGCGCAGTTATTTGACCGTGGTGTTGTCGTACTCGATAACGATTTTGACACCGTACCAAGCTCGCGCTATTTAGGTAACCCAAACGATGGCGACACGCAGGTGTATTCGCGCGGGCACCAAATTACTTTAAATCACGATATTAACGATGAATGGTCGTTAGTGGCCGGTGCAAACTACCGCAGCTCTACGTTAACGGGGTTTTCGTCAGATGCTGAGCTTTCGCCATCGCGCCAATCGCTATTTGATGATGGCCGCACACTTACTCGCCAGCAGCGTTATCGCGACTACGAAGTAGAAGATTTAAGTGTTAAGTTTGAGCTAAGCGGCAGTGTAGACACAGCCGGTATTACGCACCATTTATTAATAGGTGCCGATGCATACAAGTACGATTTACGCACTGCGCTTTCTCGCTATAGAGGCGGTAACGGCACTTATACCGTTGATATTTTTGAGCCAAATTACGATGTAGAACGCCCAGCAGTAAGCCTGCTTTACGAAAACGACGAAGAGCAAAAGGCGTACGGTATTTATGTTCAAGACCAAATGGATATTACCGACAAATTTAAGCTATTAGTGGGCCTAAGGTTTGACAGCGTAGACCAAGATATTTTAGAAACCAACAGCGGCGTGTTTTCGACCAGCTCTGAAAGCCAGGTAAGCCCTCGTGTTGGCGTAGTGTACGAGCTAAATAACGCACTCACCTTTTACAGCAGTTACTCAGAAGGCTTTTTGACACTAAGCGGCACAGATGCAAGCGGCGACTCGTTTGGCTTTGAATACAGCGACTCGTTTGAGGTTGGCGCTAAGTTTGAATACTTAGGCATAAACGGTACTGTGGCATTTTTTGATGCGTCTAAAAGTAATATGTTAGTGGCAGACCCTGTAAACATTGGTTTTTCAGCGCCTATTGGTAAAGCCGATAGTAAAGGGTTTGAGCTTGATTTAAACACCTATATTACTGATGCAACCGCGTTTAACTTATCGTACGCCTATATAGATGCCACCACAGCAAACGACATTATTAATGCCGATTGGGGCGTGCCAATTGAAAAAGGCAGCCCGCTGGTTAATGTACCAAAAAATAACTTAAACCTTACGCTTAGCCACCAAACAGCTGTAATGGGTAAAGAGCTTGAGTTTGGTGCAAGCTACCAATACACCAGCAGCCGTTTAGGTGATGCCGCCGATTTAAGTTTTAGGCTACCAAGCTACCAATTAGTAGGCGTATTTGGCAACGTTAACTTAACCGAACAAACCGAGCTTAATATAAGTGTTAATAACATTTTTGATGAAGATTACGCCGAAAGCAGCTACAACGCTTTATGGGTTTACCCAGGTGCGCCAACTCAATTTAAAATGTCGTTAGCGTATAACTTTTAATAGCTAGCAAATTAAAGTTTTCATCCTAAAGCGTCTTAATGTAGTGGTTAAGGCGCTTTATATTTTTAAGCGCTTTTTTATAAAGAATGCATAAGTTTATTAAGCCAACCATCGGCCTTTGATGGTTTGTATATCATTAAAATGTTTTCACTGTAGTGACTGTTAACCCCCTTTACAGTTAATTTTGTAAGCCCTAAATCATCAATCACAAAGTTAGGTAAATACGCCAACGCCAAGCCACTTTGAACCACCTCTATTAATGCACTGTAATCGCTACATCTAAATACAATATTGCGCGGTGCAATATCATCTTGCCAGCCGTCGGAGCCTATACCTTGCTCAAGGCCGCACAGGGGTGAAAACAAAGGGCATGCAAAAGCAAGCTCTAGTAATTGATTTTTATTAAGCGTTAAAGAGCCTGTTTTTACTAGCTGATGCGCAGCGGCCGCAGCCACACTAAACCCAGTATTAAATACATCAACCGCCACTAAATTAGCGTGTGAGCTATTATTTAGTGCCTCGCGAGTTACTAGCGCAATATGCGCAGCGCCTGATGCAACTTGGCTTATGGCTTCACCTTCAAACACATTATTAATACGTACCGAACAGGGCAGGTTACTAAGGGGTGTAAGCAGCTTTTTAAGGCCACTTTTAAGTAAAATGGCAGGGCCTGCAATAACTGCATTAAATTTATGATTATCGCTTTTAAAACGGCTAGTAAGCTGCTGGTAATTATGTACTAAATCACTACTGTGCTTAACAAACTCTTTGCCTTTATCATTAAGTACTAAGGTTTTCCCCACACGATTAAACAGCTCCGTGGCTAAGTTTGCCTCAACCTTTTTTAGCGTTTTAGACAGCGCCCCTGGGGTAATATTAAAATGCTTAGCGGTTGTGTGCAGGTTTTGCGAACCCGCCATATGAATTACTTTTTCAATGTCATCTAAATGCATAGCGCCAAAACGTATTGATTAAAAGGAAACAACTAACAACTTATTATCGATTATTTATACATATAAATCAGCTTATAGTGACGCTATATTTATTTTTGAGCATTAACATGAAACACATACTGCTACTTTTTATTTTATTGTCGAACGCAGCACTAGCAAGCGACCCTCAACAAAACACGTATAACACACACAAAACCCACAGCTACGTGGGATTTCATGGTATGGCGCTTATATTAGCCGGCGATAAAGTACTTGCCAGCCACATGCCTTTATACGCCCCCCCACACAACTACCAAATAGTGTACGAAGTAACTACCAATGACACCCATCTTAAAATAATCAAAAAAGCACTAAACGAATCACTAAAAAAACAAACTCAGATCACCATTTTACCAACCAAATTTGATTTGAATTTATTAATAAATAAGCTGACACCCACATTAAATACCACCGTGTTTAATGGCCATTTTGAGCGCGAAGGTACGGCTTTGTTTTCGACAAAGCTGGCTTTTAAAAATCCGTTATATGTAAAAAAGCTCGCTATAACACAACCTGAAAAAGAAGAGTTTGATTTAATAAAGGTTTCAGCAGAGCAGGGGGTGGTAATTCATAAAATACAAAGTAAACCAAGCTATGACTCACTCAGTTTAGTAGCACTAACTAACGGAAAATATAATGGCCAGTTAAAATGTGATGCGCCAGTAACCACAACGCTTGCAAGTAAGCTAAAGGCCTGTTTTAAAAACGTACCAAGCTATTTAGAAACTCGCGATTTTGCAGTTAATTAAAAAATTCTAGCAGCGCTTTAGCTTAAAAAGCGCTGCTATATAGATTACTTAACGTTAAGAGCATATACATTTGCCAGAACGTATTCGCCGTTTAACAATTTTATTTGCGTTAAAATGCGTGAGTACGCATCGCCTTCAAATTCATCGAGCACATGCCAGTGATCTTTTAAATTAGTTGAGCTAAACACATAGCCATTTATCTCTTGGCCTGTTTCGTCTAATACCAGTGCAGGAAAGCCCATTTTGGCGCCCCAGCCCTCGTTAATTAAATTGCCAACCACACTGCCTTGCTCAAATGTACCGCCAATATTAGCAAGAATATGCTCGTTCGGATGCCCTGGGCACAAGGTACCATAAACAAATAACGCTTCTAACACGTAAACTCCTAAATTAGGCTAATGATTATGTTTAGCTAAGCTAAAGCTTAACTAGATATGAAAAAAATCCCGAGTGAAACTTTACTTTTATAATGACACCCACCTTTATTTTTGCACTTTACGCAATAAGCATCTACTTTTTTTAATTGGTTCATCAAAAGCTAGGTGCACATGGCTATTGCAAGAAAACGCCAAATAAGTTTGGCAGATACAAAATATTATCACTGTATTTCGCGCTGTGTACGTCATGCTTATTTATGCGGTGAGGATTCATTAACGGGTAAATCTTATGAACATCGAAGGGGCTGGGTAGAACAAAAGCTATTTAGCCTCGCTAAAATATTTTGTATTGATATATGTGCTTATGCAGTTATGAGTAATCACACGCATATTGTGCTTTATGTTGATGATAAAAAAGCGAATAGGTTGAATGACAAGGCTATATTGCTACGCTGGCATAAGCTATGTAAAGGCACACCACTTACACAAAAATTTTTACAAGGTGAGGCGCTTAGCAGTACAGAGCGATACTTTTTAAGCCAAACTATTATTCAATACAGAGAAAGGTTATCTAGCATTAGCTGGTTTATGCGCGTTTTAAACGAACACATTGCCCGAAAAGCTAATAAAGAAGATAAATGCACTGGCCGATTTTGGGAAGGGCGATTTAAATCACAAGCTCTTCTTGATGAAGCAGCCCTTGCAGCTTGCATGGCTTACGTTGATTTAAACCCAATAAGAGCAAAAGTAGCTAAAACCCCCGAGAGCTCAAACTTCACCAGCGTGCAAAAGCGCATTCAGGGCGCTAAAAACGCAAAGCAACCCAAACAACTTTTAAAATTTGCAGGTAAACCCTGTAAATTTATGCCTAAAGGTTTACCGTTCGAGCTTAAATATTACCTCGAATTAGTTGAGCTCACAGGGCGCATTATTCGCGATGATAAACCAGGTTTTATTGAAAGCACTCAGCTCCCTTTATTAGAAAGAGTAAACATAGCACCAGAGAACTGGTTAAAACTCACTAAAGACTTTACACGCGTATTTCATGGCGCTGTAGGTAAGCCGCAATCACATGTAAATTACTGCGAGCATTTAAATAAAAAGCGACGAGTTAATTTTAGTAATTGCGAAAAGCTACTAGCCTAAAAAACCCTTCTTTCATTTAAAAAACAGCCTAAATGCTGGTTTCAGCGTGCCCTAAATTTAGTTAACTACATAAATAGCAGCACATTTTTAAAATAACCGCAGTATATGCCTTTTAATATGTCTTGAGCTTACATATTTTTAAATTAGCCATTTAATTAAGTCGATTTTTTGAAATAATTAAAGTGGGTGTCAGCTTAAATAAATTATATTCTTGTGAAGAATTTAAGATGGGTGTCATTTTAATTGAGTTTATAGTCACATCCACCTTTCTGATACAAGCAATGAAGGCTACTATATTAGATTTTATTGCTGTAATAATAGGTAGATAGATTTATTGAAAATTTTGATTGGATTATAAGGACCTAAAATGGTTAGCTTAATATCGGTTCTATTGGTCATTTTGTTTTGCCTTAATCTCTTTAGTGCACTTAGAGTTGGTGAGATTTTTCTTCCTGGCTATCGTTTGAAAACAAATAAGAACATGAGTGTTTTTGAATTAAAGCAAGAATGTAATAAACAGTTTTCACTTGGTACGTGGTGTAAGGAAGGGGAGTCTGGTTTTTTAACTGGTGTCGTTTTTAGTGTCACTGCTATTTTTGTGCTTATGTATATCTTAATTAAAAGCATTTGAAATGGGTGTCATTTTAATTTTAATTGTTTTCTTATTTAGCAGTAACAATCCCTAAATTAGCCAAATTAATAATCTACAAGTCTATTTAAAACAAAAAGGCCGCAGTAAATAAATACTGCAGCCTTTGCTTTTAGCTAAACTTTTTTAAACGAGCTACGTTTAATAAGCGCCTGCGCTGTAAATAAGCTCGTAGCTGTGGCTGTAAATCTCAAGGATGTTACCAAACGGGTCTTCCATGTAGATCATGCGGTACGGCTTTTCGCCAGGGTAGTAGTAACGTGGCTCTGGCATACGTTTTTTACCACCTGCAGCAACAATACGCTCCGCTAAGCCTTCTACATCTGGGTCTTGTACACAGAAATGAAAGATACCGGTTTTCCAGTATTCAAAGTTGTCTTTAGGGTTTTCTTGGTTTTTAAATTCGAAAATTTCTACACCAATACGGTCGCCTGTTGAAAGGTGCGCTATTTTAAATTTTTCCCAATTTGGGCCAAATACATCGGTACACATTTCGCCAATGGGGCTGTTATCTTCAGTGATCACGGTAGGCTCCATTATGGTGTACCAGCCCATCACCTTAGTGTAAAACTCTACGGCTTTTTCAACATCTGGTACTGAAATACCAATGTGCGAAAAACTACGTGGATATGTATGACTCATAATGCTTCCTCTTTAACTGTGATTAGTTGATGGAGTTAGTTTACGAACCCGTATTTATTAAGTAAAATTATCATTAATCATCATTTTGAGTACGTTTTGTAATGATAAACCCGACATGGTTAAACACGTTTTGTACGTTGGTTGAGGTAAATCATTTTACCCAAACCGCCGAACGCTTATTTATGACCCAATCAGGCGTAAGCCAGCATATTAAAAAGCTAGAGCAGCAAGTAAACTGCGCGCTATTAGAGCGCCACGGCAAACAATTTACCCTTACCGTGCATGGGCAAAACTTGTATCAGCAAGGCAGTTTGTTATTAAAAGAATGGCAATTTTTAGAACAACAATTAAAAGATGACTCGCCTTACAGCGGCCTAGTAAAAATACAATCGCCAGGCAGTTGTGGGCTACAATTTTATAGCCAATTATTAGCATTACAGGCTGAGCATACCGAGCTTAATATTGATTATCGCTTTGCACCTAATACCAGTGTAGAGCAAGCGGTGGCAAACCACAGTGCCGACATAGGCTTTTTAACCCAAGCCCCCACGCTTAGCGAAGTTACCAGCCACAAAATTGGTCAAGAAGCTTTATTATTAGTAACTCCAGCACATATTAAAAACCCAACATGGGAGGTTTTATGTGAGCTTGGCTTTATTGGCCACCCCGATGCAAAACACCACGCACAGCTCCTACTAAGCGAAAACTACAGTGAGTTTGAACATGTTGATCAAATTAAACGCACGGGGTTTTCTAACCAGATAAGTTTAATACTGGAGCCGGTAAGTTTAGGGCTAGGTTTTACGGTTTTACCTGCGCATGCCGTTAGCGCATTTAATAAACCTGCGCTTATTAAAACGCACCACTTAGCTAATCCGATTAGCGAAAATATTTATGTGTGCCATCACCGAAATAGGCCAATGGCAAAGCGCATGAATACAGTAATTGAAGCAATAAAGGCAGGCTAGGGCGCGTGTAACTGCGCCCGTAAAGCCCCTTTACAGTTTAAGCTGCACGTTTAGGTTTTTGCTTAAAACCAAGTAAGGTTAGCTTAGTTTGCAAATACATTTTGTGTACTGCAAAAGTGAGTAAACTCATAAGCGCCATTAGGCACAGCGTTGGCACAAGCGACTGCGTATGATAACCGAACACTCCCATAAACCAGCAAATAAGCACCCACTGAATAACATACAAAGCGGTAACATGTTTGCTCGCATACAAAAGAGCCCGTGTAATAGGGCCGTTGAATTTATTAGCAAATACATACTCTATGGCCGCTAACGCACATAAATTTAAACCCACTAAATAAATAATACCGCCGCCATTTAAGTGAAAAAAGTTACCAAACTGGCCTTTAAAATCAATAAATAACCACACTGAACCAATCACTAATAATGCGGCCCCTAACTTTGCACACACATTAAATAAATACGCTGCATTATGCTGGCTATTTATATATACACGCCCAAGCACGTAGCCGGTTAATATAGCGCTTATCCACGGAAATACCGGAAAATAAACTTGGTAGTTATTAGCAAAAAACAAATCACTAATATAAGGCGAAAGCGCAAACTGCTGCCCCCTAACAAACTGGCTTACAAGTGTAATAGCCATGGCTAAACATGCAATCCATGTGGTTTTCCAGCGGGCTATATTAAGCGCGCCAAACAGCACTAAGCTCACCCCAGCAAGTTGTAAAATATCACCGGTTAACACCATAAATTGTAACTGCCCAGCACTAAGCGGGCTTTGCCAGCCATAGGCATTTATAAACGCCTCGGGCATGGTATTAAATACCTCAATGGGTAGCCAAAATTTTGCCGCATTCATTAAATATGCAAGTAATAAAAGCTGTACGCCGCGCTTAATTAACAGCAGGGGGGTTTGCCTGCGCGAAAGCGCCATAGACAGCCCCATCGCCACTAAAAACGAGGCCGTGCCTTTGCCAAGTATATGGATAACAGCGCCAAATAGGCTCTCACTTTGAAGCGTTGTGCTCGAGTACATCCATAAAGTGTGTACCAAAATCATAATAAAAACGCTCGCACCTCGGGCAAGGTCTATCGTTTTAAGACGTGTGTTCATTGGTTTTAATATCCTTTTTAGGGCAGGTTTGGCATTTGTTATAACCTGCTAAAAAATAACGACAGCACGTTAAGCGCTTAGGCGTTAATTTAAATGGGGTGTGTAAATTAAAGTGATTACTGATTAAATTGTGTAGCTGTTGATGGCAATGTGTAGTGTGATCAGCGCTTGCTAAATGTAAGCTATGTGCGCGCTCAAATGCACTGTTAAGGGTGACGATTAATAAGCGCCCTTGCTCTTTTTCACCCAGCGCATAATCGGTATTTATCCACTTACCTACACAGCTAATAAACTCAATAAGTGCAGTGTTTTGCTCGGCTTTACTTAATATAGGCGCACCGCTGAGGTTAAACCCTCGGCTATAAGCGCCATTAATTTTAAGCTGTAATTGCGTGGGGTTATGTGCATTTTGTTTAGAAGTATGCCAATAACAATAGGCATAAATAGTTTGCCAACAAAGCTGCAAATATAAATGCCGGCTAATAAATTGCCCAGGCGCATGTGGGTAATGCGCCTTGCAATGAATCGCTAATGTGCGCATTAAATGTAAGCTTGGATGAGCCGCAGTAGCTGGCTCATTTGGGCAAAATAAAAAGTGCGCAAGGGTTACAGGCTTAGCCATACAACTTTGCCGATACCGGGTTATTTAAACTTCCGGCAAACTGTAAACTGCCTGCTGGGTCGGTTAAATCAACCATTTGTTTATTATTGCCAAGCTGCAAGCGGTTTAAGCAAGAGTGTGCAAATTCATCACTAAAAAAGTCATACTCTTTAAAACGCGCATTTAAGGCAGGGTTAGCCTGTTGATACGCTTTAACACTTTGCGCAACGCCGTGCCAAAAGTCGTGCTCGGTAATGCGCTCTTCTCTTACTAAAATAGCCACTAGGTATCTAAAAAAGCAGTCAAATACATCGGTAAATATGCTCAGTAATTCAAGCTCTTTTGGCATAGCAATATGAATACGCGAAACCTCATCAGGTAAAGGTTCATTGCTATTAAGCAGCGCCACTTCTTCGCCTATGTCTTTCATGTAGGCGCCCACAGGAACTGAATTTTTAAGCTTTAAAATGAGGTTTTCGCCGTGCGGCATAAACACTAATTTATGGGCATAAAAACAATGCACTAACGGGATAAGATAGGCGTTAAAATAGTGTTGCAGCCAAGCATGTGTGCTTAAACCACTTTGATCTATTAATGCACCTGCCATACTTTTACCGTTGTTATCTAGGTGCAGTAGTGCGGCCATGGTGGTGAGCTGCTCATTATTTTGTAAGTTATGGTTTGGGTTTTCGCGCCATAAACAGGCAAACATTTTACGGTACGGTGTATCGCCCAACGCGCTTTGCTCAAAGGTATGATGCGCATACCCTAAGGTGGCGTACTCTCTTAGTGCTGTAAAATTGCACGCACTAAGCGTGGGGTCGTAGTTTACTTTATTAAACACCCAATCATTTATAGCCGGGGTTACCGCCATATAAGCGCGCGAAAGCCCGCGCATAAACCCCATATTTAAAATAGACAGCGCCACTTTTAAATACGGCTTATGCGGATGCGAGCAGTTATATAAGGTGCGAATAGATTGCTGCGCTTGATATAAATCGTCGCCTTCACCTAAGTAAACTAAGCGGTTATTGGCAAACTCGTTGGCAAACACCACACTTAATTTATGTTGGTATTGCCACGGGTGGGCAGGCATAAATAGGTAGTCGTCGGGGTTTAGGTTTTGCTTTTTTAGCGCTTTGTTAAACGCATCACGGGTAGTTAAATCAAGCTCACCACTAATATGGCTTGGGTAATCACTAAAGTATTCACTATAGGCAAAATCACATACTGTTTTATGCGCCGCTAACCACAATACTTTAAACGGTTTACCCACCTCTGGCGCATAGCGTAAAAAGTCGGTTTTGCTAAAACCAATACGGCCATTATTAGCCACAAACGCAGGGTGGCCTTCGCTCATTGCGGCCTCTATTTGTTGTAGCCCTAATTGCGCTAGTTCGGCTGCGCTAAGGGTGTTGTTTTCGCGTTTATAACAGGCACTCGCAAGTGTGGCGTTAAGCTCTTCAAGGTAAGTGGCTAAGCGCTCGCCAGTTAAACCCAGCGCGGGGCCTTGCACGCTAAAAAAGTGCAGTACATCAAGCGCTACTTGCTCATTATTAAGGTTATAAAAACATATGCTTGGCTCGTCTATATCTATATGATTAAGCGCCATAGCACGGCCATTAAATATAAAATAACCCCCTTCAATATTTACTTTAAAACCTTGTGGGGTTTGCTCTGCAACCAATAAGCGCTCGTGTACCAGTTCGCTAATGGCTTTACTTTGTAAGTGCCTGTTTGCCCATTGCCAGTGCTCAAACTTTATATAGTCGGTGTTTATTGGCGTTTGCGCTTTGTGATGTAAATTAACGTGCGTTTCAAACGCAGCTTTATTACAAAACCCAAGGTAGGCGTTTTTATCACCAAGGGTTATTTGCTTAGTATGCACAAAGCCTAAACGCTTATTTAAGGTATGAATTTTACTATTGGCAATGTCGGGCTCTACTACTACGCGTGCATCGGCATTATGAGTAAAAATACTGTGCAATACGCACTGCATTATTTCAAAACTAAAATGGCGTTTAGGCTGTGTATTTGGGGCAAGTAAAATATGCATGCCGGTATCGTTTGGCATTACCTCATAGGCGGCTGCGAGTAGTTTGTCGTGCTTTGGGCTGTAAAGCTCAACTAAGGCAAGCAGCTCATTATTTTGCTCAATAACATAGGCATGATGGTGCGGGTTGTTAATTATATCTTGGTAGGCGCTGCACATTTGCTCGTGTGTGTGTTTACTCATACCCCAAAAATGGGCGTAAGGTAGTGTAAGCCACTGGCAAATTATGGGCATATCGCTTTGCTGTAGTAACCGCATAGTCACATTCCCAGTGTGTTGTAACGTGGTTACAAAAGATGAAAAATACATAAAAACTCCTAAATCTTTTTAATTATTAAGTGGCTGTGTGTGAAGCTTGGCCAACAAATTTAACGCGCCATAGCAAAATAGCGCCAAGGCTTGCAAAGCCAATGGCAGCAAAGTAAAAAGGCACGGTGGTATTAAAATATTCCACGCTCATACCCACTAATAACGAAGCTAAAATAACGCCAATATTTTGCGCAACATGCACTTTGGCAAAATCACTGCCGTAGTGAGCAGGCTCGCTTTTAGCAAATAGCATCACTTCTAATAAAACCATGACTTGAAATAGCGCTATACCGTATAAAACGCGAGAGCTAACCACTAACCACACCGACTCTTGCGCCTGTAAATAAAGCCCAATAGCGCCAAAAATAAGCGCGCACGAAAACGTACTGGTGCGGCTAAGCGTAGGAAGAGGTAAGTGCTGCCTAAAGTGGTTAAACAACAGCATAAGTAGGGCTGAAAAAGCAGGAATGGCGTACACAAGTGCACTTACAAACGCACTGCTTTGCGCGCTCATTCCTTGCCAATGGGTAGTAAAAAACGGCCTAATTAAAAAGGCGCTAAAGTAAACAACCACGCTTATAAAACAAAACTGCCAAATAAAATACGGCGTACGAGTGCGCGGTTTTTCGCTTTCAATCGCGTGCTGATAAATACCTAACTTTAAGCTCACCATTAAATAGGCACACAGCAGCACTTGTATAACATCGCCCGCAGCACTTAATAACAATGCATAACGCGGTGCATTTATACTAAAAAAGTACCCGCCCACTAACGCGCCGCCAATAGCACCAAAGTGCATAAGTACCGAAAACAAGCCAATAATAGAAAGATGCTTACTTTGCTGCTCTAAACGCAGTGCAAACGGGTAAATAAGCAGGTAACTGGCTTTAAGCACCAACATAAGCTGGTAATAAAACCAAAATTCCCACACGTTAGTTGCAAAATAACAAAGCAAACCAAAGCAGGCGGCAATCACTTGCGTTACAAGCCAAAGAGCCAGCTCGTGGTATTTTTTGGCAACCTTTGCCCACAGTGGCAGCGCGAGCATAACGGTAATACAACAGTTAGCTACAAACACGCCAATAAGTGTGGGGTTACTTACAGAAAATTCGCTGGCAAAAAATTGCGGATAAAACGGCAGTAATAAGGTGTCGCACACTACCGAAATAACCGTAAGCAAAATAAGCGCTAAACGTAAACTCATGCGGCGTTACTCTTTTGCTGTGAATGGGTTTCTACATCGCTTAAATCAAAACACTGAAAAGCAATTTTTTGCTCAACCTGATACGGCGCATAACCGAGTATTTCGCGCAAAATTATACTGTTGCGATAACACGCCATGCCTAAATCGGGGGTTACAAAGCCATGGGTGTGCTGCTCTGCATTTTGTACAAATATACGTTTTTGGTCGGTGTCTACCGCATACTCGCGGCTAACTAAGTAGCGGCCTTGTTCATCTTCTGGGAGTTGCTGTGCAATAGGATTTAAAAAAGCAGGGCGCTTGTATTTAAAGCCCGTGGCACAAATTAAGTAATCGGTTTTTATTTCAAAGGCTTCATTTAGCTCTTGATGGTAAAACTCAGTGACTAAGCGACCAGCACTTTTACGTGTATTAGTAAGCTTGCTGTTAGTTTTAAATGTGGTAGAAATAGGCCCATCTAGGCTTTGCGCGTAAAGGGTGTCAAAAATGTCATTAATTAAATCGCCATTAATGCCTTTAAATAAGTTTTTTTGATTTTGATTAAGCCAATCTCGTTGCTCAGCTTTTAAATTATAAAAGTAATCTACATACTCAGGAGAGGTCATTTCAAGGGTGAGTTTAGTGTATTCCAGCGGAAAATAACGCGGCGATCGCGCAATCCAATCTAGTTGCAAACCTTGTGGCACGGCTTGTTGTAATAAGGTGTGATAAATTTCAGCCGCACTTTGCCCAGCTCCTACAACCGTAACGCGTTTAGCTGCTTTTAGCTCATCAAGGCGGTGGCAAAAATCGCTACTGTGCATTACGTTATTAGAATTACTTTGCACTGCGCAATCAGGAATGTATGGGGCAGGGCCAGTGCCAAGCACTAAGTGGCGCGTAACATAGTGTTGCTCCCCATTTGGGGTTTTACAGGTAACGGTATAGCACTCACTTTGCTGGCAAAACTCAACCTTAGTTACACTTTGCTCAAAGCTTACGTTGCTAAGCTGCGAGCACACCCACTGGCAATAGAGATTGTATTCTTTACGCAGTAAAAAAAAGCTCTCGCGAATATAAAAAGGGTATAAGCGATTATTAAGCTTGGCATAATTTAAAAAACTGTACTTGCTAGTAGGGTCTGCAAGAGTCACTAAGTCAGACATAAACGGCGTTTGTAAAGTAACACCTTCTAGCATCATTCCGGGGTGCCAATCAAATTGGCTACGCTGCTCTAAAAATAAGCTTTTCACGCCCTCCAGTGGCTCACTTAAACATGCTAACGATAAATTAAACGGGCCAAGGCCAATGGCTATAAAGTCATAAGGTTGGTTACTCATTATTTTTGCTCCTTATACGTTTGCCACGCAATAGTGCTAATTTGTTCAAGCACGGCGCGCACATCGCTCAATTGGCACTGGGCATTAAGTAACGTAAATTTAAGGTAATGACGGCCGTTAATTTTGGTGCGCGCAATCATGGCTTCACCAGTATTTAAGAATGTTTGGCGTACGTGCAGGTTTAGGGTGTCTAGTAAATCGGGGTTATGTTTTAGCTCCTCTGGCGCAAAGCGAAATACCAGTGCGCTAAGCTCTGGGTAATTTATAACTTCAAAATCAGGGTGGTCGTTAAGCACAATATGGGTTTGACGAGCAAGGCCAATTACTTTATCAAACGCTCGCCCAAGTGGCGCTTCACCCATGGTGCGCAGTGTTAACCACAGTTTTAAGGCATCAAAACGGCGTGTGGTTTGTAAGCTTTTATCAACTAAATTTGGCGTGCCATTGCCGGCCTCAGCAAGCGGGTTTAGATAGTCAGCGTAAAGGGTAATATGGCTAAAGTGGCGTTTGTCACTTAATAAAAAAGCACTGCAGCTAACCGGCTGCATAAACGATTTATGGTAATCAATGGTAATTGAATCTACTTGTTCTATGCCGTTTAGGGCACTTCGGTGATGCTCGCTTACCAATAATCCGCCGCCGTATGCGCCGTCAACATGGCACCAAAGCTGCTCTTTTTTAGCAAGTTTTGCTATGTCCTCAACAGGGTCAATTGAGCCAAAATCGGTTGTACCTGCGGTAATTACCACAGCGATAGGTAAATCGCCCTTAGCTTTAGAATCCGCAATTGCGTGGTTAAGTGCGTCCATATCCATTTGCATTTTATTGTTTGTAGCCACGGGCACTACCGCGTTATAACCAAGGCCCAGTAATGCCGCTGCCTTTTGAATACTAAAATGCGCAACCTCAGAGCAATAAATACGAAAACGTGAGGCTACTTCAGGCAAGCCTTGCAGTTTTACTTCATGATTAGGTGCATAGCGGCTCACTGCAACTTCGCGAGCAACAAGCATAGCCATTAAGTTCGATTGCGTACCACCACTGGTAAAAACACCATCGGCAGTGCTAGGTAATTTTGCTTTTTCACAGCTCCAATCAATTAATTTTTGTTCAATAAGGGTCGCGCCAGCGCTTTGATCCCAGGTGTCTACCGAAGTGTTGATTGCGCCAATGATGTGCTCAGCCACAACCGCAGGGTACGTAACGGGGCAATTTAAATGCGCCATATAACGCGGATGATGAAAATACACAGCGTGATCTAAATACACACTTTTAAGCTCGTTTAATACCGCTGGGAAATCAGCAAGAGGTTTGGCTAAATCGACATCATTTACAGTGGCGGCAAGCGTATTAACAGACACGCCAGAAAACGGCTTTTGCGCTTTAGCCATAGCTTGTTGTACAGCCGAAAGCCCCTGCAACGACGCTATTTGGTAGTTAATAAACTGATCGAGATTAAATTGAGGAGGTAACCCGTTTTGCTCAAATATTGCTTTATTTTCGACAGGGCTGAGCTGCGCCGATTGTAATTGTGACATATTCGCTCCTTGGTTGTACTTGTATTGGGGTTGAGGATCTTAATGGTAACAATTTGTATTTACAATAATGATTAAGGGTTAGATATAGGTTTATTTTCGCAATTAGGAGTGACTGATTAGTTATAAGGAATTACTTTTAAAACTAACAAAGTGTATAAAATGAGCTATGAAAGGGTGCCAAAATGTGTGCTAAATAATGACAGTTTGTAAAATAGTGCGATGGTTTAAATATAAGAGTTGAGAGATGAGAGGGGGTAGCTAAAAGCGAACGTATTATAAGTGGGCAGTACCACTATAAGAAGTAAACCCCCTTTACAACTCGGTTAAACCTTAAGTGCTAAAGAGGGATATAAAAGTAAAAATGCAGCTTAATTGATATCTTCAAGCTTATTTTTTAAATCCACTAGATCGGTGGCTACGGTGGTTGGCTGAATTTCCCACGGATCAAAAATAGAATCCTCAGAGCGTTTTATCCATGCTCCGCGCATACCATGTGAAATAGCGCCGGTAATATCAAACGGGTTACTCGAAATAAGCCACGTGTTTGCGCCCGTTGAATTGGTCTCGCGTAAAAAATGGCTGTAAACACCTGGGTTTGGCTTAAATGTTTTCATATCGTCGGCACTTACTACACCTTCAAAAAGCTCACTAATACCTGCAGTTTCGAGCAATTTATTTACCGCATCAGCAGCGCCATTTGAAAATGCAAACAACCGGTAATTTTGCGCTTTAAGTTGCTCAAGGCCTTTTTTCACATCGTCAAAGGCGGGTAAAATTTTATACTGCTCAAGCAATTGCTGCTTTTGATCATCACTAAGCTGCGTTTTGTGCGCTAAACACGCGTAATCTAGGGCATGTTTTGTACATAATGAAAACGGAATATAGTTTTGCATTAACCCACGCCTAAACGAATACTCTAATTGTTTTTCGCGCCATGTATTTGAAAATTTTTGCGCGTTATCGCCTATCATATCTTCAAGTAAAGACAGCACGCCGTGAGTGTTTATAAGCGTACCGTATACGTCAAATGCGAGTGTGGTTGCCATGTTTGCTCCCAATAAATTTAAGATACTTGTAAGTTAATCGTTTTGAGCTTAACTTACTTTGAACGATTGCTCAAATTAATAAAGTTTACAACACGATTGCAGCGCCTATTATTTAAAAACGATACAAATTAAAGGACTAAATAACACAGTATGAAAATATATTTTTTAATTTACGACAAAGTTGAAGAGCTGGATTTAGTTGGTTCATGGGAACTAATAGGCCTGCTGGCAGAAAAGGGATTATGTGAAAAACCCAAATTAATATCGCTAAATTCTATGACTCCCTCAGGTGAGCACGGCATGCGTTTTAGTGCCGATTATCATTTTACTGACCCTGTGCAGCCCGATGTATTATTTGTACCTGGCGGTAGTGGTGCACGTATAGCAATGGAAGACCTTGACGTTATTAATTATCTTAAAAAAACAGCTGAAAACTGCCACAGTGTTTTATCTATTTGCACTGGTATGTATTTAATGCAAAAAGCGGGGCTATTTAAGCATAAAAAAGTAACCTCCCACTGGGCTTTTCTAGATCACCTTAAAAAAGATAACACTGTAACCGTAGTTGAAGAACGCTTTGTAGAAGATGGCAATATCTGGTCTTGTGCGGGTGTTTCAGCAGGTATGGATATGTGCCTTGCTTTTATTGCTGATTATTTTGGTGAAGATGTTGCCTCCACCATACAGTTAGACGCAGAATACTATCCGTCACCAATTATTTATGGTGACGCGCATAAAAATAGCGCCACATCTAATTACATTAAAAAGCTGCGTTAAAGCCCACTTTATAACTTTATGTTGGGCTTTGCTGCTCTTAACCCAACATACGCTTTGTAAACCCCCATTACACTTTGATTAAAAAAACACAAGGCGCTTGCGCCATGCTGATTAAAATTAATAAAACTTATAGGTATCAAGCGCTAAAATATCCATTTCGGTATCACTAAAGAGTTTTTCAACCTGCTTGCCGCCTGCGCCCAAAGCAGCAAAGAGTGGTAAAAAATGCTCTTGGGTAGGGTGGTTAAATAACACATGGGGTGCATCGGCTAAGTAATTTAAAAGTGCGGGCGTGTCTTGCGCTAAAAGCGTGTGTTCAACCCATTGGGTAAACGCTTTTACCCTTTGTACACGGTTAGGTGTAGCAGGGGTTTTAAACACTTCTCGTAGGTTGTGGCTAATGCCGCCAGAGCCAATAATTAATATATTATCGTCGCGAAGTGGGGCAAGTAACTGCCCGTATTCATACATGGCTTTTGCGCCTAATCGAGTATTTATAGACACTTGTACAATAGGAATATTTGCCTGCGGGTACATTAAGCGCAGTGGTATCCATACTCCATGATCCCAGCCTTGGCGTTCATCGAGTATTGCTGTGATGCCTTTATTTTTAAATAGCGTTGCAATATTACCCGCAATCTCAGGATGACCTGGCGCAGGGTATTTAATGTTATACATATGCGCAGGAAAATTGTAAAAGTCGTGAATGGTTTCAGGCGCTTGCCCTGCGGTTATTACAATATTATGAGCTGCTTCATCGTGGGCCATATCAAAGTGCGCCGAAAAAATAACAATAGCGCGTGGCGTGTTGAGTGACTTGCCAAGCGCTTTTAAAAAGTCAGACGTTGGCGATTGCTGTACGGCCATAATAGGTGAACCGTGAGAGATAAATAGTGCAGGTTGAGCCATGGTAATACCTAAGGGTTTTATTAATATCCCCTTATTCTATTGGCTTTTATTTTGTTAATAAATAAAGCCCGCATTGAGATATTATAAATACAGTATTGTTAAACTGATTTTTATTTACCCCCTCGTTAAAAAGCCGATGCGTAAACATCGGCTTTTAAATTAACACTAAATAAGCAATCAGGCGTGTTAGTAGTTAATTGCGCCACCATCAACGTTAATACATTGTCCGGTCATAAAATCGCTGTCTTCACTGGCTAAAAAGTAAATAGGGCCAAGTAAGTCTTCAGGCTCCATTGCACGTTTAATTACTCGTGAGCCTAGTGTGCTATTTTTAGCTTTATCAAACTGTGCGTTATTTTTAACGCCTTCGCTTTCGGTTAAGCCAACTAATAGGCAATTAACTAAAATATTATCGTTAGCAAGCTCAGTGGCCAACGCACGTGTTTGCCCAACAACCGCGCCTTTAGATGCCACATAATGGCAAAACATAGGTGCACCGCGTAAAAATGTACCCGATGCAATGTTAATGATTTTACCGCGGCCTAATTTACGCATGCTAGGCAACACTGCTTTGGTACACTGAAAAGGCCCGCGGGCATTTACGCGCATAACTAAATCCCATTCGTCTTCAGATATTTCCCAAAATGGCTTAAGCTCAAGCGCAGCAAATATAGCGACATTGTTAACTAATATTTCAACCGGGCCAAATTCAGCTTCGGTTTGTTTTACCATGGCATCTAACGATTCACTATTCGTTACATCTACTTCGCAGCCTATTGCTTAGCTACAGCTGCGCTTGGGTCGGCTAAATCAGCAAGCACAACTTTAGCGCCTTGTTGAGCTAAACCTTTTGCATAAGCAGCGCCAATACCTTGTGCTGCACCAGTAACGATGGCTACTTTGTTGTTTAATCTTTTCATGGCTTTATCTCTTAGTCATTAATAAAAATATAAGCGTGCTTATTCACGTACAGCGATACTGCATTATTAATAAACCCGACTTGGCGTTAGAATGGATAAAAAGAAGCGTGATTGCTGCAGTAGCACGTATTAACTCCATTTTGTTGTAAATAAATAGTTATTTACGCAAAAAAATGTGTTTATAACGCTATAAAAACTCACTATCTGTGCAAAAATGCGATGTGTGGACTTTAACTGTTTTTATAAACATAATTAATACGATCTTTATTTAAAAATTATAAACAAGGCATTGCTAATAATGGATAAGCTAACCACCATGAAGACTTTTGTAAGTGTTGTACAAGAGGGGTCTTTTTCTAAAGCTGCCGATAAGCTCGATATATCGCCGCAACTTGTGAGCAAGTATGTGTCTGCGCTAGAAGAGGGGCTTGCTACCCGATTACTCCACCGCACCACGCGCAAAGTAAGCACTACCGAGGCGGGAGATCACTATTTTACCCGCTGTTTACAGGTGCTAGACGATATAGACGACATGGAAAATTCGCTCGATAACCTAAACGAAAATGTCTCTGGTGTGCTCAGTATTAGTGCCCCTATGTCGTTTGGGGTAAAGCACTTAGCACCGCTATTGGTTGAGTTTCAAAAGCGTTATCCAAATTTAAAATTAGATCTAAACCTTACCGACCAGTTTGTTGATATTGTTGAGCAAGGTATTGATATAGCGCTGCGCATTGGGGTTTTAAAAAGCTCATCACTTATTGCTAAAAAAATAGCGCCTATTAGGTTAGCGGTGTTTGCCTCTCCTTCTTATTTAGCGCAGCACGGCACGCCTACTAGCTTAGAAGAGCTGCAATCGCATAACTATTTACGCTACGCACACACCGAGCCTACCAAAAAGCTACGTGGAGCGAACGAGCTTAAAAACGAGTTAAAGCTTGAAAGTAACCTAGTTGCTAACAATGGCGACCTGCTACTCAATGCCGCTATAGCAGGTGGCGGTATTGCCATGCAGCCAACATTTATAGCTGGTGAGGCGCTGGCACAGGGTAAAGTAGTACGTATATTAAAAGACTACGAGCCTGAGCCAATAGGGCTTTATATGGTGTACGCAAACAGGCAGTTTTTACCCAGTAAAGTGCGCGCGTTTGTTGATTTTGCGAGCAATTATTACACCGATACACCTTATTGGGATTTAGGAGAGTGAGATGTCAATCACCAACCAATTAGCGTTATTTGTTGATGTAGTGCAGCAAGGCTCATTTGCAAAAGCCGCGGCGCTGCACGATATGGACAACTCATCGCTTTCAAAGCAAATTAAAAAGCTAGAAAGCAGTTTAGGTATTCAGTTACTTAATCGCTCTACGCGATCCTTTTCGCTTACCTCCGCAGGGGAGGAAATACTCCAGCAAGCGCATATTTTAATTGATACGCTCAGTGATATTCATAGCATTGCCGACTCCTACCAAGCAAAACCTAAAGGTATTTTGCGCATTACCTCGGGCATGTTTTTTGGGCAGCAGTATGTGCAGCCGGCCATTAATTTATTTATGCAAAAATACCCTGAGGTAAAAATAACCCTCATGCTTGATGATAAGCGCAACGATATTATTGCCGACCATTACGATTTAGCATTTAGAATTGGCAAATTGAATGACTCCAATCTAATGGCAAAAAAAATATCTGATATGCACTTTGCTTTGGTTGCCTCTAATGACTTTATTGCACGTCATGGTATGCCAAGTACACCTGAAGAACTTATCGCCTTACCTGCGGTGGTTTATGGCAATGGCGATGTAAGCCTAGATCAAATTAAATTAAGCACCCAGCCTCATGGTGATGAATACAAAACCCACAAAATGAAAGGCAACTATAAGGTAAGCGATGTACGCGCCATGCTTGATGCCACAAAAGCGGGTTTAGGGTATGTGATGCTAGATTTATTTAACCTAGAAAAACCCATAGACGAAATGGGGCTAGTGCCGCTATTAACTAATTATAAGCTTAGCGCATCGGGCACCGGTATTTATGCGCTGTATCCTCACCGTAAACAAACGCCACTAGTGAGCGAATTTATAAAAACTGTACAAGAGTATATTGGCAGCCCTGCATTTTGGGTAAAGCATATTCCTAATTACAACCAGTTATATAAATAATAGCTACAAAAAAGCCCCGTTAGGGGCTTGGGTATACTCAAAAAAACCATATTAGCTAAAGGCCTTAAAAGCCTTCTAACACCACTTTACCTTTAGCGGTTTGCGATTCAAGATGCTGATGCGCTTTGCGTAAATTGGCTGCGTTAATTTTACCTAAGTGCTCACCTACCGTGGTTTTAATCTGCCCTTGGTCAATCATAGTGGCTACGTTGTTTAAAATAACGTGTTGCTCTTGCATGTCGTCGGTTTTAAATAACGAGCGAGTAAACATAAGCTCCCAATGTACCGACACGCTTTTATTTTTAAATGGCACAATATTAAGTGTTTCAGGGTCATCAATAAGGGCAAATTGACCTTGTGGCTTCACTACTTTTTCAATTTCAGGTAAGTGCTGCTCTGTATTGTTTAAGCTTACTACGTAATCCACTTCGCTTAAGTTTTTAGCTGCAAATTCTTCACTTAACGGGTTACGGTGATTAACAATAGTGTCGGCACCTAAATCTTCTAACCACGATATTGTTTCAGCTCGAGAAGCACTAGCAATAATATTTAATTTAGTGCGCTGCTTTAATAGCTGCACCATTATTGAGCCCACCCCACCGGCGGCACCAATAACTAAAATGCTTTTAGAATCATCACTTTTAGCTACGTTTAAACGGTCAAACAATAATTCCCAAGCAGTAATGCTAGTAAGCGGCAATGCTGCGGCTTCGCCATACGAAAGCGAGCTCGGCATATGGCCAACAATACGCTCATCAACTAACTGAAACTGCGCGTTACTGCCTGAGCGCGTAATGTCGCCTGCGTACCATACTTTGTCGCCAGGCTTAAATAACGATACGTTTTCGCCAACCGATTTAACAACCCCAGTTGCATCCCAACCAATTACTTTATACTCGCCCTCAGCTGCTGGCATTGCTTGGCGAATTTTAAAATCAACCGGGTTAACCGATACAGCTTTAACTTCTACTAAAATATCGTGGCCGTGTGCTGTTGGCGTTTCAAGTTCAATGTCTTGTAATGATAATTCGTTTTCGATAGGTAAACTTTTTTGATATCCGATTGCTTTCATGGGAGTTGCCTCATTAGCTAGTTAATACTCTGTGTTGATGACGCTATTTTGGCTTTATAAAGAGTATTTAAAAAGAGATAAAACATCCAATTATTATGGAAATAAAATTCCATAATAAAATAGGTAAATAATTAAAACTCCATTACACATAGCTGTTATCGTTTTAAATTAGAAACGCCTGTTTAACTGTAACGGGGGTTTACAGTTAGGTTATATTTAGCTCAGTTAATTTATTCCACACACTTTCGCCACCGGGGTGCAAAGCCGCATGATATCTATACGCATAGTAAGTTATTGGCACGCAGTGGTGCTCACTCCCTACAACTACCAAGGTATTATTTTTAAGCTCGTTTGATATAACGTAGTCGGGCAGCCAGGCAATACCATTGCCCGCTACAGCGTGCACTTTTAAAAGCTCAGTCATGGATGAAACAAACACCTTTTTAAGCTTAGCGCCCGATATAATAGGCTCTAACAGCCGGCCCATGTAGGAGTCGAGGCTGTAGGCTAAATGCGGTATAGGCGCTGCGCTTTCTAGGTTATATAAGGCTTTGCCTTGCTTGTCACAGGCGCTAACAGGTAACAACTTAGCATTACCTATTTTTTGATGACTAAACGGCGGCAGTTTAAGGCGTTCGTTATCAAAGGCAATAAGTAAGTCGCATTCACCTTGCTCTAGCGCTTCGGTGGCTTTATCTACGTCTATAGCCTCTAAATTAAGTACAATGTCGCGCTCATCTTGCGTTTGAAAGTTAGCGAGTTGTAAGGTTAAAAAACTCGCTAAAGAATGTGCGGCCGCGACCTTTACAGAATAATTTTGCTGCACCGACAACTCCTCAAGCATGCTAACCGAGGTTTTCATTTGGTTAACTAAGTTACGCGCCGTTATATGAAATATTTTACCGCTTGGGGTAAGGGTAATAGGCAAGTTTTCTCGGTCGATTAGGGCTGCGCCAAGGGCGTCTTCAAGGGCTTTTATACGCCGACTAAATGCAGGTTGCGTAATATGCCTAAGCTTTGCCGCTTGCGAAAAGCTTTTTGTGTGCGAGAGTGTTAAAAAATCTTCTAACCATTTACTTTCAATATTCATAGCGACCACTTAGTTATGCAATTTGTGCATGGGTGGTAAAATAATAGCATTATTCAAACTAAATAAAACACTATAAATTAAGCCTATAAACTCAATAACTGGAATGCAATCATGCTTAGAACTCTTGGCGTACTAGGTGGAATGGGGCCTTTGGCTACCGCCTCATTTATGAATCAGGTAATTGCGCTATCGCCCGCTAAAAATGATCAAGAGCATATACCTATGTTTATAAGGAATATCCCGCAAATTCCTGACAGAACAAAATTTTTAATGGGTCTTGAAGACGAAAACCCATTTTTTGAGCTTAAAAAAGGCTTTAAAGAGCTAACAAGCTTAGGTGTTAGTTGTATTGTTATTCCGTGTAATACCGCGCATTACTGGTACGACGCGCTCACTAAAAATGCCGATGTACACACCATTAGCATTGTAAAAAGCGTTATAAAACAAGTAAAAGCCACGGGCAAACAAAAGGTTGGTATTTTAGCCACTACCGCTACGCTTAATATGGGCATTTACCAAAATGCGTTTAAGCAGCACAATATTGATTTTGTTGAACCAAACACTCAACAACAAGCAGCCATAATGGATGGCATAACCGCCGTAAAAGCGGGCGATTTAAATAAAGGTCGCCACTTATTAAGCAAGGGATACGACTTAATGCTTGCTCAAGGTGCTGACTGCGTGTTGTTTGGCTGTACCGAAATACCGCTTGTGTTAAATGAACAAGCCAAACACTCGCCAGACACCTGCCTAGATACCATCGCTATTTTAGCGCAAGAGTGCGTTAACTGGGCATATGCTAACGCCCATCAATCAACGCTCTCAAGTGTGGCATAGAAAATATCAGTTTAAACTAGAGCTAATTAATTTAGCTCTTTTGCAAAGCGTTTTCGATAGCGCTTTGTAAGCTTTGCAGCGCGTATTTGATCGTTTATTAAAGTAAAAATAGCCGAGGCATTTGCTTTAACGCGTTTGCCTTGGCCCACTCGGCGAATTTGCCTTTTTACCAGCGCCATAGTGGCAAGCCCAGCAAGGGTTTTGTCTTTAAAAGTAACGCGCGGCATAAGCAGGTTTTGCGTTGGCTGTGTTTGCCAGCTATTAACTAAATCTGGCTGATAGGCCAGTGCTGTGGCCATACCAACGAGCGCTACGCCTGAGCTAATTACTTTATTTGCCACATCTAACCGGCTAATACCGCCTGTGGTCATAATGGGTATGGTTGATTGCTCGCTAATTGCTTTGGCAAATTCCAAAAAGTACGCCTCACGTGCAAGTGTACGTTCATCACCCGTTGTTCCTTGCATTGCGGGTGCTTCGTAACTGCCGCCTGAAAGCTCTACAAAATCAAGCTTTAATGCACTAAGCATATTAACAACTGCTTGCGCATCATGCGGCTCAAAGCCGCCGCGCTGAAAATCGGCTGAGTTTAACTTAACCGATACCGAAAAACCGGCGCTGCATTGCGCTTTAATACTGCGTGTTATTTCAAGTAATAATCGCGCGCGATTCTCAAGGCTACCGCCCCATTTGTCATCACGCTTATTAGTTAGTGGAGATAAAAACTGCGCTAATAAATAGCCATGTGCAGCGTGTATTTGCACGCCGTTAAAACCTGCTTTTTCGGCCTGTTGCGCTGTATGGGTGAAACGAGCGATAACATCACTAATCTCGCTCTTATCCATAGCTGTTGGCTGGGCAAATAAGTGAGAGTGCTTACCCATATTAAGCGCAATATCAGAGGCACTTAGCGCTTTACCGCCCATTTTTTTAAATACTTGGCGGCCAGGGTGATTTATCTGCATCACAATTTTACAGTCGTTTTGCTGCCCTAAACAAGCAAGCTCTGCAAAAGGCGCTATATCGGTTTTCTGCTCAAGGGCAAGGCCGCCTGGCCCTGTCATGGCAAGGTGGTCAACCATAACATTGCCGGTAATAATTAACCCGCAACCGCCTTTTGCCCATTCGTTGTATACATTTTTAAGCACTTGCGATGGCGTTAGGTCGGCCTCTGCGAGGTTCTCTTCCATAGCGGCTTTTACTACTCGGTTTTTAAGCGTTAAACCGCTTGGTAGGGTAAAGGGCGTAAATACAGCAGATTGTTCAAACTCAGACATAAATATAAACCATAAATTGACATTACAGGCACTATAACCTTAAAGTCAGCTTTAAGGTCAACCCGCTTTTTTATAGTAGAGGCAATAATGAAAATAGGTGAACTAGCTAAGCACTCGGGTATTGCAGCAAGCACCATACGGTATTACGAAAGTATAGGGCTGCTGCCACACGGTACGCGAAATAACAACGGGTATAGGCAATACGACAAAGCCAGTGTAGAGCAGCTTAAAATGATTAAGTTTGCACAAAGTTTAGGGTTTTCGCTTGAAGAAATCCCCTCCCTGCGTAAGCCTAATGAGGAGCTAGATCACACCGCCATTATTGAGCGCCTTGGTGAAAAACAACATGAAGCTAATGCACTAATTGAGCAGCTACAGCGAAAGTCAGAGCGTATTGGTAATTTAATTACACTGCTTAATGCAAGCTGGTCTAATGGAGAGTGTATTGGCGATGAAAAAATAAATGAGTTATTGAATGAGGTGGAGTATTAAAGGCGTAAGCGAGTACATGTGAGCTTTAGTTGTATTAGTTTTGCGGCGCTTTACCATGAAAATTGATATAAAGCTTTTGTAAGTTGGCAGGCACTAGAGGCCAACCAACCGCAATAGTATGAGAACTTGCGCTCCAAAATAATGTTTCTACGTAATATACGTCTATGTATTCAATTACTTTTGCCTCAGCGTTTACTAGCTTTTCAGCCATAAAACTTAAATAACGCTGGGCTTGCTCCACATAGCCAAGAGCAAAAGCGTGTATTGTGGCTTTAGAAAACGCCTCCATTTTAAACGTGGTTTCATCTTTATCATATATGCTCAGCAACGCTTTAACTTCAGGGAATTGAGCATTAATTTCGTGCAATAAGTTATAAATTACAACATCAGTTTTCATCACTTGAACTCCGCGCTTAAAAGTCCAAAGCATTTTAGGTCGTGAAATTGCCCTTTCCAAAAACCACTTTGTCGCCTTATGCCTTCCTCACAAAAGCCAAGCTTTATTAAAAGCGCCTCTGATGCGTTATTTCCTGGGACTGTGTCGGCTTGTATTCGATTTATAGCACCGCAACTTAGCAATCCATCAAAGGCAGCTTTTATAATCATATGAATAGCCTCAAAAGCATAGCCTGTACCCCAATACTGGCTATTAAGGTCGTAACCAATAAATGCGTGCTTCATTGGTACTGACCAACTATTAAAACCGCAAGTACCTATTAACTCATCAGTATTTTTTAAACGGATAGCCCAGCGGATCCCTTCTCCATTTTTATACCGAATATTGAAAAATTCGATTAACTTATCGGCCTGAGAAACTTGAGTAAAGGGCGCCAGATCATAGTATTTAGTAACACCTTGGTCTGAAAAAAGAGCAAAAATAGCGTCTCTATCCTCATAATTTATAGGGGTTAACGCTAACCTTTGCGAACTAAGTAAGGGAAAAACCATTAACCTTCCTTTTAATGTATAAAACAGTAGAGATAAATCGAACTTAATCCAGCTCTAATTGGGCTTTTTCTACGCTTTCGTTTGGTAACTCTTTTTGAACCGATACACCTAGCTCTTTAAATTCTGAAGCTTGTTTAATTAAGTTACCTTTACCACGGTAAAGCTGTGAAAAGGCTTTATCGTAGCTTTCTTTTGCGCGGTCTAGTTGCTTGCCAACACCTTCCATACTCGTTAAAAAGCCATTGAGCTTGTTGTAAAAGCGCTCTGCACGATTCGCCAGCTCTTTAGAGTATTTAGTTTGCTCTTCAAAGCGCCACAGCTGTTTAACAATATTAAGGCTTGTAAGCAGAGTAGTTGGTGTAGCAACTAAAATGTTTTTTTCGATAGCTTGTTGGTAAATATCGCTTTGATATTTAAGCGCCTCTACAAATGCAGATTCTATAGGCACAAACATAATAACTACTTCAGGCGAATTTATACCTGGGAGACGATCGTACGATTTACTGGCAAGCTCGTTAATACGCGCGGTAACTGCATTTACATGCTCTTTAATTGCTTGGCTAGCCTCTAGCTCGTTTTCGGCATTAACGTAGCGGGTATAAGCATTTAGCGATGTTTTAGCGTCAATCACTAAGTGGCGGCCCTGAGGTAAATACACCACTACGTCGGGGCGCAGTCGACCGTCTTCGGTATTAAACGATACTTCGCGTTTGTAGTCGGTACCCGCGCGCAGGCCTGCGCTGTCGAGTACGTTTTCGAGCATCAGTTCACCCCAATTACCTTGGGTCTTTTTTTGCCCTTGTAAGGCATTACTAAGTTTATCGGCTTGCTCGGTAATAGCTTGGCTTTTAGCTTGCAAGTGCAGTAGCTCAGTTTTAAGGGCAGCACGTTGTTTTAAGTCTTCAACGTGAATCGATTCCATTTTATCTCTAAAGCCTTTTAGCTCCCCTTGAACTGGCTTTAATAGTTGCTCAATGCTTTCTTGATTTAGGCTTTTAAAGCTTTGCGATTTTTCTTCTAAAATTTTATTAGCTAGGTTTTCAAACTCTTTTTTAAGCACATTTTTGCTTTGCTCTATTTGTGCAAGCTGCTCGGTAAAGTTTTGCTGCTTTTGCTCAAGCGTAGTTCGCATATTATTAAGCTCAATATCGCGCTGGTTATATTGCTCTCGCAAGGCACTAAGTTCGCCTTCGGCTTTACGCCAAAAATGGTTGTATTGAACACTTTGTTTTTCTTGCTCGCTAAAGCGAGTTTTAAAATGCTGCGCTTCATCGCGTTGCTCTTGATGTGATTGCTCGAGCAGCTCGTGCTCATCTAATAAGGCGGTGTATTGCAGCTGTTTATTGTCGTACTGGCTTTGTAATAACGATAACTGTTGCTGTTGCTCGCTAATGTGTTGTTTTAATTTATTACGAGAAGGGAGCGACACTAGGCCATATAGTACGAGCCCTGTTGCAAGCCCTGCGCTGGCACTTAACCAATCTATATGCGTTAATAACTGAGTAAACATAAAATAAACTTATAAAATTTAGAGACATGCCATCATAACGAATAAAGGTAGTGGGGGGTAGGGCGTAACATTTACTAAAGGCATAAAAAAAGCCAGCTAAAAGGGCTGGCTCAATCATTACTAAATTTAGTAACCAATCAGGGAAATCAACATGAAGCTTGTGATAACTGCAATTAATCAACAAGCGTAATAGTAGACGCCACACATTAAATTAAGTTCACATAAAAATATAAATAATTATAAAAACTAAAATGTGGGCATAAAAAAAGCCAGCTAAAAAAGGAGCTGGCTCAATCATTACTAAAATTAGTAATTAAACGGGGTAAATCAACATGAAGCTTGTGTTAACTGCAATTAATCAACAAGCATAATAGTAGACGCCGCACACTAAATTAAGTTCACATAAAAATATAAATAATTTAAAAATTAAAATGTGGGCATAAAAAAAGCCAGCTTAAAAGGAGCTGGCTCAATCATTACTAAATTTAGTAACCAATCAGGGAAATCAACATGAAGCTTGTGATAACTGCAATTATTCAACAAGTATAATAGTAGACGCACCCTTTTAAATTTAGTTCAAACAATTTATAAAAAATGTAATTTAAGGTGTTAATTACAGGCATAAAAAAAGCCAGCTAAAAGGGCTGGCTCAATCATTACTAAATTTAGTAACCAATCAGGGAAATCAACATGAAGCTTGTGATAACTGCAATTATTCAACAAGTATAATAGTAGACGCGTGTTTTTAAATTTAGTTCAAACTATTTATAAAAAATGCAATTTAAGGTGTTAATTACAGGCATAAAAAAAGCCAGCTAAAAGGGCTGGCTCAATCATTACTAAATTTAGTAACCAAACAGGGAAATCAACATGAAGCTTGTGATAACTGCAATTATTCAACAAGCAATATAATAGACGCCATTTGGTTAAATTAGTTCACATGCTAAGTAAAAAAATTAGCTTTTTATAAGCGATAACATTTGCTGCTCATCAAACGAAGTAAAGCTCATTGATTTATCGGTAAATAATGCATCAACAAGCGCTTGCTTATCTTGCTGCATTTTAAATACCTTTTGCTCAATTGAGTTACTCATAATTAATTTATAAACAAACACTGGATTTGTTTGGCCAATACGATAAGCACGATCGGTGGCTTGTTTTTCAACAGCCGGGTTCCACCATGGGTCAAAGTGAATAACGGTATCGGCTTGAGTTAAGTTAAGCCCAGTGCCGCCTGCTTTTAAACTGATTAAAAACACCGAGGTTTTGCCACTGGTAAATTCGTCAATAACTTTGTCGCGATGGCGCGTTTGCCCAGTTAGCATACTAAAATTAATATTTATGTTGTTTAAACGCTCTGCAATTAAATCGAGCGCAGAGGTAAATTGACTAAAAATAATCACTTTACGACCAAGGCTTAGCATTAACGGCAAATGCGTAGTTAGCCATTCTAATTTTGCTGAACCAGCTTGTGTTTCTGGCTCAATTAATTTTGGATGACAACAAATTTGCCTTAGCTTTAGCAGCGCTTCTAAAAATGCGAGCTTACTTTTTTGTGCGCCTTGCTCAGCAAATAAGTCGATGAGCTTTTCTTCTAGGGCGCGCGTAATACCTTGGTACATATCTTTTTGTTTAGGTTCAAACTCAAACTCTTTTAACAGCTCTGTTTTTTGTGGCAGCTCTTGAGCTACCTGCGCTTTTGTGCGGCGTAATATAAACGGCATAATAAGCGCTTTTAGTTGCTCAGCTCGCTCTGAATCGGCTTCGCGCTCAATAGGTGTTTGAAAGTGCTGTTTAAAGTGGGCTTGCGAGCCAAGTAATGAAGGCATTGCAAAGTCGAGTAACGACTTAAGCTCAAACAAATTATTTTCGATAGGCGTGCCGCTTAAACATAACTTAAAGTCGGCATTTAAACGCTTAACTAAGCGCGAGACTTGTGCAGTATCGTTTTTAATATATTGCGCTTCGTCTAAAATAATATTTTCAAAATAAAGTGGCGAGTAGTAAGCAATATCACGCTTTAATAATGGGTAAGTAGTTAAAATACACTGCGCTTGCGCTAAATGTTGTAAAGGCTCATTACGTTGCGAGCCAAAAATAGTGGTTACTTTAAGACTTTTAGCAAATTTGGTTATTTCGTTTTGCCAATTACTTACCAAACTTGTAGGGCACACTATAAGGGTCGGGCCCGCTTGCGGGCGATTAAAACTGCTGGCCAAAAAGGCAATAACTTGCAGCGTTTTACCAAGTCCCATGTCATCAGCTAGTATGCCGCCTAATTGGTGGCGCTTTAAAAAACTAAGCCAATCAACGCCTTGTTGCTGGTATTCACGTAGTGTTACCGAGTCATTTAAACCGTGTAAGGGCACCACTGGCATTGCCTGCTCGGTGTTGTTTAACTCATCAAGATAACGCTCCAATGAGTCATCATGAAGGTCTATAGTAACTGCGGTATGCTTTACCAGCTCAGGTAAATAAGAAAGCGGGATATTAAATTCATCGCGTGTTTTAACAAATTCAAAACGTTGTTTAAATTCGGTCAGTAAATTAATGGCGGCTTTACTAATAACACCAAATTGACGCCCAACGGGGTAGTAATAAAACAGCTCACTTTGACGATTTAACGATTGATACGTGGCATCATCGGTATTAAAAAGTACAGCGGCTTTGGCATCACTTAATTGCACTTTACAATGCATTTGGTGACCTGCAGCACGGTTTACGTCGAGTGTAACGTGCCCTTGGGGGTCGGCTACATTTACTTTAGTTTGAGTTACCTGCCAGCCACGCTTTTTAAAGCCAGGGAATACTTCGTAAACAAGCCAATGTAAATGTATAGGTGATTGTTTATTAAATATAAACTCACTTTGTAAACCCCCTTTACAAAACTCAAAACCTAAATTTACTAACTCATTTGTTACTGTGTTTTCAAATGCACTATTTATTAAACTCGCGGGTGCTGTCCCCGCCAAATAATTTTTATTTTTATATTTAAACAATAGCGAAACTTTAAGCCCTTGCTCATCCATAGTGGCTTTTAAAACAGCATTACCAAGTTGCTTAACATTGACTTGCTCGTTATTCGGATGCGGAATAACACCGGCACCAAAATTATCGGCAAGTTGTTTATAAATGCGATCAAAATTAGCATCGTGCAGTGCGGGAATAGATTGTAAATGTGCTATTTCGTCGGCGCTAAGCTGTGTTCTGATGCGGCCTACTTTAAAGTGATCGAGGTCTAAATAAGCAGGCGGCGTGGTTTTTATCAATGCCCAATTTTTACTGTGTTCAAGCTCAATAATTAATTGCGATAACTCGTTTTGTTGCTGCCAATTAAAGTTAAGCGATTGCCCAGTTTGCGCTTTAATAGCAACACGAGAGCGTTGTAAAAATAAACGGTCGGTAGCAATTAATTGTTGTAGAGCGCTAAAGCCCCATTGACCTTTTAGCTCTAAATTACCTACTGCATTTTGTGAGCGAATCCAACTAAAGAGTCTAAAGTCACTTTCGAGCAAATCGTTTGGTGTTACAAAGCTATTTAATTGTTGCTCAGTTAAATTGCGCCCGAGCGTGTAATTATTATTTTTGTCGTAATTGGCAATTTTTGGCGTTAAAAATACTTTATTGTTTTCAATGTCTAATACAAATAAAAGAACTTGCGAAGGGGCTTTAGCATCAACACTTTTAAGTGCTGTCAGTTCACTAAACCAATCGTTAATAAAGTAGTCTTCTCCGTATTCACCTGAGTGCTCTATTTTAAGTTTAAATAATACAGCGGCTAAGTGCCTACATTTGGTTTTAGCATTACAGGTACAATGCGTATCAACAGAGTAACCAGTAGGTACTTTACTGATCTCAATGCGTTGGTTAAATGTTGATCCGGTGTCGCCTTGTACGGTTGAATCAATAACAGCAAAATCACTGCTGTGCTCTAACCAACTAATTTGGCCGTTTTTATAATACTCTTTGCCTTTATCGAGCACGTTGGGCCTAAACAGCTTTTTTATAAAGCGCTCAGAAAGAGGGAACAAGGTTGCCTGCTCATTTTTTATTTCTTCAAAAATAGCCAGTAAATCATTTTTTGATAAGTTAGCAGACATGTCACTCTAAGTATTAAATTTTTAAAATAATTCTGCCAGTATATTCTTTAACTGCGCACAGCAAAAGCAATATTAACGTTATATAAACTGGTTGGAGCTGCTAGGTTAGTAAAAAATCGGTTTATACGTACTTTATGGCACTTTATCTGCCAAAATGAGAATAGGTAAACAGCAAACACACATGTTACAAACAATTTATTAACAATGCAGGGGCTTTACAGATCAGTTTTTTACTAACAAATTAAGATCCAGCATCAAATAGTCGTAAAAACTAAATTCAGTTGGTAAAAATGTGATCTTTAGAGCAAAAATGAGGGATTTATAGGTTATAAATAGCAAAAAAGATCAGGATTTTACTAAGTAAAAAGCCCATCAGATCAGAATTTAACTAACCTAACAGGCTTTTAAGATCACTATTTTACTAAGTAATAAAGAGCTAATTAAACGCGCTTAAAAGCTTAGTAAGTTGTTCTAAGCGTTTGTCAGTCAACACTTTATTATCTATTTTAATAGATACGTCACCACTTTTTAAATTACGTTGTACGTTTATAAAGTTGTTTTCAAATACAGCTTCTCGTTTAGCAACCGCGCTAGGCTCGGTAGTTAAACGTTTAGTAATTGCCATAGCGCGCTTGTCGTCGCTTGTAATGGCGTTAATCTCATCGTCTGTATGTAATTCGCTAACTAGGGCGTTAAACGCCTGCTCGTCGCGCTCCTTTGCACTAACAAGCTTTTTAGCGACTTCTCTGCCTACGTGATTAGCCGTTGGGTAAAGTGAAATTACATCAGCGGGAATTTGCTCATACGCTTTAATGGCATCTGCAATTGCGGTGTGCGATACACCTTCAATAGCGGCAATTTCGCGATAAGAGCCTTTTTTACCTTGCTCAATAAGATCGTTTTTAGTTTGTTGATAAGCTTGCCCTAGTTCCCAAAGGCTTGGGGCTATGTACTGATCTGAAGATACAGCTAAAATTTTAGCGTCTTGATCGGTAAAATCAGGAGAGCTTAAAACTAAATAATCGGCATTACCTAAAATACATGCCTTTCGACGACGTGAACCGGCAAGTACTAAGTTAGTATTTCCCTGATCCCAAAGTAAAGCAGGGTGTTGATTACGTCCATCTTCACTGATTGCAGGTAAAATATCAGAAACCGACTTTTCGTTTAATAGCGCTTGTACACGGCGGTTTTTACCGTAAACCGTGGTGCTAGATTCAATATCTGCATGAGCAATAACTTTACACACTAAGGTTATTTCGCGTGTAGGGTCGCTTGGCGCAGGCATTCTTATTACATCACCAGCGCTTGCTTGCTCAAGTAATGCATCGAGGCTGCTATTGCCTACGGCAGTTGCAAATGGATCTAAGCGGGTGTCGTTTTTACGTTTTGTAGCCATTTTTATATAACATCCTTACTTAGTGTTGTTAAGTGATGATTGGGTTGACTCCCAATTAGAACGAATAAGCATTTCTAATTCGTCCACAACATCTTTAATATTTTCTTGCGCGCGCAATAAAGACTCGCGACTTGCTAAACTATCCGATGCTTTTTGATCAAATATGGTATTAAAAGACGATGAACTAGCCGTAATTGCCGAGCTGTGATTAATTGGGTAGCTCATTACTTGGCGGCCAAACGCACTACGTACATCTTTAACAATATCGCGCTGTGAATGATTACCCTTAACGTAATTGGTCACTAAAAACTGCATAAAGTCCCAACCTTCATGACCAAGTGCCGCTACTGTGTGGTAAATCTCACCTAAACGCTTTAAATATTTATTGTTAGCATCAAAATCTACAGCTTCTGGATGAACCGGAATAAGCATCGCCGTAGAGGCCATTAAAGCATTATAAAACATAAAGTTAAGTGTAGGAGCTGTGTCGATTAAAATAATATCGAATTCGTCTTTAACCGGCTCAATAACCTTTTCTAAAAGCTTATGATAATGACGTGTTTGTTCGTAATTAGAGGTGTCTTTTAAAAGTGTTGCTGTCTCGTGTTCAAAGTAAAAGTCATCCATACCTGAGGGTAAAACACGAATATTTGGAATATGCGTAGTCACAAAAGCACTAGAAACAAACTCTGGCCAGGTTTCGCCTTCGTCTAAATCAATACAATCACGCATTAAGTCGCCTACCGTAACAGGGTCGTGATCGTTAGAAGGGAAAAAGCTAGAAGACGAACCTTGAGGATCTAAATCAATAATACCAATACGATAACGTTTGATATTAGTCGTCGCCAATGCAGCAGCAATATTAACCATACTGGTTGTTTTACCACAGCCACCTTTAAGTGAATTAATAACAATAACTTGGAGTTTATCGTTAGCAGTGCGGTGATCTGGCTGAATATCCATGATATCGGCCATCGCAAAAATATTAACTAACGTGTACGCATAGTGCCCATTTGCACCACGCTTAATATTTAAATCATCAAAGTCACCATTGTCATGACGACGTTTTAAGGTACGATTATTACACCCTAATAAATCTGCTGCCGCTTTTTGGGTGTAAGTTCTTAATTCTTTTTCTTCTGATTTAAGATGAGCGCGATAGTGTTGTATGCGTCCTTTTAAAGATTTTTCAGCAACTTCGGCTGTTGCTTTTAAAAGCCGGTAAGTACTTAGCGCGTTATTATTGATAGACATACTTTCTTCCTCAAAGTTAGGCAGTTAGTATAATGTCCATTCAAATAGCTGTAAACAACTATTTAAGGCGACATGCATTTTAATAACAAGACATTTAAAAATATTTTTACACCTTTAAGATTGCTTAGTATAAATAAAGAAGTTTAAAGGTGGTTAAATATATAAGGTAATAAAGGTTAAGGGTGTATAATAGCTATATAACTATATGATATTTATAAATAATGTTAAAAAAAGCAGATCACCTTTATACGTGGTTAAGATCAGATCTTTATCTACATGCAGATCAGCTTTTTACTAAGCCTTATTTAAATATTAGAGTTATGCACAACTTACTCAATAAGTTATGTACAAAATGACTGTGTGAGATCAGTTTTTTACTAAGTAAATTATAAAGTTATACACTTAAGCTTACGAAGAACAAGGCGTTTAATTGGTATAGATCTGATCTGTAGTAAGTACAGATCAGATCTATGCTAACTCGAAGTACTGTTATCCACAGCAGGTATTTATTTTACTAACGTTTGTCGTGTAAAAAGTTTAAAAATAGCGCTTTTAATGGACAAAAAATAAATTGAGTTAGTAAAAATTTAGCTTGAGAAGCTTATCTTAGTAAAATAGTGATCTGAAATTAAGCTTATCACTCACTACTTAGTATAATAATGATCCGTTACGTTTATTTATACTCGGATCAGTTTTATACTAACTTAAACATTTAACTTTTGTTGCTTAATGTGTTGTTATTAGCTGTCGCAATAAAAAATGGAAATCAGAACAATGAGCCGAAAGGTCAACATCTCGGTAGATAACTTGCCCGATACACTTAGGGGCCAAATACACGGGGTGGAAAGTGCAATAGATAACGAAAGTTTAGCACTATTTACAGATAACAAAGATGTGCGAATTTCTATCGAAAATGCCGCTCATGGGTTACGTGCTTATTCAAACACGTTTAACCACTATGATTTATGGGGGCGTTTTGTACGTTCTGGGCATAAAAAATTGCCATTGGAAGAAGCACCTAAAAAAACAATTATTACGCGTAAAATATCCGAAAAAGTGGATGGTATTTTATATGACGGCGAAATAAAAATTACACCGGCCGTTGTAAGCACGCGTAAAGATGGCGAAGACGTAGAATATTTAGTGTGGCCATCGGATAGAGAAGAAAAAGTTGAGCGCGCGTTAATTCGCCTTGCATCGAAAGGTAAAATCGTAAAAATCAATTTTAAGTCCGGTATTCAATATGCCGTGGTTTTTTCCATGAACGAATTAGCCCAAGAACTTAAAGCGGTTGGCCAATCAATGCCATACCCACAAATTAAAGAATCATTGGAAGCACTTCAAGGTTCTAAACTTTCATTTAAATACTCGGCTACTGATACTAAAAATACAGATATTGATGATTCTTTTTATGAGTCAAATATGAACTTTTTATCATCTCTTCATTTTAGTGGTAAAAAAGGCCAAGGTGGCAACGTAAAATGTGTTGCATGTTTAAATGCATTTGTTCATAACATGATTGATAACCTTGAATACAAAGGGTATTACTTTAACAGTGCGCAAGAGTTAAAACGTGGTTTATCGCGTTGGATGATGCTGCGTTTATACCACCTTTGGCGTTATGCCGCGCCTGGTAAAACGTATCATTTTAGATTGCTATCTATTATGGAAAAATACGGCTCAATTTATTCAACCGACGATATCACAGAAAACAAATTAAAAGCATTACGCCGTGATATGACCACAACAATGAAAGACTTGATTGAAAAAGGGGCTATTTCAGAATACAGCATTACTAATGTAAAAGATGATAAAACCGGTAATATTATTGATTACACCTATGAAATGCATCCTTCTGATCAGTTTTGTGATGAGATACTCACGCTCAATAAGCACAATAAGCGTATTGAGATTCAAGGTGGTAAACGAATTGTCGAAAATGCAGTTTTAATTGATGAAGATAAAATAGAAGAAATAGTCGAAAAATAATAACGGTTAAAATAATAGACTACTTACCAAAAAGGCCGCACTATGTGGCCTTTTTAACATAATTATTTATCTACTTGTTCTAAGTAAAGTCTATCCACTAAAAAGTCATACTCTTTTTTTCTCGGGTGAGACTCTGGTTTTTGATAATCTGGCAAAGTACCTAACTTAACATCGGGCTGTGGGTTAATTAAAATAAACGGCAATGCAGCACTTACGTGATACCTATTTTCTGCGGTATACCTAACATTAACTTGGGGACTTACTCGGGTAGGGCGGCGAATTCTTAACTTTTCTTTTTCACCTAAACTTGCCACTCGCATTTGCTCTTGTGCAACAAGGGACTGCCATTTTTGTTGGTCTATCATTCTTGGATTTCTATAACCTGCGGACTTATCGAGCATTTCAAGCGCCATTTTTTTAGTTAGAGTTTTAGTGGCATGCTTATGCATCCAAGTAAATCTCACTGAAAAAGGGGACTCACTTTGAAAATGAATTTTTCGATAGGCTGCAAGAGTAATTAAATTTGGAACCGCGTTATGAACAGCTTCAAATCGAGCATCGTTATTATCGATAGCCAAAACACACTCTTTAAAGGCAGCCTTAGCTTTATTAACTTGTTGTATTCGGCTAGTTAATGCTAGGACATCTGCATTTTTTAAAACCAAAAGCCCAGGATGACGCTTTAGTACTCTACTACTTAAACTTTCTTTTTTATAAATATCAGTAAATGAGTTTAAAATTGCCCTATGAGCAATTTCGCCGGTTAATTTTTTTACAGGAATTGACTCGGGAATAATATTTTCATCAACACTATTTATATCTGGTAGCTGATAATACTCAGCCTTTGAATATTCACAGACACGTAATTCATCAATCAATAACGATGTTAATTCATTCATTAAATCAAACTGACTTCTTATTTGTACTTTAGAAACCATAACTACCCTGAGAACACATCTTACTTATGTAATTATTAAGTTTAACCTTTTGCTCTGGCTTTTTAAAGTTTATTTATTTTACCTAAGCTAAGATCATCCTCAAATAAAATAAAGTATGATGTGTTCTTTAATGCTGTTTGCTTATGCTTGTGAGATTCGGTGCGTGAATATTTGCATATAACACAGAAAGAATTAGTGAACCCAGACGTGATCAATACACTTATGAGTATTTATCTAGATGGGGGAAATTGTTGTAACACAGGTAATTACCAGGGCGATGTATACTTTTATATATTATCGCTCTGTGTAAAATAGTTATTGAGCCTTTAGTTTAAGGCCAGAAATCAATTTTTTGTTTCGCCACTTTAGATAATGTTGGGCACTCATTGTATAATTGCTTATAAGTGATACTTGTAATACAGCGCTAGGCTCCTGTGATGGGGAAGGCTGCTCTGTTAAAATGAACTCTACTACAACTTAATATTTAAAGTAATCGTTCATACGACTGTTTTTAGTAGCCCTAATTAGAGTACTGGCATCGTCTAATAACCTGATCACAGCTGTACAGAATAAAGTGGACTTATTGTTATAGCCTTGCACAAACCCGATCTACATACCACACACTAAAGCTAATTCCTAGCTACTTGGTTAATTTAATTAAATTACCACTGTAAAGCTAAGGTTACATTTAACCGACTTTAAGTATGATGTGTTCCTAATAAAACTGTTAACTTTAAGGCTTTGAATTCAATTTGGTTTGGGATGGTTAAAAAAACGCCTTCATATATTTAACTTATTGTATTTAAATAAAAATAGTAAAATTAAAACACGCTTAAAACTAAGCATGAGCAGCCTTAAAATCACAAATAACCTTATATATATTTAACTCATAACAAATTAGTTGGTAAATAGTGAATATAGTCCTTGAACTTAGGGCCATGCATACGTTAATTTCTTTATATCAGGTAAAGTAGGAATGAGGAAAGAACATGCAATCGTGGAACCCAAATAGCTGGAGAGAACTGCCAATACTGCAGCAGCCACAGTACCCAGATCAAGAAGAACTGAAAACAGTAGAAAGCCAGTTAAAGAGTGCTCCGCCACTTGTTTTTGCAGAAGAAACAAGAAGCCTCTTTAAACAATTAGAAGATGTATGTGAAGGTCGTGCATTTTTACTTCAAGGTGGCGACTGTGCCGAATCATTTAGTGACTTTAATGCCGCTAATATTCGCGATACATTTAAAACCATTTTACAAATGGCAGTTGTTTTAACATACGGCGGTAAATGCCCAGTTGTTAAAATTGCACGTATGGCAGGCCAATACGCTAAACCACGCTCTGCAGATTTAGAAACTATTGACGGTGTATCTTTACCATCTTACCGTGGTGATATTGTAAATAGCTTTGAGTTTACAGAAGAAGCGCGTATTCCCGATCCACAACGTTTAATGAAGGCATACCACAATAGTGCAGCTACTTTAAACTTACTTCGCGCATTTGCACAAGGTGGCTTAGCAGATTTACACCAAGTGAATCGCTGGAACATGGGCTTTGTAGCCGCTAACCCACAAAAAGAGCGATTCCAACAGCTTGCTGACAAAATTCAGGACGCACTTGAATTTATGGAAGTATGTGGCATTAATTCGACTATTGCGCCAAGCCTTAAAGAAACCGACTTATACACGTCTCACGAAGCGTTATTGCTAGGCTATGAAGAAGCACTTACTCGTCGCGATCACCTATCAGGTGACTGGTACGACTGTTCTGCGCACTTTGTGTGGATTGGTGAGCGTACGCGTCAATTAGATCATGCACACATTGAGTTTTTCAAAGGTATTAAAAACCCTATTGGTGTTAAAGTTGGCCCAGGAATGGACCCAGATGACCTAATTCGTTTAATTGATGCAGTAAACCCAGATAACATTCCGGGACGTTTAACGCTAATTACACGTATGGGTGCCGACGTACTGCCAGAAAAACTTCCAGCACTTGTAAGACGCGTTCAGCAAGAAGGCCGTAAAGTTATTTGGAGCTCGGATCCAATGCACGGTAACACTGAAAAAGCGACATCAGGCTATAAAACGCGCAGCTTTGATAATATCATGCGCGAAATTAGCCAGTTTTTTGCTGTACACAAAGCTGAAGGTTCATACGCAGGTGGTATCCACTTAGAAATGACTGGCCAGCACGTTACAGAGTGTACCGGTGGTGCATACGGTTTATCTGATGATGACCTAGCGCAACGTTACAAAACACAATGTGACCCGCGTCTAAATGCAGACCAAGTATTAGAAGTAGGCTTTTTAGTAGCTGACTTACTAAAAGACGCTCGTAAGTAATAAATATAAACTAAAGCCGCATATAGCGGCTTTTTTTAGCAAAACAGTAAATTAGTTGGTTAGTACTTACGTCGCTCAAGGTTACTGTCTATTAAGATTTTTGCAGATATTTCCTCTACAGAATGATGGGTAGAATTAAAGTATGCAATTTTATGTCGCTTATAAAGCATTTCAACTTCACGCACTTCAATTCGGCATTGTCTTATTGATGCGTATTTAGAATTTGCCATACGACGATGCCTGATTGCAGCCAAACGCTCAGGGTCAATAGTTAACCCAAATAACTTATCTTTGTAAGGGAGTAAACATTTAGGTAGTCCCTCACTCTCTAAGTCGTCTTCAGTTATTGGGTAATTTGCAGCCTTAATGCCGTACTGTAAGGCTAAGTACAAGCTTGTTGGTGTTTTACCGCTTCTGCTAACACCTACTAAAATAATATCGGCTTCAGAAAAGTTTTTAATATTTCCGCCATCATCATTCATAAGGGCATAGTTAACCGCATCTATTCTAAAGTCATAACTTTTTTCATGAATAGAGTGGGTACGATGCATTTTTGGCACTGGCGCAACATTAAGCTCTTTTTCTATTTTTTCACTGTAAGTAGACAAAAAATCATACGCGATTGCATCGGCCGATTTAATAATTTCACTTAAGTTGTGATTTACGAAGGTAAAGAATACAAATGGCTTCTCACCTTCTTTTGCAGCAGTTGCGTTTATTAACGCTTTAATTTCATTTGCTTTTTCTTCTGTTTCTACAAAAGGAATAGTTTTATGATTAAATTCAACCGGAAACAACGACAAAGTCGCGTGACCAAACACTTCGGAGGTAATAGCAGTGCCGTCTGATATATAAAAAGCAGTTCTCATAGTTAACCTTTTTATTACGTTTAATCCCTAAAATGGCTTACTCACGGTTTACGTGAGGTCTAATGCCAGTGTAGAATGAAGGTGACCTTTATAAAAGGTTTTCTTTCTTAACTCTCACAGTTACAACTACAATTTGTTTTTTGGAGAAAGACCCGTGCAAGAATACGTTCTCTGGTATCAAGAGCTTGGTATGCAAGATGTTCCTCGTGTTGGCGGCAAAAATGCCTCACTGGGTGAAATGATTTCAAACCTCGCTAACGCAGGTGTACAGGTTCCGGGTGGTTTTGCCACTACAGCCGACGCTTTCAATGAGTTTTTAGAGCAATCTGGACTCAATGCAAAAATTCACGACATTTTAGATACGCTTGATGTTGATGATGTAAATACACTCGCTAAAGTCGGTGCCGATATCCGCCAATGGATTATCGATACCCCATTCCAACCTAACCTAGACCAAGCCATTCGCGACGCATACAGCCAACTTCATGGCGATACATCAGCCGATGTATCATTTGCAGTACGCTCATCAGCCACCGCTGAAGATATGCCAGATGCATCATTCGCAGGCCAACAAGAAACCTTCCTTAACGTTCGTGGTATCGACTCAGTAATGGTCGCTATTAAACACGTATTTGCTTCTTTATTTAACGACCGCGCCATATCGTACCGTGTTCACCAAGGTTACGATCATCGTGGTGTTGCACTATCTGCTGGTATTCAGCGTATGGTACGTTCAGATAAATCAGCATCAGGTGTTATGTTTAGTATTGATACAGAGTCTGGTTTTGAAGACGTTGTATTTGTTACTTCAAGCTACGGTTTAGGTGAAATGGTTGTACAGGGCGCAGTAAACCCTGATGAATTTTATGTTCATAAACCAACATTACAAAAAGGGTTGCCATCAGTAGTACGTCGTAATATTGGCTCAAAAGCCATTCAAATGATTTACTCAACAGATGAGGCACACGGCAAACAAGTAGAAATTGTTGACGTAGAGCCAAGCCTTTCAAACAAATTTTCAATTACAGATGAAGAAGTGCAAGAACTTGCAAAACAAGCTGTAATAATCGAAAAACACTACGGTCGTCCTATGGACATCGAATGGGCAAAAGATGGAAACGATGGCAAATTGTACATAGTACAAGCGCGCCCAGAAACCGTTCGCTCAAACGAAGATGCCAATATTATGGAGCGTTTTCAATTAAATGGCACAAGCAATGTAATTGCTGAAGGCCGCGCAATTGGTCATAAAATTGGTAGTGGTGTTGTTCGTGTACTTGATTCAATTAAAGAAATGGACCAAGTACAAGAAGGCGACATTTTAGTTACCGACATGACCGACCCAGATTGGGAACCTATCATGAAGCGCGCCGCGGCTATTGTTACAAACCGTGGTGGGCGTACGTGTCACGCAGCAATTATTGCCCGTGAACTTGGTATTCCTGCGGTAGTTGGCTGTGGTAACGCAACCGATTTAATTAAAGCAGGCCAAGAAGTAACGGTATCATGTGCTGAAGGCGATACAGGTTACATCTACGAAGGTATTTTAGATTTTGAAATATTAACATCGCGCGTTGATAAAATGCCAGAACTACCAATGAAAGTGATGATGAACGTAGGTAACCCAGACCGCGCGTTTGACTTTGCACGTTTACCACATGCAGGTGTTGGCCTTGCACGTGTTGAATTTGTAATAAACCGCATGATTGGTGTTCACCCTAAAGCGCTATTAAATTTTGATGCACAATCACCTGCGTTACAAGCTGAAATTACCGACATTATTGCCGGATACGAATCGCCGGTAGAGTTTTATATCTCTAAATTAGTAGAAGGTATTTCAACCCTAGGCTGTGCCTTTGCACCAGAGCGTGTAATTGTGCGTATGTCTGATTTTAAATCAAACGAATATGCAAACTTAGTAGGTGGTGAGCAGTACGAACCTGAAGAAGAAAACCCAATGATTGGTTTTCGTGGTGCTGCACGTTATATCTCTGAAGACTTCCGTGATTGTTTTGCCCTTGAGTGTGAAGCAATTAAACGCGTAAGAAACACCATGGGTATGACCAACATTGAAATCATGATCCCATTTGTACGTACCCTTGAAGAGGGTAAACGTGTTATCGAATTACTAGAAGAGCATGGCCTTAAACGTGGTGAAAATGGTCTAAAAGTAATCATGATGTGTGAGCTTCCTTCAAATGCATTACTTGCCGATGAATTTTTAGAGATGTTCGATGGTTTTTCTATCGGCTCTAACGATTTAACTCAGCTAACACTTGGTCTTGACCGTGACTCAGGCCTAATCGCACATCTATTTGATGAGCGTAATCCTGCGATTAAAAAGCTACTTTCTATGGCAATTAAAACAGCTAAAGAAAAGGGCAAGTATGTAGGTATTTGTGGTCAAGGTCCTTCAGATCATGAAGACTTTGCAGCATGGTTAGTAGAGCAGGGCATTGATTCTGTTTCACTAAATCCAGATACAGTACTAGAAACATGGTTATACCTAGCAGACAAACTTGCTAAATAATCATCAGTACCCGTAACAAATAAAAATGCCAGCTATTATGCTGGCATTTTTGTATGTGGGCTAAATTACCGTGCTAATTTTTTATCTAAATAATTACACGATTTAGTTAAGGCTTTTTGGCAAAGCTTTAAATAATGCCTCGCTTTTGGGTAGTAAAAAGAAAAGGACAGTAACCCCGCCATAAAAAATATCAGCGAGGGGCCTGGCACTACAGCAAAAAACAACCCAAGCAAAATAAACAACACACCTATGATCTGTAATAGTAATTTTTTCATATAAACCTCTGAACATTGGTTTAACTTGATTATAAATACAGAACCTCAAATTACGATAAAAAGAGTGTTACAAACTGTAAAATCTTCAATTTCTATTAGCCATCACCATGATATAATTACACAAATGCCTTAAATTATCGCCGTCATGATAGCAACAATTACACAGCAAGATGCAGCGACCGAGCTTGTCGCAAACTACTTAAGTACACTGAAAAATCAGGGGTTTAGTGGAGACACCGATGCAAGCTATGCAACGCGTTTAACCGCCTCTACCGATAACAGTATTTATCAGCAAATCCCACAAGGTGTTATTTTTCCTAAAACCGAAAAAGACATTCAACTGGCATTGCAAACAGCATCTCGCGACCCATATTTGTCGCTTACTTTTGGCCCACGTGGTGGTGGTACAGGTACTAATGGGCAATCACTCACACCCGGAATAGTGGTTGATTTGTCTCGCTACATGCGCGAAATACTCGAAATTAACGTTGAAGATGGTTGGGTTAGAGTACAAACAGGTGTAATTAAAGATCAATTAAACGACTTTTTAAAACCGTACGGCTTTTTCTTCTCACCCGACTTATCAACCAGTAACCGAGCAACCATTGGCGGAATGATCAGTACCGATGCATCTGGCCAAGGTTCATTAGTGTACGGTAAAACCAGCGACCATGTTTTAGGACTTACTACCTATTTAGTCGATGGCAGCCCAATGGTGACATCACCAATAGACATAGAAAAAGCTAAAGTAATAGCCGAGCAAGAATCATTAATCGGTAGCCTTTACAAAACAGTATTGGAAATTTCTTTAAATGAACGCCAAGCAATTTTAGACAAGTTTCCACGCTTAAATCGCTTTTTAACAGGCTACGACCTAGAGCATGTGCTAAGTGATGACTTACAAACTTTTGATATGAGTAGGCTAATTACCGGATCAGAAGGCTCACTTGGTATAGTTACTGAAGCTAAATTAAACCTAACTCCCATAGCCGAATTTAAAACACTGATAAATATTAAATACGACAGCTTTGATTCGGCACTTCGCCACTCTCCCTTTTTAGTTGATGCGCGTGCAACATCGGTAGAAACAGTCGATAGCAAAGTATTAAACTTGGCTCGCGAAGATATTATTTGGCATTCAGTATCGGACTTAATAACCGATGTACCAAATAAAGATATGCAAGGACTCAACATGGTTGAGTTTAACGCAGTATCACCTGAAGATATAAAAGACAAAGTAAACACACTTTGTACATTATTAGACGAGTGCGTAGCAAATCAAACCAATGGTGTCATTGGCTATCAATTAACCAGCAGTAAAAGTGACATTTTAAAAATTTATGCAATGCGTAAAAAATCTGTCGGGTTACTCGGTAATGTTAAAGGCAGCCAAAAGCCATTGGCCTTTGCTGAGGATACCGCTGTACCGCCAGAAAACTTAGCCGACTACATTGTAGAATTTAGAGCATTACTCGATAGCCATAATTTACAATACGGTATGTTCGGCCATGTTGATGCGGGTGTTTTACATGTACGCCCGGCGCTAGATATGTGCGACCCAGAACAAGAAAAACTGCTTCGTAAAATTTCAGACGAAGTTGTAAAACTCACCGCTAAATACGGCGGCTTAATGTGGGGCGAACATGGTAAAGGTTACCGAAGTGAATACGGTCCTGAGTTTTTTGGCGAGCATTTATTTAAACAACTACGTAAAATAAAAACAGCGTTCGACCCTAATAACAGAATAAACCCTGGGAAAATATGTACTCCCATAGAAAGTGAGGACTCACTAGTTAGTGTAGATGGGCAAAAACGTTCGTACTTCGATAAGCAAATTTCTATCGATGTTAAAACAAGTTTTAACAATGCAATGACCTGTAATGGTAACGGCATTTGTTTTAACTACGACGAAAATTCTCCCATGTGTCCTTCATATAAAGTAACCGGCGATCGCAGGCATTCGCCAAAAGGCCGCGCAACATTAATGCGAGAATGGTTACGACTTCAAGAGTCTAAAAATGTAGATTTGCTCGAAGTAGAAAAAGAGCTTAACAAAGGCGAAGTTATTACCTGGTGGGAGCGTTTTGTTCATAGCCGTGAAAAAAACAAAGGTGTCTACGATTTTTCTCACGAAGTAAAAGAGTCAATGGATGAATGTTTAGCGTGTAAAGCGTGTACAACATCTTGCCCAATTAAAGTCGATGTACCTACTTTTAGAGCACGCTTTTTAAATTATTATCACAGTTATTACGCGCGCCCACTTAAAGATTATTTAGTCGCAAACATTGAAAGTTCGGCGCCTGTAATGTCTAAATTTGCACGCGTGATAAACCCAATTGTTAAAACAAACTTAGTAAGTAGTTTAATTAAAAAAACAGTAGGGTATGTAGATACCCCCCAATTAAGCGTGCCTTCACTTGAAAAACGTGTCGCAAAAGCACATAAATTTAATTTTGAATTATTAAATTCACTTTCAAGCGATGAACAAAATGACTATGTGCTAATAGTGCAAGACCCGTTTACCAGCTTTTACGAAGCCGAGTTAGTGCAAAGTTTTATAACACTTATCACCGCGCTGGGTAAAAAGCCGATGCTATTACCGTTTAAACCTAATGGTAAAGCCCAACACGTAAAAGGGTTTTTGCATGAGTTTAAAGTAACGGCAAAAAATGGCGCAGAGTTTTTAAATAAACTCGCTGATATTAATTCGCCTTTGGTTGGTTTAGATGCATCGTTAGTTATGTGTTATCGCGATGAATACAAAACCATTTTAGAAAATAATCGCGGCGAGTTTCATGTACAACTTGCCCATGAATGGTTACAAACTCAATCGTTTAAATCATTATCGGCTAAACAAAAAACCGATACTGAATTTACATTATTGAGCCACTGTACAGAAACAACCGCTTTACCAAAAGCGGCAAGTGTATGGAAAACAATTTTTACTGATATTGGTTTAACCCTAAATACAACCAATACCGGGTGTTGTGGCATGGCCGGTACTTATGGCCATGAAGCACAAAACCAAGAAAATTCCCGTGCACTGTACGAAATGAGTTGGAAACCAATAGTAGATAAAAATAAACCAGAGCAACTTTTATCTACCGGTTTTTCGTGTCGCAGCCAAGTAAAACGTTTTGAGCAATTTAAACCAAAGCACCCAATAGAGTTGCTCGCTCAGGTACTTAGCTAGTAAAAGTTAAAAATAAAAAAGGCGTAACTTAAAAATAAGTTACGCCTTTTTTATTAATACCAATTCGCTTAGTTAAGTGATTTATTTTAAAGCTAAAAAACGTGTTTATACCAAAGCAATAAATTCGCTAATTTTTATAAACGCTATTTAGATTTTTTAACGAAGCTATCTGCAATTGGCTTTGTACTTATACCATGTATAAACACGCTAAATAAAATAGTGGTCATTGCAATAGTGGCAATATCGTATTTATTTTCTATTTGCGTGTCTATTACCATTAAAGTAAAAACAATAGATGCCAAACCGCGTGGCCCAAACCATGCAAAAGTAAAACGTTCCTTCCAATTAAGTGCTGTAAATTGTAACGATAACATAACCGGAATTATTCTAATTAATGTAGTGCTTAGTAAGGCATACACAATTATATTTGTATTTAATTTGGGTATTACTAAATACGCACAAACAAATCCAAATAAACACCAAATCATTAACGAAGTAAAATCAGCAATGTGCTCTGAATCTTCTATTAGCTCAGCGCGAATGTCAGTTTTAGAAAATTTATCAAATAACAAACCTGCTATAAACACCGCTATAAACCCGCTGCCATGAAAATATTGTGTGATAGAAAACACCGCCATCGCAAAACCTAAAAGTAAAAATGGGCTGGTGCTTTTTGCAAAGTAATGGCGCTGCATTGCAAAATTTAATGCCGGAATAAATATCGCTATAGAAAAACCAGCAATCAATAATGCTAAGCCAAGCTCTCTTGAAAACACACCTAATGTATGTGAAGCAGTAATAGCAGAGTCAGGGTTTTTAGCTAATAAAATAAAAATTAAAAATACGGGTACACATAAGCCATCGTTTAATCCGCTTTCGGTATTTATACCTTCCCTGATTTTTTCGGGCACTTGTGTACTTTGCAATAACCCTTTACTCAAAGCGGCATCGGTTGGTGTAAGTATAATTGCCAGCAGTGCCGATTGAATTAACGACAACTCTGCAAATAAAAATAAGCTAACACCAATACCGCACAATAAAGTTAAGGGTAGGGCAACAAATAATAATAGGCTAGGGTATTGAAAACTATGCCTCAATACACCTAACTTAGATTTAGCCGCATCAGAAAATAAAAATATACTTAGCGTAAGCTCTATCAGTGGTAATAAATAATCTATTCCTGTTTTTAATTTTTCGCCTTCATTAGGAAGTAAAAACGCCAAAAACATGCCGCCAATAACAAAAAACATAGGGCCTGTTATTTCTGTGCGCTCTAACTGCCTTATTGAAATTGAATAAACTAAAAATAAAAAACCAATAAATGCTATTACTAAGTATTCCATTAAATTTTCCTTTTAACGCCTGATTTTGCTCGCTCTTTAATATTTGTTTGAATGTAAATTTGATCGGTTGTCGCAATTTTAGAATGGCCTAAATCTTCCGATAAATGTTTTAGCGGTCGAGTTTGCGCATCATGTGTTGCACCCGTGTGACGAAGCCAATGGGCAGTGGCCGCTTCAAGTTGTTCAGCATCGTCTTTAAATCCGTCATCAAGTAACGATTGCTGAGCTAAATCAAAACTTTGCTGCACTAAACGCCTAATTTGCCTAACGGTCATCCCACCTTGGCCACGAATTTTATGCACCAATGGCTCAGATTCATCAACGCGAGGTAGGGCGGGTAACCCTCTGTATAATCGGTAACGTTTTAAATACTCAACAAAATCATCACTTAACGTAACATCTCGCAGCTTATTACCTTTACCCATAATACGTAAAAACCAAAAACCGTCATTATCTTGCCAAAAGTGTGACATAACTGGCGACCACTGCGGGCGCTCTGATAATTCTGATATACGTAAATATAGCCCTTTTAAACACGCGAGCGTAAATAGGTTACGTTCAAGCTCTGGTTTTTTTTCACATAAATCGCGTGTTACGCCAAATACATATTCCCATTGTATGTCACTTAAAGTGTCTGGGATCTGAATTTGAGATTGAACTACCAAATAGGGGCTATTTTTTTTCACTACAGGCACAAAGTTAGCAAACGTTTTTTCTTCTAAAATAGAAAACTTATAAAATACATTTAGCGCAGTAAACATAGCCGCTAATGTTTGCTGGCTCGCAATTGACTCTTTTAATATAAAAGGGCGCCAATTTTGATTTAACCGACGAATGCCTTGTTCATCTTTGTAACGCCATTGCACCGAAGTTGATGCCCACTTTTTATCTGGCTCAGCCATAAAATCAACATACGCTTCAATGTCTTCGCGCTTTAAACTAAATACAGATTTTTCGGCAATTAGCCAAGACCACAAATAAAATCGTTCAAGCTCATTACGAAAACGATTAAATGTTGCCTCAGATTTTCGGCCGTACACATATAAAAATTGGTATAAAAATTTAAGATCGTCCTTTGATTCAGTTACAGTCAAGCCAACTTGCTGTATAAAGGATGCAAGTTCTGGGTATTCTGAGTTTAGAGTACCGTCGTCAAGATGAGCAATTTGGTATCTTAATTGTTTTAACGTATCAACTAAAGCAACAAGCATAATGTATAAATATTCAATAAAATAATAGACTTACAGCTTAACGCTAAAGTCCGATACTGTCTAGTATTGGACATAGTGAAAGTGTATTTATTTAAACATTGTTGTGTATTGGTATGAATCTTATTAAGGAAAGTTTTATGAAAAAATTTATAGTGTTAGCCCTACTTACAATAAGTGTATTACTAACAGGTTGTGCTACTACAGGCAGTGCTTCACCTAGCGAAAAACGCGCTTTAGTACAAAGTATGAAAAACAATACCCTCGACAAATTATACGCACAAAAACCCGATGTTAAAAAACAAATTGTCAATTCTGCCGGTTACGCCGTATTTGATAACGCAAACGTAAATGTCGTTTTAGCTAGTTTTGGTGGCGGGTACGGTGTAGTAAAAAATAACTTAACGGGTAAATCAACCTACATGAATATGGGTGAAGCCGGTTTAGGGCTTGGTTTAGGCGTTAAAGATTTTAACGTTGTTATGGTTTTTCATAACCAAGCGGCAGTAAATAGATTTATTGAACACGGTTGGGCCTTTGGCGGAAACGCAGATGCAGCAGCAAAATACGAAGATAAAGGTGGAGCACTGGTTGCAGAAGCCATTGCCGACCAAGTTACCGTATATTCTTTAACCGAAAATGGCCTTGCACTTCAAGCAGTATTAAAAGGCACTAAATTTTGGGTAGATTCTGAGCTAAATTAACACCTAATTACTCTCCTAAAAGCGGGCTGGTTTGTGTAATCACGCTCGCTTTCTTATAAATTACTTAATTTAACATAACGTAATTTATGGGTTGTTATTGCTAGTTTGATTTATAATCATATGCATAGATAAAGTATTCAGTAAAGAAGAAACGGATAATTTTATTTATTATTTATCTAACTAATAAAGGGATTTTTCTTTATACTTAGTAAGTATCTCAAAATGGATTGATAATATGAAACAAGCTTACTTGCCAAAAAATAAACCTTTGAATTTGATTGTTTTTCTTTCAGCACTAATTTTCATATCTATTCATTTTTTTTCAAGTCATATCCCTTCAGTTGTACCTTGGGGACAAGAATTTGAAGATTTAGTGTACCGATTATCTTTTTCTATAATACCAAGTTACATATTTTATTTCATTGTAGTTCATCAAAAATCAAATAATGATAAAAAAAATCTAGAGCCTCTTATTGCTGGGTATAATTCACGAATCATAAATATTCATTTGAATCTTTTTAACGCTATTCACAATAAGGCTAACGTTGATATGAGCGAAGGTCACGTAGAGTTTCACACTGACAAAACTCTTACGAAGTTAACTGAAGAAAGTATCGAAAATACTCTTAAAAACATAAATATTTATTCAGATTCGCCTAAGCGTTTTATTGATTGTACATATATGAATTGGGTTGATTATTTAATCGATAACTGTCAACAAATTGAGAATGCAATTGATAATCTAATGCTAATTTCAGCTCATTTAGATAGTGTGTACATAAAAACTTTATATAATATTAAAACTTGTGAACTTATTAAAATAGTCAATAATCCTACATTTAGATACACACCACATTATGAAAACACATTTATACTTTATAAAAAACTTTTCCATGATTTTAACTTAAATATTCTTGCTCTCAAGAAGCTTATTTCTTAGGATTCTCCAAATGGCAGCTCATTTTTTATGAATAGTTTTTAGTTTTATCAAGTGATTAATCTAAAATTAGTTTTCCTTATTAATTTTTTATCAAATTCTTCCGCCAGTTTCTCAGTTTCACTAAAAACAGTATTCCAATATTTAATACGTGTGTCTGCATCAAGATCTGTGAAGTCGTTCCTGTCTGGGATTTTTCCGTAAGGTAAGCCGGCTATAAATTTTTTTGATGGGGTGATCATCACCACGTTATCGTAATTTTGTGCTGCTACTTTACGTTTTAAATTTTTATCAAACCACCCTGCTTTTGGCTCGCTATTAAAATGCGGATATAAAATTAAGCCAGGGTTATTAATTTTTAAATCAAAGTGGTAGTCAATTATTCCGCCATCGCGATAAATACCGGGTGGCGAGCCTGCAATATTTTTTATGCCTTGCATAACAAGGGGTATAGAGCCTGATGCAAGTAAGGCATCTTTTAAATTTATTTGGCTAAGTGGTATGTTTTGCGTTTTAAAATTATAACTGTCGGTTATTGATAAATTGCTGTTGGGCACACCAAAAATAAATCGCTCGTACTGCGAGCCTAATAATTTTCGGTTTACGCGGTTGAGCATATAACTTTTTGATAAACCTAAAAGTTGAATTAATTTATTTTCACTGGCTATAAACCCATTCGATTTTGCCACTATAAAATGCGCTTTAAAAATAGGATTATTTAAAATTTCGGTTACGCCGTGCTCACCAAATACATCATCTAATAATGCGCGAGCTTTTAGTGTAATTTCAGCAGGTGTTGGTTTATTACTAGAATAGCGCGTTTGCGAATACGATTTTGCTAATCGCTCAATGGCAGCAACGGGGTTGTTTTGTGCAAAACAGGCTGATCGAAATGCGCCAGCAGATGAACCAATTAAGTTAAGTGGTTGGGTTCGTTTTTTAAAAAATTCACCAAAAATATATTTGTCTAAGCCAAATAATGTAAACCATTTAGGCCCGCCACTTGCCCCTAAAAAAGAGGTAAATAACTCGGGTTTAAAGCCCTGCTCGTTAATAATTTTTGCTGCTGTTTTACCTGCGTGAATGTCGATCATTAAATCAATTTACCTTGCTATTCTTATATTTTAGTGCTGTTCACACAATCTAAATTTGAATAATTATGCAAAATTAAAAAGCGATTTTATGTTGCCATAAAACCGCTTTTTATCGTTAAAATTGCTTAAAGTACGGGAATCAATCCCAAATGCCGCTTTCGCATTTGCCCTGTACTTTTACGTCTTTTACTTTAAATTCGGGTTCTATGCCTTTTTCTCTTTGTGTGTTGTAGTCGCGATTAACAGACAAAATAGTTGGCGTGAGCAATATAATAGCGATTACGTTTACCACTGTCATTAACCCTAACGCTATATCGGCTAAATCCCAGACTTCTTTTAGAGATGCCGATGCGCCCCACAGCATCATTGATAAATAAAGTAATGTATAAATTGTGCGCCCTACTTTGTTATCGAGCTTAAATAAATGCAGGTTACTTTCAGCGTAAGCATAGTTAGCCACTACCGAGGTAAAAGCAAATAAGGTTATGGCTGCTGCAACAAAATACACACCGCCTTGTGCTAAATGTGCGGTCATGGCGCTTTGGGTTAAACGTATGCCTTCCATTTCGCCGCTTATATCTACATCGGCCAATAAAATAACCACCGCGGTACAGCTACAAAGTACAATTGTATCGAAAAACACGCCAAGCATTTGTATATACCCTTGTGTAACTGGGTGATTAGGCATTGGGCTAGCGCTTGCTGCAGCATGCGGCACACTACCTGCGCCGGCTTCGTTAGAATATAATCCGCGTTGTATACCGTTTTTAATGGCAGCGCCCATTGCTCCTGCGCCAGCTTCTTGTAAACCAAACGCTGATAAAAACACATCTTTAAGCATGGCAGGCACTTGCGGTAAATTCATAATCGTAATAATAACCGCCGCGGCTACAAATAATATGCCCATTAGTGGCACTACTCGCTCGGCAAAGCGGGCAATGGCTTTAAAGCCACCTAATATAATTGAGCCTGCTAATACGGTAATAACTAATCCAGAATAAAAGGTAGGTACTTGAAAAGCATAGTTAAGGGCGTCGGTTATGGTATTGGTTTGCATGGCACTAAAGGTAAAGCCATAACCTAAAAATAAACACGCGGCAAACACAATAGCAAAGGCACGGCTGCCCAAACCTTGTTGAATATAATAGGCGGGGCCGCCTCTAAATTCGCCACTACTATCGCGTACTTTATACACTTGCCCTAATACACTTTCGGCAAAGCCGGTTGCCATGCCGAGTATGGCTATAACCCACATCCAAAATATGGCGCCGCTTCCGCCTAGTGAAATTGCAACAGCGACCCCGGCTAAATTACCTGTACCTACACGGGCACACAGGCCTGTACACAATGCTTGAAATGATGAAATGTCGTCTTTTTTACACTTGCTACTGCCTTTTAACAGGCTAAACATGTGTTTAAATTTTACTATTTGAATTGCTTTTAAACGTACCGAAAACCAAATACCTGCAAACAGTAGTATGTAGATTAGTATTTGGCCTTCTCCCCATAATAGGCCATTTACACTTTTTACTACGGTATCGAACATGGGCTAATCCTTTTGTATTTATTATGTTTTTACTCAGCGCGTAGTTGAGTAATTGGCATTTAATAATGCATGTTAGCCATAGATTAAGGCAGCTAAGCTGCCTTAGGATGTTGACTTAGTGGTAGGTTATTTACTTTGCAGGTGTATGCCAGCAATCATGCATCTAACCGAACCTCCCGCCGACTCTATGGTTGGTATAGGTAACGGAACAAGTTTAGCTGTTTTTTGTATTGCTGCTTTTTGCTCGGTTGTAAGTGCATTAAACGCCGTTTGTGAGAGTGCTAAAATACGACCATTTGTACCTTGTAACTCTATTGCGTTGCCGCAAAAGCTACTTATTTGCTCATTAGTTAAGTTTATTACTTCTAAATGGCTTTGTATAAAATGGCTAGTTAATTGTTTGTGCTGACTATTTGGCACCATATTTAAGCTGATCATGGCAAACTCTGTAGCTACACACATTAATACATTAGTATGATAAACCGCAGTACCTTGCTCATCGTAGGCGTTAAATACAACAGGTTTTAGCTTTAATTGCTCGCACACTGTATTAACCACGGTTTTAGTAGTGCGCTTAGATTCTACTGCATAAGCAAGCTTATGGGGGTGGTCAATAACAAGCGATCCTGTGCCTTCTAAAAATGCATTTTCTTTCGCTAAAAATGAATAATCAGTCACAGACAACACTTTATAGTGATTAGTCAAAAAATCAATAATATCTTTTCGATATTCTAACCTTCTGTTTTCTGCGTACATTGGGTACATAACTAGCTCGCCACTTTGATGGGTAGAAAACCAATTATTTGGAAACACAGAATCGGGCGTGTGTGTATGTTCGTCTTCAAAAAGATGAACCGTTACGCCCTCGTTTTGTAATAATTTAACCGCATTAGTGACTTCGTCAAAGGCAAGCTGGCTCTGGTTTTGTGAGTTACAGGTACTTTGAAACGTGTTGTCTAACATGGTTTGTGGATTAGATGTAAAGTGATGCGGGCGCACCATCACCACCGCTGTTGGGGCTTGCTTTATGTGGCTCATGCGACTTGCTCTTGCTTAGGTGTTTTTGATGGTTGTGTACTATTAAGTACCGAAAATAAATTACGCGGATCAGCTTGTTGTGTAATTAAATCAAGTAGTTCAAACTCACCCGCAGCCACCAGCGCGTCTTTAATATATACCAGCGCGGTAAAGTCTTCGCTTGCAAAGCCTACCCCATCAAAAATAGTAAGCTCGTTGTTACTTGTACGCCCAGGTGTTTGTTTATTAATTACTTTATGAAACTCTGTTACGGCAAAGGTTTCGCTCATTTGCTGTATTTCGCCCTCTATTCTGGTTTGCGGTTCGTACTCTACAAACACATTTGCGCGCGTTAATAATTGTGAATCAAGCTCTGTTTTACCAGGGCAATCGCCACCAATGGCATTTAAATGCACGCCCTGGGGGATCATATCGCTGGTTAAAATAGTGGCATTTTTTTTATCGGCTGTGCAGGTTGTAATAATGTGCGCGCCTTGTACGGCCTCTTCTGCGCTATTGCATAGAGTTACATTTAAACCGTAACCACTTAAGTTGTTGTAGGCTTTTTGTGAGGCATTTTTATCAATATCGTATAAACGAATGTGAGTAATGCCTAATACGGCTTTAAAAGCTAATGCCTGAAACTCAGACTGTGCACCATTACCAATTAATGTAAGTGTTGTTGAGTGCTTAGGCGCTAAATACTTTGCCACAAGCGCCGATGTGGCCGCTGTGCGTAAGGCTGTTAGTAAGCACATTTCGCTGATCATAACCGGATAGCCGCTATCAACATCCGACAAAATACCAAACGCGGCCACGGTTTGAAGTTCCTTAAAGGTGTTTTTTGGATGACCATTTACATATTTACAGCTAAACATTTTACCGTCGCTTACGGGCATAAGCTCTATTACGCCATCAGGAGAGTGCGCTGCATAACGGGGCGATTTATCAAATTCGTCCCAGCGAGCAAAGTCCTGTTCTAATCTTTGAGTAAGCTCAAGCAATACGTTTTCTATTCCGACTTTATTTATAAGTTTGGCCATTGCCTGTACGCTAACAAATGGAACACCTTGTTTAGGTTGTGCGATAAAATGACTCATAAATACCTCTTTAATGACTAAATAAATTAATTGAAATAAGTTTATAGGCCACAGGTGTTACTTAAAATGCCAAAAGTTTATACAAATAATAGTGTTTTTTAGCAAATTGCTATGCAATAAAGTACAAATTTAGTAATTTGTAATAAACACATAACCCAAGGCGTTTTATGACCCCTTACATTTACGACTCATTAGATAACGCATTAATAGCCGAATTACGAAAAGATGGCCGCGCTTCTATTTCAGCCCTAGCCGATGTTTTAAAGGTGTCGCGCGGGACAGTGCAAAATCGCTTAGACCGTTTAGTCTCATCCGGCGCTATATTAGGCTTTACGGTGCGTGTACACGAACACATACAAACCGAAGCTGTAAGAGCAATAATGATGGTGGAAGTGGTGGGTAAATCTACATCGCAGGTAATTAAAACCATGCGCGGCATACCAGAGCTAACAAAGTTACATACAACCAATGGCGCTTGGGATTTAGTGGCTGAAATACAGGCGGCAAATTTAGGTGAGTTTGATGGCGTACTCAGGCAAGTACGCGAAATAGAAGGCATTTTAAATAGCGAAACCAGTATATTATTGTCATCTACTTAGGTTTATTAACGCTATGTTTTACTTAAAGTATGTTAGGCAATACTCTGTTTATGTATTAGGTATTGGAGTAGGCAATGAATAAGCTTTCTATTCGGTATTATTCGCAAGATATAAAGCGCCACCAGCACAATTACCATCAACTCGTTTTACCCCTACACGGGGAAATTTTTATAACGTTAAATAATGACTTTAAAACAACGGTGAGTACGGGCAGTTGTATCGTTATAGAGAAAAACGTAGTACATGCCTTTACGGCCGATGAAGCCGCGCGTTTTATTGTGGCAGATTTAGATGCGCTCCCTGAAAACCTTATTAACCTTTTATGCCCTAAAATCTCAATAAATAGTCGTTTATTAAGTTACTTACAGTTTATAGAGCAGCAACTGCTCGTTGTTAGCGATGAAAAGCTTACTAATTCAACTTTTGATTTATTTTACTTATTACTTTGTGAGCAAAGCAGCCACAGTAATATTGATAAACGAATAGATAATGTAATAACCACTGTAAAGCAAAATTTAGCCTACCCCTACACGTTAAAAGAGCTGGCCGATATAGCCTGTTTAAGCGTTACACAATTTAAAACTGTGTTTAAAAAAAGTACCACTATGAGTGCGCTGCAATATTTAACTATGTTGCGAATGCAGCACGCGCGCGCCCTTTTAACCCATTCAGACTTGCCGATTGCTTTAGTAGGCGAGCGCATTGGTTATAACGATGCCTCTGCGTTTAGCCGCCGGTTTAATTTATATTTTGGACAGCCACCGAAGGCGTTTGCAAAGCAGTAATATAGACAACCTAAACACGAGATAATAAAGCAAGCTCAAGCAGAGCGTAGGTTAAATAGCGTCAGAGCAAACAATAACACCGTCTTTTTAGCATATTTTTAAAAACCTATATTGATACACTCAGTACATAGTATTTACGGAGGGTAATTAATGGCAACACACATAGGGTTTTTAGCAATATTTTCGTGGGGGCTTTTAGCTTTACTAGGTAATTTAACCAAAGCGCTCCCGGCTTTTCAGTTACTTTTTATGTGCTTTGCACTTTCTTTTATTATTTTATTAGTAAAACGTTTTGCTACAAAACAGCCATTATTAACCCCTCCAAAGCTTTCTAAAAAACAAATGATAATAGGTGTGACTGGCTTATTTGGTTTTCACTTTTGTTATTTTATGGCTTTAAAATACGGCCCTTTAATAGAGGTAAGCTTAATTGTGTACCTTTGGCCATTATTACTGGGTGTATTTGTGGCTACCCCTGGGTCTAAATTTAAAGCAATATTAGGCGGATTACTGGGGTTTTTAGGCACGCTTAGTTTAATTACCGATGGCAGTGGGCTATCTATTAATAGTGAGTATTACTTAGGGTATTTTTTTGCAGGATGCTGCGCTGTACTGTGGTCTAGTTATTCTTATTTAATGTCGCAATTTAATAGCCAAGTAGATGACATAGGCTGGCTTTCGCTTATTGTGGCTGTGCTTGCCCTTTGTGCACATTTTTATTTTGAAACAACCGTTACTAGTTTGTCTGTTTCACAATGGCTAGGCGCTATTTTATTAGGATTAGGCCCAGTGGGAGGTGCATTTTATTTATGGGATCATGGTTTAAAATTTGGTAACCGATCGCTATTAGCCTCGTTAAGTTTTTTAACGCCGGTGCTTTCTACTTTTATTTTAATACTCGCCTCTCAGGCTCCTTTTAGTTGGTCAGTATTTATTGCTTTAGCGCTTATTTTATTAGGCGCGGTAATTAGCAATAAAAAGCCATCGATAAGTTTAAAAAAAGCAGAGCTTTAATTTTGCCACGGCACTTTACCAACGCTTAAACTTAAGTAGTAATTTAAGTTTAAGCGTTAATACACAGCTACATAGCGTAGCTGTGTGCGTAATCTACTATACGTGCGTTTTGGCTTTTTAAATAAGCGCGGCCTGCTTTTACACCTAGCTTATGATCAAAGCGTAAATCGTCATTCGAGCTACCTAATAATTTACTGTGTAGCTTTTCGTCTGCAAAAATTTGTATAATTTCTACATCACTAGGCGGGTTTGCAATAAACGTTAGCTCGTCTAGGTATGCTTGCTCGTGTTGAATCAAGTAATCAAGTGTTTTTGGGCAGTAGCCTGATGCACATGCAAATGTTCTAAGCTTTTGAACCCATGCAGTTTGCGCCTGAAAATGCTCATCAACGGTTCTTATTACCACGATTTTTCGTGCGCCACGGTTATAAGCTTCGCGTACAGGCAGTGGCGCAGCTAAGCCGCCATCTAAATAAAAATCTTCACTTGATTGCTCTGCAGCTAAATGCGCTTCGTTTGCCGCTTTTGTACCTAACCAAGGAGTAAGTTTAACGCCTTGTTTATACAAAAAAGGTAACGCGCTCGATGCTTTTAACAAATCTCGCCATTGCTTACCCTCGCCTGTAGGTGAAAGGTAATAGGCTTTTCTGTCGCGTGCATTGGTTGCCGTTATAAGCAGCTCTCGTTCACCTAGGCTGGTTTTTGCTGTTTTAAAATCAAGGGCTCTGTTTACTTCGGTGGTTTTTTCAAAGTACCAGTCTAAATCAACAATGTGCTTGCCCATTAAACCACGCCCTAATTGAAAAAAGCGTTTGTTACGCGAAAGCCCTCTAATTAAGCGTTTAGCGTAACCTTTTTGGCGCGCTAAATAGCTTGTTAAATTTTGCGAGCCGGCAGAGGTGCCAATAAATAAATCAAATGGGTCGTAGTTTTGCTCTAACCATGCATCTAATACACCGGCTGTGAATATCCCTCGTTGTCCGCCACCTTCAGCTATCAGAGCAACTTTTGGCTGCGCTGTATGAGTAACTGAATTAGCCGATGCGGTTGTTAGAGCGTTCACGGTGTACCTTCCTTTAATTTAATGATGTTTGGTTAATAACTACATTATAAAAAATAAAAGTGATGTCTTAAAATTGATTGTTTAAATCAGTTTGATTGAAAAAACAGAACGATAAATAATGCAAAATGGGCCTTATCCTTGGCAACCTAAGTATGTTTAATTATCGAAAGTGTTTGTTCAGACATCACTTAAAGTTAATAAGTTTGTATTCACTTTTAATGATGTCTACATAGTAGCAAGGCTTGTGTGTACGCTTGCTTAACTAAACACTTCCTTTTTTAATTAATGCTTTATTTCCATTAAAATTTCTAGGGCTCGGTGGCGTTTTTCGCTGTCGTAAACATCGTTGGTAAATATAAACTCATCCACTTCTAGCTCTTTCGCTATCATTTGTAATTTATGTTTTATACTCACATGCCCGCCAACAACGCTTAAGCTTAAAAAGTTTTCTACGTGGGCGCGCTCTTGCTCACTCCATAAACCTTCCATACTCTCTACCGGTGGCTTTAGCCACAGCTCTTTGCCGCGTATTAATTCAAGCACGCGTTGCTTTGAGGTGGTAGAGAGGTACTGCGCTTCTTCATCGGTTTCTGCTGCTACCAGCGGTAAGGCAAGCATTACATAGGGTTTATCGAGTACATTTGAGGCTTTAAATTCTCGCTTATATAGTGCTATAGCATCGTGTACAAAACGCGGTGCAAAGTGCCCTGCAAATACATAAGGCAACCCTTTTTGCGCGGCCAATTGGGCGCTAAACAAACTTGAGCCTAATAACCAAAGCGGTACGTTTGTGTCCTCCCCCGGAATAGCACGTATAGGGTGTGTGCCATTGTATGGGCCTAATAATGTTTGTAGCTCTGTTACCTCCCCTGGGAAGTTTTCTGCGCGGCTCATATCATTATTTAGCGCACGGCTAGTTACTGGATCACTACCTGGGGCGCGGCCAAGGCCTAAATCTATTCGTCCAGGGTATAAACTCTCTAATGTACCAAATTGCTCAGCCACAACTAAGGGCGAATGATTCGGCAGCATTATTCCGCCAGAGCCAACCCGTATACGCTGAGTTTTACCTGCAATGTGACCTACTAATATTGAAGTAGCAGCACAAATTATACCGGGCATATTGTGGTGCTCGGCTAGCCAAAAGCGATTAAACCCTAATTGGTCGGCGCGCTGGGCGTATTTAGTGGTTTTATTGAGCGTATGAGAAACGCTGTCCCCTTTGATCATGGGGGCAAGCTCTAATAACGAAAAGGGAATGGAAGATAACAAAATAGCAGCTCCTTAAAATGCATGCTAACAATGGGCTTCATCATCAGCATAAAACACTTAAATGGGTCTGCTATTTATTCAATTCAAGTTAGGTAACGGATAAAAGCAAAATAGCGTTAGGCTGTTTTGCTCTAAGGTATTCATGCAAGCTCAGGGCTTTGCTGGCGCTCTTTTTTATAACCCTCTGAGTCTACGCCTTTTTTCCAATAGCCAGAGGAAACTATATTACTGCGCGGTATATTACAATCCTGGGTAAGTAAGGTTTTTGCTTTACGTACTAACCCCGCCTCTAATGCCATAAATACAATAGGTGGCTCGTTCGTGTGTGGCAAATTGTTAAGCGCGCTGAGCATATCGGTATCTGGGGTATCTGTAATTAACCAATTAACATCGCGCTGCGTGTTTAAATCAATAATGTCTTGCTCAGTAGGGGCATGCACAAACGCGTCAATTTTTGCGCTGGCGGGTAACTGCTGCATGTACCCTTTTATTGCATTAACTGAGGTTAAATCGCCTAGTAATACATAATGCGGATGCTGGTAATTATCAAGCTTTTTAGGGCCTGGGCCTGCTATGCCAACCTCGTCACCTACTTTTGCAGTTATAGCCCATTGCGTAGCCGGACCTTGGTGCATGTTTATTACAAAGTCGAGCGTTAACGCGCCCGTTGCATCATCCACGTCTCTTATTGTGTAAGAGCGCATACACGCGGTTTTTAAATTAAAATCAACTTCACCATTTTGGGGAATAAGCACTTTTACATAGCTGCCAATATGCACTTGTGTTAAATCCGAAAACTCATCTGAGCCTACAACAATGCGCTGTAAATGCGGTGTTATTTGTTCAGTACTTAGTACCGTAGCTTTGCGAACTTGTTTACCCATTTAAAATCACCTCGTTTAACAAAATAGTTAACTGCTTTTTAAAGCAAGCATTGCACAACGCCCCATTGGTTGATAAAATCAACTATAACAAACTAATTGATATTGTCAACCATTAGAGAGCTTATGAACACGCTTTTATCAAATACCCTATTTGAGCTGATGCAAAATTACCGCGTAACAATACGTGAGGCTATTAACGCAGGCGACCTTGGTATTAATGCTATGCACGTGCGTTGTATACACATTATTGCCAGTACATCTAACTGTACCGCTAACGACATTGTGACTAAAACACAGCGCGACAAAGCCCAAATTGCCCGCTTAATTAAAGATCTTATTGCCTTAAACCTTATTAATAAGCAAGCAAGTGATCACGACAAACGTTGCTTTATTTTGTCGCTCACCAAACAAGGCAATACATTGTTTGATAAGTTATTAGCCTCTGAGCAGCAAATAAATGATCAAATGTGTAAAAACTTAAACCCGCAGCAAATCAAAGACTTTTTAGATACCGCGCAACAAATGATCAAAAACATGGCGTGATCTGTCTTTCATTTCTTGGCATAACTTACACAAAACGCATATACTGTACACTTATACAGTATATGCGTTTTAGGTTGTGTTATGTTTGTTATTCCCGTTTATATAGAAGCCGGTGTGTGTGGGTTTGAATCGCCCGCGGCGCAATACGCCGAGCTCGGTGTTTCTCTTGATGAGCTATTAATAAAGCACCCCGACGCCACCTTTATTGGTATTGCCTCGGGTAATTCCATGCAAGAGGTGGGGATTTTTGAAGGCGACTTACTTCTTGTAGACCGTGCTGAGCAAGCCGATAACGGCGATGTTATTGTTGCTAACTTAAATGGCTTATTTGTGTGTAAGCTATTAGATAAAACCAATGCGCGGTTACTCTCTGCATCGCCTCTACATAAGCCGGTACAACTAACCTCAGCTGATGAGTTTCAGTTAGAGGGAGTGGTTACACTATCAATTAGAATGCACCGCCCAAGCCCTGAGCTATTAAAATGTACGCCTTAGTCGATGCCGTTGCATTTTATGCCAGTGCCGAAAAAGTGTTCGACCCCGCTATTCGCTCTAAACCTGTGGTGGTTTTAACTAATAACGATGGCTGCGTATGTGCGGTATGCCCGATAGCTCGGCGCTTAAACATTCCTAAATTTGGCCCTTATTTTAAAGTTAAGCACCTGCTTGAGCAACACAAGGTGGTTGTACGTTCGAGTAACTATGAGTTGTACGCCGATTTAAGCGCCAAAATGATGAACGTAATTGGCCGCTTTTGCGACACACAATACATATACAGTATTGATGAGTCGTTTTTGCACTTTACTGGCTACACACCCCTTATACAAAACTGGCACGAGTACGGGCATACAATAAGGCGTACCGTTTGGCGCGAAACTAAACTCCCTGTGGGTGTTGGTTTTGGCCCAACACCTACTTTGGCAAAAGCCGCTAACCATGCAGCTAAAAAGCTAAGCGGGTTTGATGGGGTGGCCGTTATAAATAACGAGCAAAGCCGCCAAGCAATTTTACAAAGAATGAGCTGCGCCGATGTATGGGGCATAGGTAAGCGCCTAGCTAAAAAGCTTAATATAATGAACATACATACCGCGTGGGATCTGGCACAGCAAAACCCTAAAACCATGCGCCGCGCGTTTAGTGTGGTGGTAGAGCGTACCGTAAGTGAGCTAAATGGTATAGCGTGCTTAACATGGGACGATGTACGCCAAGATAAGCGAGAAATATATTCTACTCGCAGCTTTGGTGAGCGGATCTGTGAGCCTACTGCACTTAAAACCGCCCTTATTAACCACGTAACCACGGTTGCCAGTAAACTACGAGGGCAGCGCTCATTAGCAAAACAGCTTTATATATTTGCCGCCACTGGCAAACACGAAGACCGCTATTGTAAAAAGTCGTTTATATATAAATTTGCCACCCCCACTAACGATACCTGCGTAATGGCCAATGCTGTATCAGAAGTATTTACTCATATTTATCAACCAGGTGTACGGTTTTATAAATGTGGTGTAGGCGCTTTAGAGCTTACCTCGGTGCAGTATCAGCAAACTGATTTATTTAGCCAAAGTGCCGATAACCCTAAATTAATGCAGTGTCTTGATACAATAAACAACCGCTACGGAAAAGGCATACTCACCCTAGCCAGCAGCAAACTAAATCAAGGCTGGCATATGAACAGAGATTACTTATCGCCCCAATACACAACGCGCTGGCACGATATACCGCAAATTCATTGCAAGTAAATTATTATCTTGTAAATGTGCACTCTACTGCGGGGGTATTCTGCGTATATTTGAGCGTTGTAACACTGGTAAACTTAATGCTTTGTCTGATGGTTTTTTCGTTATTGGGGTCAATACAGCGGCTCATTTTTAAGCTGTTATCAACACCATCACTTTTGTATTTATACGAGCTAGTTACAAAACAAAAATTTGGCTTTTTAGTTGTACGGGTGCCGTTGTGTAAACTTTCAAACGCAATATGCTCGCCTAATTTAAAACCCGCGTCTGGGTAAACTGGGTTAATTAAACTCAACTGACTATCCACACACAGTGGGGAGTTAGCAGTTACCACCTGGTAATCGCCAAGCATTGTTTTTAATAACGGTATAAAACGGCTTTTATTACTCGGCGTAACAGTTTTAGCAAAAAGTACATTACTTAGAAATAAACAGCTCATACATAATAAAATTTTACGATAACTCATTAAAATTCCAACTCATTACTAATAAAAATAGCATAACACACTCAACTCTATACTTACTTAAAATACATTTGGTTCATAAAAGAAAAAGCCCCTTGAATACATCAAGGGGCTTTATCAATATAAAAATATATTTATTAGTAAGTGTTACTTAAAGCACTGCGCTCTTGTGTACACAACAGAAAATGCTAAAAGCAGCAAAATGAAGGCTAATGAACCACCGCCACTGCCCTTTTCACTACTTGTGCCAGATGCATTAGTGACAGTCACAGCTAAACTTTGCTCAGTCTCACCTTCACCATCAGATACAATAAGCTTGAAGCCCAGCTCTGTAGTTTGCGACACACTCGGCGCTGTAAACTTAAGTGTGCTGGATTCAACATCGCTTAGCGCCACTTCTACACCCATTGTTTGAACCCACTTAAAAGAAAGCTCTGAGGATTCTTTATCGCTTGCAGACGCTGTCACTGAAACTTCCTGACCTTCTTTAACCGAAACCGCAGATGTACTTAATTCTACACTTGGTAGCTGATTAACATGTAAAAAGCTAACGGTGTATACTTGCGTAAATTGCTCATAGCCATCTGATATCACTAACGTAATATCCGCATCAACCGTTTGCTCAAGCTCACCCACGGTAAGTACCGCTTTACCTTGAGTATCCTCAGCTGTAATAGATAACTGAGGGTGTTCAACACGCCATTCGTAAGATAACGTATCTCCATCAGGGTCAGTAGAGCCAGAAGCATCAAGCTCAATAGTAGCAAGCTCTTCTATCGTGGCCGGCATATCTACATCTAATACTGGCGCCTGATTTAGACTCTCCTGCGCTAGTTTTGCCACAACTTCAACAACCCCATTAACCTCTCCATCAAGGTCGAATGCGCTACCATCTGCGATTGCAAAGCTAAAGCAGCGTGAACACACTTGCTCATATACATTACCTGATAATACAGTGGCCGACTGCCAACCTGCAGCGGTTAGTACTCTTACTTGCATGTCTGAGCTTAAAATTGCATTTACATACTCAGGTAGTGCAATTTCTGCGGTGCTTGATGAATTAGATAACGTAACACGAAGGTTAATTACATCACTTTTAGCTTGGAAGTGAGGTTCTATTATATCTAAATCTGAGAAATAAGTGCTTAGTGCTTGTTCAGAAATAGACATATCAGCAATATAACCCGCTGCTAGAGCCTCTTTAATGCTACCTACAGCTAAGTGATTAAACTCATCAATACTGTGAGCACTATCACCTGAAGCTAAGATAGCTGTATTAGTAGTAGAAGTGCTATCTAGGTAATCAGCAATACCATCTTTATCACTATCACCTACCCCTTCTTCAATATCAGGTATACCGTCGCCATCAGTATCTAGCTCAGGGTCATCAAATATAACGCTATCAACAATACGTAAACTAGTTTGCTTAGTTGCTAGTAGTTCATCACCTTGTTTTACGCGTAAAGTTAAATCTATATTATTGGTTTGCTCAGAAAGATTTGCGCTAAATGAAACATCCCACTGTGAATCAGCTGTTTTATAAATGTAAAAATCAACACCTGTGGGGCCAATAAGCTCAAGGGATACATCACTACCTGTACTCGGTAAATTTACTAACTTAATGGTGGCATTAAAGTCAGGTAAAGAACGCTGAATAGTTTTATTAACTGCTTTACCATTTTGATAAAAATCAGTAATAAACTGCGTCTGTGCCGCTTCACTTAAGTACACTAGCTGGCTGTTATCATTTTTGTCTATAAACGCATTACCATTAGATAGGACACTAATACTTGCTGCGCTACCTACAAATTCTCGCGCTAACTCAAGCTTAATAGGTCCATACTGATTAGTAGTAAAATACTGGGTGCTATTATTAGCTTGTAAATGAAAGCTAGAGTAACCATATGGGTTAGCACCGCTAATAAAAACATCTACAAGCACATTACCATTTTGATACACATACGTAGTAGGCTGAATACTAATTTCAGGGAAAATCATAGCCCTTACGTCGCCTGATACATGATTTCCAGCTTCATCAACAGCAGATACAGGAATAGATACATCGCCTGTTCTAAATACAAAGCTATCATCAATTTCCAGAAGCGTTATAGCTGAAACACTATCGTAAATAACACGATTATCTACAAGTGCATTTTTTATAGCGGTGATCGTGCTGCCATAAACACTAAAAGTATACGGTTGGATAATCGGGGCAGTTGTATCAACAAGTGTGACTGTTTGTATAGCCGATGTTTCGTTACCAACATTATCTCGTGCAATCCATGTAATCTGGTGCTCGCCAAGGGGCAAGTAAGACCCTGAGCTTGTGTATACTTGAGGCTCTAAATGACCGTTATCTCTAGCCTCTGGAGTATATAGACGGGTAATATTAGTAATTTGTGAAGTCGCTTCAAGCGTAATCGGCTCAAGACTCGATATAAACTCAGGCGGACTATTTTCACCGCGGCTTGCATCATCTGGGTGGCTATCTTCACTGTCTTGAACACCATCACCATCTGAATCTGAGCTAAGCGGATTACCCGAAAGTTGATACTCTTGTAAATTAGTCAAACCATCATAGTCGGCGTCATAATTAGCGTCGTAGGGTTCTAAAGCATTTAGCCCATATTCAACTTCCCAAAAATCAGGAATACCGTCCGAATCATAGTCGCTGGTGAGGTCTATATCTGCAGACCAGGTAATGTTATCAACTGATAACGGTTGCTGCTGAAGGTATAAGTCCTCATATTTAACTTTAATAATGTTAAAACCATCATCTACTGGTAACAATAAACGAGACTGGCTACCACGATTTACATCTATAGGGCTACCATTTAAGCTTATTTGCAGCGCTGGAGAGTCATAAACCAAATAGTCTAAATTAATAAAACCGGCTTCAAATAACCCCGCAATGGCAAACCCCCCAACCTTGCTAGTAGGCGTTAATGCTAAGCTAAGACTTGCATCGCCCAAAGTTGACCAACTTGTATTAGCTTGCCAACCCCAAGAGTTAACGGCAAGTTCGGTAAACTTAGTCGGAAGAAGGCCATCTTCAAAGCTTTCATTTAATTGCGTAAAAGATTGCACTAATGATGAAGCATCGTTAGCTAGACTCTGAGAGTAAAACTCCTGAATATTTGTATAACCATCTTCATCGTAATCTAAATTAGCATCTGCAGCATCTAAAGGTAAAAGATCATTACTTACCTCATAGCCATCACTTAGTTCATCACCATCTGTATCTGCTGAGGTTGGATTTGTTCCTAGGTTAAATTCTTCTAGGGCTGAAAGACCGTCAGTATCAGCATCAGATGCAGCATCACTTGCATCAAGGCGATTTAATCCATTAACTAATTCCCAGTAATCTGGCAGTTGATCGTTATCAGTATCTGTTAAATCAGTTGGAGAAAATAAAGCAAAGTTATCAAGCCATACAGTATCGGCACCGAATGAGACAGAACCGTCTTTATAATATTTAAATTCAATATTATGAAGCCCTTCGCTTAGGTTAAGCACAATAGACGTTGCTTCTGTGGTATTTAAATTACCTCGGTCATTACGCTCAAAAACGGGTTGTCCATCAATAGTAATACTTAAAAAATCGCAGCAAGACTCTGATTCAATTTTATAATCGAATGCTAATACACTCTCTTCAAATAAACCTGTTACGGTGAAGCTACTAAACTGTGAGTGACTAATAACGCCCGAGCGAATACTTTGTATACCGTCGGTCGCAAAATCATTCGTAATAAACCAAGGAGCACTAGAACCTTCGGCTTCAACCATCCAACTAGGTAGTGCAGAGCCTTCAAAGGAGGTAGTGAGGTTTAAAGCAACAGGGAAAGAAGTATCTGACTGCGGATCAGTGTTTGCTAAATACTCGGTTAGATTTGAAAACCCATCATTATCTGCATCTTCTGCTGCATCAGACGAGCTGGTTAAATCTAAACTATTATTGTACTCCCAGCCATCAGGGATAGTATCGCCATCTGTATCAGGGTTATTTGGTAAACCCGCGTTTAAAAACTCTAAAAGGTTAGATAAGCCATCCGCGTCAGCATCAAGTGATGCATCTTCACTATTATTAATATCAAGACCATGCTGTAATTCCCAAGAATCAGACATACCGTCATTATCAGCATCAGGAAAATTAGGCCCTATATATAAATTATCTATATATACAGCATCTGCAGGAGTAGAAACGGACATATCTTTAAAATAAGTAAACTTAACAGTATTTAGCCCAGCAGGAACTTGGAAAGACGCCGCTTTCCACTGGCTTATGCCTGACTCATCTAAAACAACTGAACCATTAATATAAACAGTAAAATAGTCATAACCAACTTCTGTGTCTAATGCGTAGTTAAAGTTTACATAGCCTTGCTCGCTATTTAAAAAGCTAAACTCAACACTGGTTGATTGGTTGTCTGTAATGTCGTTATTAGTCAACACAAAGCCAGAATCTTCATTAATTTGAGTTGTTACCCAAGGCGTTTGTAAATTTGACGAAATAAGCAAATCTGGAACAGCTGCATCATCGAAGTCAAAGGTTGTTTCAGGAAAAACGACCGGCTCAGAGCTTGCGTCTGAAGGGTCACTGTTACCAAAAAACTCGATTACATTACTCCAGGTGTCTGAGTCTAAATCAAGTTGAGCATCATCTGCATTTAATGGGTTTAATGAAAACGAAACTTCCCAGCCATCAGGCATGCGGTCAAAGTCAGAGTCTGCATTGTTAGGTTCAGTAAGGTATACATTAACTTCATCATAATCTGATAGATCATCTGAGTCGGTATCCGTTGCATTAGGGAAAGTATTCGCTAAGTATTCTTCAAGGTTTGTTAAACCATCTTGGTCTAAATCAAGTCCAGCGTCATCAGCATTACTAGGATCTAATCCGTAAAACAGCTCCCAGTTATCATCCATTAAATCGGCATCGGCATCTATAAACTGAATGTTATCGCAAGTAACGCCTACTTCATTAAATGCTGCGATGACATCGTTAGCTTCATACCTTAAATCAATAGCAGAATTTATAGCACCACAGGCACCATCAATAAAATCACTAGAGTTAACCCAATAGTTTTGATTTGCAAAAAGCATTATCTCGAACGCTTTTTTAGGGTCCCAACCATCAGTGTTCGAAAGTAGGAAGAAAGCACGATTAAAAACACCACTACTAAAGTGAACATCCATACCTGAGTAATATTCACTTGCGTGATCAATCGAAAGCCCATCTAGTGATGGCGTTTCAAAATAACGAAGTGCGGGGCTAGTTTTTGAAATATCAGCGCCAGATAACCAATCAGTCTCTGCGCGTAAAAAATACTCGGCTGTTTCACCCGCCATATCAGAAAAAGATTCGTTTATACCACCAGATTGCTCTGCATAAATTAAATTAGAGTTTTGGCTAGTAAAACCATGGCTTACCTCATGAGATACTATATCAAGTGAAACCAACGGGTAAAACCTATCAGCGCCATCGCCAAAGGTCATGGCCTGACCATTCCACGTTGCATTTTCCCAGTTATCACCACTGTGAACACGCATCAACAATTGAAAAGTAAGTGGAGCCGTGTTGTACCACTGTTGATACATATCAAATACCGCAGTACCAAATGCATGGGCATCATTTAGTGGGGAGTAAGCACCATTTACTTCTTTGTAGGTATTCCTATCACAGGCAAAAGAGTAAGCTTCACTTGGCTCAAAACCCGACTCCATGGTGACAGTTTTAACTTTCTCGTTTTCTAAAAAACACATCTCACCACGCTGCGTCACATCCAGTGCTTCAACGTCAGTGCCGTATTCATACTGCCCTATTTTTGTATTACCGCCAGGGCCTGTACCTTGGGCACTTTTAATATTATCCCACTGTTTAAATACACTGTAATCAGATTCGCTTACTAAACCTATTGGCTTTTTTTCAACGCCATTTTCAAATACATTTAATTCAATTAAGCGAGCAAAATGTGCGACTCCGTTATCAATATAAACGTAACGTTGGTTGTTTAATACTTGATAAGCAGTAGATTCATCAAGTTTAGCGTTTACTAAAATAGATTTAACCGCAGAAAATTCATCAAACTGATTATTAGCCGTTTTATTTAAAGATACAGCATCGATATTTTTCGCAAAAAAACCACTTATGTGTTGATTGCTAGGTTGCACTCGTATTTGCTGCCCCCAAATAGGCACGCCTGCAAAAAACTGCTGCATCTTTTTGGCTGATGACCGAGTTTGTTTTGCATTTAAGGCTTGAGGCGTATCTAACTCAATAAAGTAAGAATGGGTGGATGCCTGATTAGTTAAACCTACGCTTTGATTTAAAAGTAAGTTAACTTCTGATAAAGATGATTTGTTTACTCGTTGCGAAACCGCCGCGTGTGCACTTAGCGAATTTAAAAAGCAAAACGCTATCAATCCTGATGAGAGTGTTTTATACATAACATTCCTATGTCGTATATTGTTATATTCAGTGTTTGTTCAGTTAAAAACACATTAATGTAACATAACTATTAACATAGAGTCATTTAAAAAAGTGAATAAATGGGTACGATTGTGAACAACTGTGAAAGGAAAATTCAAGATGGTGGCGTTAAATGCAACCATCTTGAATGTAAATAACGTTGAGTATTACTGCCAGTATTTTGCAAATAATTGCGGATAGCTTTGTTTTAAAAACTTGGGTTTATCTTTAAAGCGTTTACCTGCAGGTTGCTCGCCTGAGGGTACAAAAGGTAATTCGTCGTCGTTGCGCTCTTCAAATAATAAACCGGCTATTAAGTCGTATTCATCAATATAAGGGTAAGGTTGCTCATTTAAATAATACACAGGGGAGCACTGTGCAAGTGAGTCGGCATTGCTTAATGCGTTATTAAATACCGTCTCCCCGCGGGAGATGAGCCAGCACCTAAATTCGCTAAAACCGTATTCGTCGTTACAGCCAGCCATAACAAATGCGGCACCAAATAAATCCCAGGTAAAACATTTGAGCATGTGAATACCAAAAAATTTATCAAAAGCAATGAGCTGCTCGTCAGTTAACTCGCTCAATTTAGCTTTTAAGTTGTCGCTTACGCTTTGTGGGTCGAGCCCTAACTCAGGCGTGGTCACTAAATCCCAAAATTCCTGCTCTGTTAACGCTGCCATTATAAAATCTCTTTTACTCGGCCGACTTGACCATCTTCTAGGCGTACTTTAATACCATGCGGGTGATTAGGTGATTTAGTTAATAAACGCTCAACTACACCTTGAGTTAATGTGCCGCTGCGTTGATCTTCTTTTAATACAATATTTACGGTTGTACCTGGTGTGATTTGCGAACGCGATGGAACAGCCATGCTTTACATCCTAAAAATAATTTTGGTAATTATAGCGTCCATAGCTAGGCAAACCAATGTTAATCAACTAAAAACGCTATTTGCTTAGCCGCTACCGGTAAGCTTATTTTGCTAAGCTCAGCCTGAATAATATCGACTAGCTGAGAAAAATGCGCTTCGGTGTCGTTATAGGCTATATCATCTTCAAAATAGCAGCTTATGTTTAGTGACTTTGCTTCATTTTTTAAATCAATGGTGTGTGTTAAATAAGCAAAACCATAATGAGTCGCTTTTATTTGCTCACAGGCGTTGGTGAGGGCTTGGCGTATTTGTTTATCGCGCAATTTTTGTGTTTTAGTCATAAATTATTGTGTTTGTTCACTTTGCTGTTTTTTATACTCTTCAAAATTTTTATCTTGATTTTCAAGGCACTCGTAATACTCTTTATCAGCTTTATAGTTACATTCATCTAAACGTGCTGATTGAATTTCGTGAAAGCGAGCGTCGGAGCTGCACCCTGCAAGTACCGAAAATCCCACAAACAACAATGCGCTTTTATTTATTTGACTGATTAACATTAGAATTCCTTACACTTTCGTTATCGAAAGCAACAATATTATTGTATATTAGCGTCATAAAAACCTGACTTTGCATAGGACCCATAATTATGATGTCGCAGTTACAAAAGCTGTTTCAGCGTATAGACAAAAGCAAGATATTTCAATCATTTGTTATAGCTGTCATTGTTGTTTCTGCCCTCACCGTAGGTGCTCATACATATTCTCTTCACCCCACTGTAGAATTTATTCTAAATTGGATGGATGTAGGGATCACAGCTTTCTTTTTAATCGAGCTCATTATTCGATTTATTGCAAGTAAAGGAATAAAAGACTTCTTTTCAAAGGGCTGGAATATATTCGATACCATTATTGTACTTGGCAGCCTATACCCAGCTGCAGGCTCAACCATGTTACTTGCCCGCTTGCTGCGTATATTTAGGGTACTGCGTTTAGTATCTATGATCCCAGAGCTGCGTTTGCTTGTAAATTCGTTACTTAAAGCCATTCCGCAAATGGGCTATATAGCACTGCTTATGTTTGTTATTTTTTATATTTACGCAGCCATGGGCAGTATGATGTTTTCCGATATTAACCCGGTACTTTGGCAAGATGTATCCATTTCAATGTTAACGCTATTTAGGATAGCCACCTTTGAAGATTGGACCGACATTATGTACGAAACCATGGCGGTGTACGAGCTGAGCTGGATTTACTACCTCACGTTTATCTTTTTAACTGCGTTTGTGTTTTTAAACATGATGGTAGGCGCCATTTTAGAAGTAATGAGCGAGGAGCATCGTAATGCCCGTGAGCTAAAAGCGGATAATAACTCACTTCCTGCAACGCAGGGACAAGTGGTTGAACTACAAGCGCAAATAGCTGAGCTAAAAACGTTATTAAGTAAAACCTCAGATATTACCAACTCCAATAAATAGCTGATCTATTTTACTTGCTAAAACTTAAAAAGCCCTTTGTATTGAGTTAATACAAAGGGCTTTTAGTTACTCACCTTGTTGTTCTTGCGTGCTTTCAAACGAAATTACATTATCAACCTTCATTTTAAATGCTTCAAAAAACGCATTTTTTAATACCGAAACCACGGCTTCAAAAGTAGATACATCAGCGTTATCTAACTGCCCATCTATGGGCACACGAGCAGCCACCAGCTTTGACTCGTCGTTTTCTAATAACGAGCTGAGTAAATCAATACTGCCTTCAAAAATAGCGGTAAATAGACCGTCATCATCTTTTTCTATATCTTCGCGCCACGAAAAAACACTTAAATCGTGCACACCCGCTTTTACATATCCATTTAAGTTATTATTGTTAGCGGCCAATTCCATTGCGCCATCTATTCCGCCGGCTTCAATGTCAAATGGGGTATACACTTTAAAAACAGTTTCGAGATTTTTAACCGAAAAACGCTGCACTTCAACATTAAAATCAAAATTAGCTTCATCACTAAAAGGGTCCAATTTACCATTTAAAGACAGCTTAGCTTCGCCCATTAGCTGCCCTTCTACTTTTAAACTCGTGACTAAGGTTTTAGAGAGGTTTTGTGCATTGGTAATATTGTTAATGTTAGCGTTTATATTTGATACGTAAGTAGGCTGCTCTCCTTCGCTGGTGGCGTTAACTAAGGTTACTTTACCATTGTCTATACGTAGCGTATCAATTGAAAAAGGCACGAGATCATTAGCAAGGCCTACCCACGTGGTTTCATCTTTCACCTGTTGATTTTGTTCAGCGGTAGTTGGGTCTTTATCGTAAATAACAATTTCTGGGCGGGTAAAAGCCATGTTGGTGACAAAATTACCGTTTAATAAAGCAGACCACGCAAGCGAAAAATCAAGTGTATCTATAGACAGTAACGGCTTAGGCACCTGCGTGGCATCTACCGCGTAAATTTCTACCTCATCAACAGCGTAAGCGCCTCGGTATAAGTACAAATCAACATCACCCACATGCCCTGTTATGCCTTGGGTTTGTTCAAGCTGCTGATTTACATAATATTGAACCGCATAAGGGGCTAAAGCTCTGAGTAAAATTAACCCCAAGGCTATCACCACTAAAGCATAAAACCATTTTTTGCGTGTATTTTTAAAAGTAGAAGCCATTATCTATCCTTATGTGAAGGCTTAGCATCTCGGCATAAGTAAAAAATACCTGCATAAGTGAATTAAGTACCCACAAAGCAGCTAAAACCGAGCGAATAAAGCTGTAATAGATTATTACGAGCAAAAGCTATACCAAAAAATGCAATGAGCCGAGTTAACCAAGCTTAGTGAGCCTTTCGTATACTCATAAATTTTATGACTGCTCCAACAGAGCATAGGGGGTGGCAATATTAATATTTATTACGTTTTTCCTAGGTATTAATGAAGCACAAACTTATACGCTTTATATACAGTGCTTTTATATACAGCGCGTTACAGCACCATTGAGCAAGCGTTGTAAATAGCAAAACACGAAGGAAAAAATAAAGTAGTATGCAATGTCACTTAACTAAAATAACTAAAAAAGGGGTTAGCAATACGCTAACCCCTTTTTAATATACACTTTTAAATGCAGAAATTATTCACCGTCTACAATGATGCGAAGCATACGACGAAGTGGCTCTGCAGCGCCCCATAACAGCTGATCGCCCACGGTAAATGCGCTAATGTATTTTGGACCCATGGCTAATTTACGAATACGACCAACAGGAATACTTAAAGTACCTGTTACTTTAACTGGGGTTAAGTCAGTCGCACTAATTTCGCGCTCATTAGGGATAACTTTAACCCACTCGTTATGCGAAGCTAAAATTTCTTCAATTTTTTCTACGCTAATGTCTTCACGTAATTTAATGGTCATCGCTTGGCTATGACAACGCATTGCACCAATACGTACACATAAACCATCAATTGGCACAGGCTGTTTAGAAGATCCTAAAATTTTGTTCGCTTCAACCTGAGCTTTCCACTCTTCTTTAGACTGGCCACTTGGCATTGGTACGTCAATCCAAGGAATTAAGCTACCGGCTAGCGGCACGCCAAATTGGTCTTGTGGTAAATCGCTTGAAGCCATTTTTTCGCTCACTATTTTATCAATTTCTAAAATAGCTGAACTTGGGTTATCTAGTTGCTCGGCAACGCTTGAATGAATAGCGCCCATTTGTGCTATGAGCTCTTTCATATTACGAGCGCCAGCACCAGAGGCCGCTTGGTAAGTCATTGGGCTTACCCACTCTATTAAGTCTTGCTCAAACAAACCACCTAAAGCAAGTAGCATTAACGATACGGTACAGTTACCACCTACAAAAGTTTTTACGCCTTGCTCTAAACCTTGTTCAATGACATCTTTATTTACAGGGTCAAGTACAATAATGCTGTCATCAACCATACGAAGGGCAGAAGCTGCATCAATCCAGTAACCATCCCAACCCGATTCGCGTAATTTAGGGTAAACCGCTTTGGTATAATCACCACCTTGACAGGTAACAATAATATCCATTTTAGCAAGTTCATTTACATCACTTGCATCTAATAACGGTTTTGCGTCGCCAGCAATATCAGGGCCGAGTTGCCCAGCTTGTGAGGTGGTGAAAAAGGTAGTGTCGATATGTGCAAAATCACTTTGCTGTTGCATACGTTCTAATAACACAGAGCCAACCATGCCACGCCAACCGACCAATCCTACTTTTTTCATTGTTTTTTCCACTGTTTGATTCATAAAAGATGCCTTAATACATTAAAAATTAAAATTCATTGCGTGAGAATTAATTTTTATTAAAACCAATCATATTAAGTTATTAATCATTTATAGCGGCAAATTAATAGCGAGATAACAAGCCATAAATTTTTGTATGCAGCTGTTTTGCATCAAAATTTATAACGCCGTTCACGCTTTATTTAGCACACTAGAATGACTAGATATTTAAGTTGATTAGTATAAAGCTAACCTAACACCCCAAGCGCCTTAAAACTAGTGAATAAAGCGAAACTTAAATATTTTTCATAGTCATAAAAAAGCCCTGTATTAAATACAGGGCTAATCGGTAGTTAGGTTTTATTATATCCCCCTTCCTTGGGAAGAAAATTAAAACTCGTAGCTGTAACTTAAATCAAACGTTACACCTTGCTCTTTTGAGCGCACTATAATGTCTGATTGTGTTACCTCTTGATCTTCATCGAGTAAGTTTTTAACTTTAAACTTAATCTTAGAATTAAAATCAGGGTAATAAGTATAAACTAAATCAAGTGAGTGAAATGGTTGCTCATACGCGTCATCTCTATTAGCAACACCCGCTGCTAAAATTCGCTCACCAAATACGTTATAAACTAATGAACTGCTGTGCATGCCATCTAACGAATCGTAGTTTAATTGTAAATTAACTACATACTCAGAGTGGCCGGTCATACGTTTTTTAGGATTAGTTAATGTACCCGCAAGTGCTGGGTCAATAGACGCTTCAGAATCACTTAATGTGATATTACCACTAGTAAATAGGCCTTCACTTACAAATGTTAAGTCTTGTAGCCATTCAGCTTCAATACCATAAACTTCTGCTGTTTCACCATTTATAAACGATGCTGAGTAATCTTCATCACCAATGTTTAAAACTGTTTCAATTGGCGCTGTAATATCTTTATAAAACGCCGCTACGCTAAATGAATTACCGGCTTGTCCATAATATTCATAACGTAAGTCGTAGTTTTTAATTGGGCTACTTTTAATCCCCGTACGACCAAAGGTTCTAATGTCGGTCAAAGGGTCATAATACGTAACAGGCACTACTTCACGAAAATCAGGGCGTACTACTGTTTCACCATAACCTAAGCGCACTTGGTAATCATCGCCACCTACATAGGTAATAGACAGTGCCGGGTACCAATCATCGGTAATAACAGAGCCTGCTTGAATTTTATCTGGATCGTAAAAGGTATTTAAATCGTCTTCATCAAAAATAAGGCTCGATGTACCGATAGAAGATTGTTTAAATTCTTCATAACGAATACCACCGCTTATTCTTATCCATTGATCATAAAACACATCGAAAGACGCATAACCTGCATCTACCTTTTGCGCAGCAATGTAATCATCGGCATCAGGGGCTGTTGGCTCATTAAAGTCAACTAACACAGCGTTATTATCAATAAAGTCGTCAGTTAAAAAGCCACTATTATTAAGCGCATCATTACTACCGTCGTTTATTGAAATACCTGAGCCGCCACTGTTGTTTATAGCAAAGCTTGAGGTATTAAATATTCGGGCTCTGTCAGAAAAATCGTAACCAACTTTAAACTCAACTTCCATAGACTCAAAGCTAAGCGGCAGCGTTAAGTTACCACCGTACGACTTAACACGCTCTTCCATATTGGTGTATGACATAATTACACGGTTATCATCCCCTGTAATAGTTGAGCCGGCATAGCTGCCATCACTATTATAAGTGTCACGAAACTCAAAATCGGCACTGGTAGGTATATCAGTCGTTGCTTTAGCTTCGGTGTACTGCCAATCGGCACCAATACCAAAATAATCTAAAAAGGTATGTTGGCCCATAACTTGAGTAATGTTTAATTGGCGTTCTTCGTAATTAAACTCATGATTACGGTTTGCAATCCCATCACCCGCAATACTAAACGTAGAACTCCCCGCAGGGCTTTGCGAAATAGCAATTTCAGACTCATCTTCATTATCAATAATGTAAAGCTGTTGAGCAGAAATACTGTGCGTACCTAAACGGTATGACAAACTTAATGAACCGTTATAACTTTCGGTTTCAGTTGTCACTTGCGAATTTTTGACTGTGTTGTAACACGAGTTACTCACATCTTCACTGGTCGCTAACGACGTTGTACAATCAACATTGCCTTCTTCGTTTTCTAAATCTTGGGTGATAACTGAGCTAAAACGTTCTTCAAAATCCCATTCGTTTTTGTAAGCACCTGCCAGTAAAAACCCAACCTTGCCGCCAAAATAGCTCTCTTCAAAGCTATCACCATAATGGGCTTTAATATTATAACGCGGGTCTAACGACTCTTCTTTTAACTCATAATCGCGAGGAAGCGACTTTAAAAGTGCGTTATTAACAGCGGTTGCTTGTTCTGCACGCGTTAAATCGCCATCTTCAAAGCCTTCACTACTAACAATATTGCCAATACTAAAATCACCACGGTATGTTGAAATAGCCTGTGATAACTCACTTGGAATGCCATTTTCGTTACGATTGTAGGTAAAGCCATCACTTGATGCCGTATCGTAACCTGCACCCACCTCAATGCCTGCTGTAAATTCACTCGGTGCGGATTTAGTTCTAATATCTATATTACCGCCACCAAACGCTGCTGGCATGTCTGGAGAGTAAGCTTTTTGAACAGCCATACTTTCAATAATACTTGCAGGGAAAATATCCAGCGGAATAACGTTACGGGTTAAATCTGGGCTTGGGATGTAAGCGCCATTTAAACGCGCACTAGAGTAACGCTCACCAAGGCCCCTAACGTAAATAAACTTACCATCAACAAGCGTTAGGCCTGTTACTCGACGAAGCGCAGATGCTGCGTCGCTGTCGCCCGTGCGTGATAATTGTTCAGAGCCTAAAATATCGGCAACAAAGGCTTGGTTTTTACGTTCTTCTACAACTGCCGCAGCGCTCCCTTGTAAACGCGTACCTACAGCAACAACTTCTTCTATTTCTTGTTCGTTTGTTAACTGTTCATCGGCTTGTGCAGCAATTAAGCTAGTCGAATGAGCGACTAAACCTAAACCAATTGCCCAGGTAATTTGATTGAGTCTATGCTTTTTAGACATGAGATAATCCTAATCAGGTTATACAAAAGAGGCGCCTGACGCTTAAATAACAAGCCACAAGGCGCCTTTAATCAGAGGTTATAATGGTGTGCTATTTAGTCAGCATTTGCTGCTGTAACAGCCGCTTCAACCCATTTATACCAGCTAGAGTCTGTATCCTGATCCGATACCGCACCAATGTAGTTTACGCTTTCAAAAAATGAATCGCTTGTGCTTAAATCTGTTGCAGTAACCGTTACTTCTGCAGCTGATGTGTTCGTTGCAAAACCGTTATCTGCAAGTACTGCAACATCATCAGTTAAGATTTGGTTAACACCGTCATTTTCAAACCACGCTGTTTTTGTTTGACCTTCTAATGGGCCGCTTGCAAATGTATCTGTATCTGTAAAGTTTGCAGAACACGCCATTACAGAGCTTGTGAATGAGATTTTATCTGCTTGTGCTTCACCGTCGCCTGAGAACTCAATACATTGCGTGTTAGTTGCGTTTTGCTTAACGATAACAGTGTTGTAAATGCTTGAATTAAATTGGTCATCAAACTTGTAAGCTTGTGAAGGGTCGTCATCACGTACCGAGTTACCATCTGTAGTTACAACCGTTACATTGGCAACCGTTGGGTTAGATGGAGACACTTGCTCGGTAGAAGAACCTTTAACACCATCAGACTCAAAGCCATTGTTACCCATGTTAACTACAGTGCCGTCGTTTAGTGTCACAGTACCGTGTTGAATAAATAAGTACTGAGCTTTACCTTGCCAACCTGCGTCAAAGTCAAACGAATCATCTTGTGTATCTGTTACCGCTACGTGTTTAAGCGTTGTAGCACCACCAAAAATTTCAATACCGTCATCAAAACCTTGGTGAATGTGTAGGTAATCAAACTCAGAACCAGAGCCAACTGCATTTAGTGTTAGTGAATTCAAATCATCGCCTTCACCACCAACGCGAGGGCCTGAACCTGCGTACCAAATTTTAGCCCATTTAATATTACCGCTAGAGTCTGCATTATCGTTACCACCAAAGTAGCTTGTAATACCTTCAGAGGCTACGTTACACGTACCACCGTCACGCTCTGCATCAGTACATTGGTCAGTAATGCCGTTACCATTAATGATGATACCGCCCCAATCTGCGTAGCGTGCGCCTTCGCCTGCTGTATCAAAACGGTCAAACGCGTTTGCAGAAGTAAATACAACCGGCTTTTCTTCAGTACCTACCGCTTGAATTTTTGCACCACGTGCAATACGTACAATTGCTTCACCTGAGCCAAATGCTAAAACGGCACCTGGTTCAACAGTCATTGTTGGACCATTTGCTGGTACTTCAAAGCCATCTACAGTGCTGCCGTCTTCGCCAATTTGTAATGCATCTTCAAAAACGTGAACACCGCCATCAGGTAGCTCAGCGAAAGTAATGTTGCTTGTGATAGAAATTGTTTTGCTTGCAAACGAGTCGTTGTATAAACAATCAATGCCACTTACTACGCCTGTTACCGTACCTGCATCTGATTCGTAGCTTGCACAAACAGCTTCTTCTTCAGTTGTTGAACCAGTTGTATTGTTTGAATTATTAACACTGTTATCTGTTGACGAGCTGTTATCGTTTACAGTAGGTGTAATTTCGATATCGCCGCCACAGCCAGCTAGTGTCATTGCAGTTGCTACTAGGCTGACCTTAAATAAATCAGATAATTTCATTGTTCACTCCGTTAAAGTATTTAATTATTTTGTTAGTGCATTAAGTAAAAACTTAAGTCACTTTAAGGCACGATACTCATGCATTAAGGTGACCTGAGTTATCGGATGCAAATAAGATACTTTAGAGATATGACAAAGCAGTTACAGTTTAGTAACCATAAGATGACAATGGTAATTAATTTAAATTCAACAACTTAAATATTTTAACAACGAAAAAAACCGCCCTAAGGCGGTTTTGGTGTTGCGATTATGAAATAGGTAAACGCTTCTTTATTTGTAAAATAGCGTTAGGGTATAAAGTTAAAGTAACGCGGCTTTAAGTGTTTGCGCATGCACTTTTTCACGCTTAACATATTTAATCCACTGTTTTGCTAAACGTTGTGATTTATCATGCTTTTGGGCTTGTTCAAACGCTAAAATAGACGCATCAAAATTTTGCATATTGTACTGTGCCATACCTAGCGCAACGTAAGCGTTTGATTCAAAATCAAGTCCGCCTTTATCAAGCGCCTTACGCGCAGCATCAGCCGCTTCTTCGTATTGCTCAGTGTTAACAAACACTTCTGCTAGGCGTTGATCGTACTTACCATGCTCTGATAGGTCAGCCGCTTTTGCGAAGTAGCTAATCGATTTTTCATCTTCTTTAGCTTGAATCATGGCCTCTGCAATAAAGGCATAGTTTTTCGCTGATTTTTCTACAATGCCTTTTTCTATCGCATCACTCATTGTTTTAGCTGCTTTGTATGCCAGGCCATTATAAAGGTAAGTTTGCGATAATTGTCTTAAGTCAGACTTGGTTTTTAAAAAGCCTTGTTGATACGCCGCTTCTATTACTGCTAGTTGCTCTTTTTCTTTGCCGGTTTCTCCGTACATACCAGCAAGCTGAACCCAATACTCTGGTTTATTGTAAAGCTTAACCATGCGCTCAAGCACTGCAACTACTTTATCTGTTTGATTAAGTGAGTAATACATAGCGCGCTGTAGTACCAACCAGTTTTCTTTAGGGATTTTGCCTTCGCTGTCGCTAAGAGCAATAACTTGATTGATGTACTCAAGCCCCTTTGGATATTCTTTTAACTGGTAATAAGTTTGCGCTCTAAGTAAGTAATACCCTTCTGTAATAGGTTTGGTATTTATTTCATCCCACTTATCTAAAAACGCGATAACTTTTTTATACTCGCCGTTGGCCATTGCAAGCTGCGCTAAGCTAAACGTGGTGCTTAAACGTAATGACTCAGGAATAGCCTCCTCGGCTACCACTTTTTCAAACGAGGCAATGGCTTTTGGTAAATCATTTTCGTTGTAATAAATAAAGCCATAAAAGTTATACATCATCGCAATTTCGTACGAGTTCATACTTGAAGCTCGCTCTTGAATGCTATCAAGTGCTTCAAGGCCGCCTTTTACATCGCCATCATCAGCGAGCTTTTGCGCACGAGCAAGCTGGCTATAGACCTTCTCGCGCAGTGCGGGTACACGCTTTGTTTTTTGCTCTTGCTCTGCATGGGCAGTTGCTACGTTTAGCCCCGGCACAAGGCTTAGCGTACTTGGCACAACAATACTTGCACTGATCGCGGCAGTGCAAAATAACGCCAGTTTTAAATTTTTAGCTGTAGGTAGTAATTTCATAATCGCCTCGCTATTTCATCCAATTAAGATAAGTTAACCATTAATTTGGAAAGATATTTTGTTTTGAACACCCGCCACTTCAACGGCTTCACCATTTACTACGCGCGGTTTATATTTAAATTTAAGTGCGGCATCCATCGCTGCTCTATCAAACAGTGACTCAGGGACCGCTTTTACTACTTGCGGGTCACGTACAGTACCTTGCTTAGTTACTGTAAATTCAACAATTACATAGCCTTCAATACCACGCGACAAAGCACGACGCGGATACACTGGAGCTACTTTTACAATGGGTAGGTATTCACCATCACTTGTTTCAAGCGCTAAGCCACCCGCTAGGTCAACGTCGCTGCCTACATCCGCACCAAAATCAAAATTATTGCTGGCCGCGTTTGCATCATTATTTTGCATTTGCGGCGACTCCATCGGTGGTGGTGGCTCTTTTGGTGTAGGTGGCTTTTGCGGTTTACGCTCTTTCTTTTGTACCGTTTCTTCTTTTTTCAAACGTACAAAGTCTAAAACGTTTCCTTTTACTGGCTCCGACATGGCACCTTCACCACCGGTGATCAGTGCCTGCATGCCTAAAAAAAGCATAAAGGTCACTACACCCGCTACTATTAATGCTACTAAATATCGCAACATGGCTAACCCTTAAGACGCATCTTGTGCAGCAATCGAAACATCAAACGCACCTGCAGCACGCGACGCATCCATTACTTTGATTAACATATCAGTGGTGGCTTTTTTATCAGCTTGAATAACCACGCTCCCTTGTGGGTTTTCTGCTTTTAAACGTTCGATATTGGCTTGCACTGCACGTACATCGATTTGACGTTTATTAATCCAAATCTCGCCTGTATCAGAAATAGCCACTAAAATATTAGCGCGTTCTTTTTTAACCGCTGTTGCGGCTTCTGGGCGGTTTACATCAATACCGGCTTCTTTAACAAACGAGGCGGTAACGATGAAGAAAATAAGCATGATAAATACAACGTCTAACATTGGGGTCATGTTAATTTCTTCAGCTTCGTCTTCTTGTAATAGGTTTCCTAACGGGGCTCTCATTTTTATTCTCCTAGGATGAGCGACTCTATAAGCCGCTTATCAAAATGTTACTTAATGGTCTAAAACCATGCTGTCTTCAAGTAGTTCAACTTCGCGCTTGGCTCTGCGCTGTAAAAACGTAGAGGCAAATACACCCGAAAGTGCGCCAACCATACCTGCCATGGTTGGAATAGTTGCTTTAGAAACACCTGATGCCATAGAGCGCGCACTACCCGTACCGGTAATTGCCATTACATCAAATACTTCAATCATTCCCGTTACTGTGCCTAACAGCCCAAGTAGCGGACACAATGCAACCATTACATTTATCAGTGCTAAGTTGGTGTCTAAACGCATTGAAGCACGTGAAATCATCGCCTGGCGTATTTGCTCAGCATTCCAGCTATTGCGCTCTGCACGGTTTTTCCACTGTGCTTTTACGTTTTGCTTGTAACTACGAAAACCTTTGAAAAAATAAATAAATCGCTCGAGTATCAATAACCACATCGCGAAGATTAACACCCCGATGACCAAGAGGACTTGGCCACCAGTGTCGAGAAAATCACGGATAGCATTGATTGAGTCAATCAATAGCACCATGGTTTATGCTCCCTTCTCGCTTCGCTGTGCGATAATACCTGCGCTTTGCTCTTGAATAGTAAGCAAAATATTTTTAGCGCGTGTATTAAGTAGGGTGTATAAAAATACCGTAGGAATTGCCACAACTAAGCCTAGCACCGTTGTTACCAATGCTTGCGAAATACCACCAGCCATTAGTTTAGGGTCACCTGTACCAAATAATGTGATTGCTTGGAAGGTGTTGATCATACCGGTTACTGTACCTAGTAAACCTAGCAGCGGCGCCACCACCGAGATGATTTTAATAAGCGTTAAATTACGCGTTACTTTTGGCATTTCACGTAAAATAGCTTCGCTTAATTTAAGCTCTAATGTGTCGTGGGCAACATCAGGGAACTGATCTTTAACTTTCATCACGCGGCCAAGTGGGTTGTCATCGCGTGCTACATCATCTTTAAGTTGACGACGAATTTTACCGCCCATAATCAGTAATGAGAAAAAACGTTCAAGTGAGATAAGTAAAGCAATAACACCTACACCTAAAATAACGTAACCGACTGTGCCACCTTGATGTACGCGCTCTTCGGTATCTGGTGCTTGCACTAATAAACCTAAAATTGAGCCACCCGTTGGGTCAAGTGCAAACTGCACAACACCATTTTTTGCATTTTGTAACTCTTCTGCAGTTGCAGTAAAACGTGCGACAGGCTGGCGATTTAACTCGCTTAAGGTATTTGTTACTGGGTTAAATTCTAGGTATTTACCGTTAGAGATTAAGTTAAAAGCACCTACACGTACCACTTCTTGTTGTGCTTTTTCACCACCTTGTACAATTACATCGGTAGTAAAGCGGCTTACTTTACCTTGCTCTGTCATTTCGCGCTGTAGCTCAAACCATACTTTTTCAATATCTTCGATAGAGGCAAGCTTTGAAGTAGAGCCCATTTTTTGTGCTAGCTCATCCATAAATGTGCTACGACCCGCAATTTCAGCTGATACCACAGAAGTAGCAAACTTATTGCTAGAATCACCAGCAACTTGCTGAAGCACACCAAATAGCTCTTTTAAAGAACCCATTCGTTTAGACAGTGTATCTGTTAAGTTAGCGAGTTTAATTTCGTTTTCTTCAAACTGTGTTTCTAAGCGCTCAGACTCAGCAAGCATTTGATTGCGTTTTGCTTGCGTGTTGTTAAGCATTTGCACTTGTTCGTTTTGGCGCGCCATAAATTCTTGTTCGCGTTGCTTGTTTTGCGCGCTTTGAGCCGATTTGCCTTCTTCAAGTGTTTTTAATAGTGAGTCTAAGTCCATAGGCTCAGCTGCCACACTTGCGCCTGCAAAGCTTAGGCTTGCAGCAAAAAGGGCCATTTTTGTCATTTGAGTAAACAGTTTCATCTTCAACCTCTTATTCTGCTGCGTGTACTGGCAGAGTTAACATATCTGGGGCAAGTTGCTTACGTGCGATACGTAAACCTTTGTTGATTTGGCTAATTGTTGAGTCTGGTAAAGTAACAAACGATTTTGTTTCTTCATCCCAGCTACCAGCTTGCTTACCATCACGTGTTAAATAAATAAGCTCTAAGCGGCCAATGCGTAAAAAGTCTACTTCACGCTCTTTACCGTCTACCTTTAGCAGTGAGGTGTAGGCTTCAATAGTGCGTCCGTAATCAACTTCTACTTGGTATGCTTCTAATACGCGGCGGAATTTTTCGCTTGAGTTAATATCTGCACGGTCCATCATGGCGTTTAAAGAGCTAATACGCTTAGTGCGCTCTTCTTGCAAAAATGGCACATCAAGTGCTACAAATTGCCCAAGCCCTTCAATCATGCGCAACATTAGTGGTGTGATCTGACGCTCAATAATAGAGACCTGATCCATTGAAAGGTTAAGTGACTCCATTTCTTCAATTTGGTTATTTAACTGTTTAGTTAATTGCGCGTTATAAACAGTTAAACCATCAATTTCTTTATTAAGGGTTTTAAACTGTTGAAGACGTCCTTGCATTGAATCAGCAATCTTGTCTATTTTTGTTTGTGATTGCGCAGCTGATTTATTTATTTCACTGCTTTTATCGATAACCTTTTCTAAATCATTGGCATGTACTGCAGCACTTGCTGCTACAATACCAGCTAAGATCAATGGTTTAACGCCTTTCATCGCATACACCTTTACTCGTTAATTAGCGGATTTGCTAGTTTGTTGTTTTAGCCTAAACTGACTTGTTTTAGGCTAAAGATTTTCAATGAGTGAAATTGTATAGATGAATAATGACAGGCATGTTGCGCAAAAAAGTCTATTTTGTTACAGCTGTAACATTTGCGTCTTATATCGGAGTGTTTATATGCAAAGCGTGTATTAAAGCAGCAAATACACGCACTTTGGCTAGATGTTAAGCTAATAAAGCGTTAATTGTGTTTAGTGTTTGCTGGTGATCGGTGTAATTTATTTTAATTGCAATGGCTTTATTATCAGTTATTAATACTAACGAAGGAAAGCCTTGTATTGGCAAACTTGCACTAAATGCTAACTCCTCATGTAATTTTTGATTCAAAGCCTCAGAGCAAAGTTCCTCGCAAAACTGTTGTTTATCAAGGCCTATTTTTTCAGCTAAGGTAATTAGAGTACTTTCATCAGATGGGTTTTGAGCATGTAAATAATAAGCATGTTGAATTGCCTCTATCATTTGTGGCTCTTTATTATGCGCTCTGGCAATAATCGCCGCTCTGCAGGCTGGGTAAGTAGAGCGCCTTGGCTGACAAACCTGCCAAAAATCAAAATTAAACTGTGTGCCCAACATCGCACTAATTTTATGCCACGTGCTTTGGAGCATGGCGCGCATATTTTCAGGCATGGGTTCTTGGCTATCTGGAGCAAGCCCCCCTACTTTGTATTCTATAGTAAGCTGCGAAGATAATGCGGCTTTTAGTTTTAACCACGTCGGTTTATATCCCCAGCACCAACTGCACATAGGGTCGTGTACATATATAAGTTTAGTTTGAGTCATAGTGTTCCTGTGTGATTTGATACAACTTTGTTACGCCCTTGCTCTTTAGCTAGGTACAGGTATTCGTCTGCTTGTTTAAGTACACGGCTGTAATGATCCACATTATCAACCTGTGCCACACCTATACTACAGGTAATAAATATCCGTTTATTATCGCTGGTTAAAATAGCTTGTTTTGCGACACATTGTCTAAAATCATCGGCTAATTTTGTAGCCACTGGGGCTGTCTCTTTAGGTAAAATCACCACAAACTCTTCGCCTCCATAACGGGCTTTAACTGCGGAGTTTGGAAATTGTGAATCAAGTAATTTGGTAAATTCTATCAACACTGTATCGCCAAAGTCATGACCATAGGTATCGTTTAGTCGTTTAAAATAATCTAAATCAAGTAATAAAATAGAAAACGGCAGGTAGTTTTCGGGCGTTTTAGCAGCTAATTTTAAAAAGTGAGCGGTGATGAAACGCCTGTTCGCGCCACCCGTTAACTGATCTGTATAGGCATCTTGCGTTTGCGCAAGGGTTATATCAGCAATTGCCAGGTGACTTTTATGCCTGAAATATTCACCTATAAACGAAAAAATAAACACCAGTGTAAAAGAGGCTAAAAACCGAGACTTTTCAATACCGCCATAGTTAACTTGGCCAAAATCAGGCCCGTATAAAATAACACTGCAGCACAGTAATAAGCCTAAGCCAAGCCTGCAGCCATGCTTTACACCTAAAGAGGCAAAACACACTACAGGGTAAAACATTAGCCAATAAAGCGCGGTATTTTCTTTTCCGCCTGTATACGTAAGGGCTACACACATAATAAACACTATACACATACTTATAAGTGCAACCATATCAAGCTTGGCTGTTTTTATAAAATAAAAAGTGCCGCTAATAAGGGTAATATTAACCGCGATTAACGACGCGGTAAGAATAGGCGAATACACCGTGTAGTTAAACACCACCAACATAGAGATAACAATAATAGCAATGGCTATCATGGTGAATAGTGAAAATGCTTGGCGCTGTTTATCCGAGCTATACACCGTATCTATGTTAATAAGGCTTAACCAACTTTGTCCTGTAACCGATTTTTTGGGCATATTTTAAACTCTAAACTTTTGAACCATTTGCTCTAAATCACTAAATTGTTGTTTAAGTTTAGTACATTCATTGAGGGTGTTTTTTAAATTTTCTTGGCTTTGTACCGATAACTCACTCATGCTTGTAATGTCTGCGTCGAGCACTTTAACAAGGTCGTTTTGCTCAACAGTGGCATTGGCAACACTATGATTAGCAATGCTAATTTGTTTTATTGACTCTATTATTTGGCCCATTAACACGCTCACACCTTCAGCGTGCTCTACGCTTTTTTCACTGTTTTGAATACTAGTTTTCATCAGCTCTACCGCTTGGTTTGAGCCTCTTTGTAGTTGCCCTACGGTATCTTCAATCTCTTGGGTTGATTGCTGAGTACGATGTGCTAATTGGCGTACCTCATCAGCCACAACAGCAAAACCGCGCCCAGCTTCGCCTGCTCTTGCAGCTTCAATTGCCGCATTTAATGCAAGTAAGTTGGTTTGCTCGCTCACACCTTTAATTACCTCAAGCACTTGCCCAATACTAATTGTATGCGCGTTAAGGCTATTAATAGTGTGTTGCGCTTGTTCCATATTGGCTGATAACTGATGGATACTATTAACGCTGTGCAATAAGGTTTGCTGGTTTTGTGTTGAATGCTCATCTGCATTTTTAGCAATTACAGAAGCGTCACTGGCGTTATTAGCAATAGCCATAGCCGATTGCGAAAAATTATTAACCGCCATGGCCACACTATCAGTACGTTTTGTTTGGTCATGGTGCATGGCTAATGAAGAATGTGTTTGCGACACCACGCTGGCTATTACGCTATCGAGTTGTTTAGTCGTTAATTTAACGTGTTCAATAGAGTGCTGGATTTTTTCAATAAAAATGTTAAACGAGTGACTAATTTGGCCAAACTCATCATTGTTTTCAACCTTTAAACGTTTGGTTAAATCGCCTTCGCCTTTTGCAATATCTTCTAGTGCATCATTTAGGCGCGCCATAGGTTGCATTAAGTAACGCAGTAAAAATTGCATAAACACAATAATGGCCACAATTCCCACTAACATATAAATAAGCGCGTTAATACCAAAGCGAAACACCTCTGCATAGGCTTGGTTTTTATCAATAACGACACCTAAATACCAGTCAACATTGTCTATGCCACGTATTTTAGTAAACGATATCAACTGCGGCTCACCCGCTATATCATATTGTGTAAATTCGCTATTAAGCGCGGTAGGTTGGCCAAATAATTCGGAAGTGTTTTTTAAATTAAGTTCGTTATTAGGATGGCTTAGCACTTGACCATTTTTATCTACTAAAAAAGCATGCCCTAACCCTAAAAAATCAATATCGTTAATTATTTCAGTCACTATGTGCATGTCTATATCTGCACCCGCTACGCCACTAAAGCGGCCATTGCTTTGAATAGGCACGACTGCAGATATAGTCAGCTCGTTGGTGGTTACATCAATATACGGGGTGGTAAATGCGGTATAGCTTTTATTTTCGACTAACTTATACCAAGGGCGCGAGGTGGCATCAAAATCAGAGGGCAACACAATGCTTTGGTCGTTAAGTATAAATAAACCACTTGGTTTACCTATATACGTATTTTTAAAGCCACCAGCGTATTTAGCAGTATTAAGCTGGGCAAGGGTTAACTGTTTTGGATCACTATTTTTGTGAGTTTGCGCAATCGATTTTACTATGGTGAGTTTAGCGTTAAGCCAGCTTGCAATGTTTTGAGAGGTAGATTCTGAATTTTGCTTAAGGACTAAATCGAGCTGCTGTTGCGTTTGGTTTCGCATGGCGATGTAATTATTTATAGCAAATAAACCCAGTACAATAACCAGTACCATAGATGCTGCAATAGTCACTTTTGAGGTGAATTTAAGTGAGTTAAGCATGACTGCCCTTTTTTATTTTTTGTTATTAATTATATTTTTAGCAAAAATTTAAAGGTATGTCGTGGTTAATGAGGTAGATAAGCAGGTTATGTACTTAAAATAAGAATAAAGAACCAGCTCTGTTCGGTATATAGTTGTAACAACTCTATTTTTTAAGAACAAACCTTCGCTTGGAACGTTCCTATAAAATGGTAATAAAAAAGCGACTGAATACGTATTCAGTCGCTCTTTCATCAGGGAGTATTTACCACTTTTTAGCTAAACGAACCACGTTCAAGCCATACCAAGCAATAAATACATAACACACTAGCGGAACAAAAAAGCTTTGCTGAATATTAACAACATCAGCAATGTAACCCTGTAATAAAGGCACCAAGGCACCCCCTACTATTGCCAAACACAACCAACCAGAGCCTTTACTGGTTAATGAGCCTAAGCGCTCTATCGCTACAGAAAATATAGTCGGGAACATAATTGAGTTAAATAAACCAATGGCCAGTACCGCGTACAGGGCTACATTGCCTTGCGTAAATATAGTCACAAGTAATAAGGCAATTACCATGCAGGCATTAAATGCCAATGCTTTAGATGGCGCTATTTTTTGTAGTGCAGCAGAGCCAATAAAGCGGCCAACCATTGCTCCGCCCCAATAGTAGCTGATCAGTGCAGCAGCAGCGTGCTCTTCAAGCCCAGCTATATGTGCTTCACCAAAAAAGTTAACTAAAAAACTACCAATAGCCACTTCACCACCGACATAACAAAATATAGCAAATACGCCCATTGTTAAATGAGGTGCCTGTGTTAGTGAGCGAGTTTCATTAACCGGGTTATTTTCTTCTTTATGGCCTTCTATTTCAGGAAGCTTAATAAAGGCAAATACGATAGCAATAATAAGTAAGGCCGCTGCTAACATTAAATAAGGTACTTTTACAGACTCAGCAGAAGCAGCACTTGCCGCTAATGTACCTGCGGTACCAAAAAACAGGATACCTCCAACATACGGGCCTACGGTTGTCCCTAAGGCATTAAGTGCTTGCGCTAAATTTAGCCTAGATGAGGCGGTTTTTTCCGGCCCTAAAGCAGCTACATACGGGTTTGCAGAAACCTGCAAAACAGTTACACCAGCAGCCAGTACAAATAATGCACCTAAAAACAACCAGTATTCATGCACTACTACCGCAGGGTAAAACAACATACAGCCAATTGAGGCAACCACTAGGCCGGTTAGTATGCCTTTTTTATAACCTAATTGTTTAACCAAAATTCCAGCTGGAATAGAGACAATAAAATAGGCGCCAAAAAAGCAAAACTGTACGAGCATTGCTTCAAAGTAAGTTAGGTCAAAAACGCCTTTCAGACGAGGTATTAGCACGTCGTTTAAAACGGTAATAAAACCCCATAAAAAAAACAGTGTGGTCATTGCAGTCAGCGGTAACAGGTAATTTTTATTTTGTTGCTCTTTGACCGCAAATGATTGATTGGTATTTATTTCACTCACGTCATTTTCACTCCATTAACAAGTTGAAAATGATTTTACACGTTTGCGACACATTATAAGTACAAAATAATTGGAACGTTACAATTAATCGCATTCATTTAATAAGGCCTGTTTCATCCTTTGGGTTTCGCCGCTATTTTTAAATTTGTATAAAGCAGTATTAATATCTTCTAATACAGTGAGCCAGTTTGGTGTTTTTTTACTAATCGCAAAATATAAAGGGTTATATTGAATTGCCTTGCTTTCTGGTTCGATAGCACTAAGTAGGGTCTGTTTTTCGCTATCGGGTAAAGCTGCATATTTTACCGAGTAAAGTAACACAGCGGGGTCGCCTATAATTAAATCTACACGTCCTGCAGCGAGTAATTTTACAAGTTGTAAATCGTCTACGGCATGAATAATAATAAACTCATTATTATCCATCATGGCATCAAACTCAGGGGTATTTTGATACCCTCTTACAACACCAATACGCGAGCCTTTAAGCGACTTTAAATTGCCATTAAACCTGTCGGGCTCGCCTTTGCGTTTTAAAAAACCTATGTTACCGCCTTCAAACGAATTAGAAAGCCCTAAAAGCTTACGGCGTGTTTTACCTTCTATGTAATCAGATGGCGCGGTGTCTTCAATATAATACTCTGGCATTAAAACATCGGCTTTACCGAGCTCTACAGAACGAACAGCTCTCGCCCAAGGAACAAACTCTATATAAGCACTATAACCAGCGCTATGTAGAATCGCCGTACTAAATTGATATACCCAGCCTTTGTTACACAGCTTATTACCTATGTAAGGCGGCCAGTCTAATGTAACCACATGAATTGTTTGATTGCTGTTTGGCGCGCTAAATAGGTAACCCGATTTATAGCGCTCACCTATTACAGTGTGACGAGTATCATCTTGCATGTAGGTCACAGGAACCTCAGCAAAACAATAAGATGAAAAGAGTATGAGGATTAAAAATAAACGCATAATTAAATTTCATTTACAATATGTTCCTAAAGTGTAGAACTTAGTACATAAAGTAAAAGAAATTTTAATTAAAATTACAGCAGTGGGTGCTTAAGCTTTTACCCACTTCATTTTATTATTGGTATCGCGAGAATTAATAATAGTTGAGTCGCTGCTCTCTACCCCACCAAGTTTGGCTAAACGGTCGTAAAGTACCACATTGCAGGTGGCCGCAAGGTTCATACAACCAATTGTAGGTACGTAAACCACTTCATCGCACCATTTTAAAACCTCTTTTGGTACTGAGCCGTCTTCTGGCCCAAATACATAAAATGCGTTTTCAGGGTGTTTAAAATCAGGTAACGCCGTGGCGCCTTCAATCAGCTCAATAACCACAACCTTTGCGCCTTCAGGTTTTACACTGAGTAGGTTATCAGTGCCGGTAAGTGCAATACGCTCAACAACATTTTTAGTATCGGTATGAAACTTTTTAGCATTTAAGTAGCGACTACCGGTAAAGAATACTTGTTTAGCGTCATAACAACCCGCGGCACGTAAAACGCCGCCAACATTTGTCGGGCTTTTAGGATTAATTAAACCTATTACAGCCTTAAACTCGCTCATCAGTCGCAATCCTTTGTTGGCCACTCAGCAATGTATAAATCAAAGTCATCGAGCTTTACGTCACAGTCTTTTACGGTTTTATCTTTAACAGAAATACCAAGTGCATGCATTTGGGTTTTGTCACCCTGATTTAATAGCGGATGCCAAGAGGCTAAACCTCGCCCCTCGTGAAGACGGCGATAACTACAGCTTTGCGGCATAAAAAAGATATCTTTAAGGTTGGCTTTGGTCAGTTTAACGCAAGAAGGGACAAGCGTTTGGCGGTTTTCGTATTCGCTACAACCACAGGTATTGTTATCAAGGTATTGGCAAACAATGTTGGTGAAAATAAGCTCTTCGCCTTCACGTAGTTGATCGGTGGCGGTAAATTCATCTTCATCTTCACTGTCAATAAAGGTATTTAAACAGCATTTTCCGCAACCATCACAAATCGCTTCCCATTCGTTTTGGTTCATATCGGCTAAGCTTTTTTTAAGCCAAAACTGTGTATTTGCTAACTCTTGATCAAACATAATTTACTCGCGCCCCTAAAGAGCGCGCATTCTAACGTATTGCTACAGCGTGCGCAAAGCCCGTGCCTTTATTTGTACGGGCTTTGTGCATTTTGCTATTTACTGGCAGCAACCCAACGTTTAATTTTTTCCTCTAAAATAGGCATCGGCAAGGCGCCATCAATCAATATTTGCGTATGAAACGCTTTAATATCAAACTTATCACCTAACTCTTTTTTAGAGTAGTCACGTAATTGTTGAATTTTAAATTGGCCCAATTTGTACGAAAGTGCTTGGCCAGGCCATGCAATATAACGCTCAACTTCTGCTATCACATCGCTTTTAGCCATTGACGAATTTGCCAGCATGTAATCGATACCTTGCTGTCGAGTCCAGCCTTTTGCATGAAAGCCTGTATCAAGCACTAAGCGCATTGCTCTAAGTTGCTCATCGGCCAAACGCCCGTACCACATATAAGGGTCTGTAAATAAGCCCAACTCTTTTCCTAAGCTTTCTGCGTACAACGCCCAGCCCTCTGCAAATACCGTGTAGCCGCCAAATTTTCTAAAATCTGGAAGGCCATCTATTTCTTGCTGTAAAGCAATTTGAAAGTGATGGCCTGGCGCGGCTTCGTGTATAGAGAGTGTTTCTAATAAAAATTTTGGCTGCGCTTTAAGGTTATAAGTATTGATGTAAAAAATACCTGGTCGAGAGCCATCAGGTGCAGGCGCTGCATAAGATGCACCCGCTGCAGATTGGGCTCGGTAAGGTTCAACCGCTTTTACAACATAAGGGGCTTTAGGCGCAACATCGAACAGTAAAGGGACGCGCGCATCTATTTTTTGTTTTATATCTTCATACGCTGCTATTAATGCCTCTGACGTATCGTAATAAAATTGGTCCGAATCACGTAAGTGCTGAAAAAACTCATCCAAGGTGCCGTTAAAACCTACCTCGTGTTTTACTTTTTTCATCTGACTCAAAATACGCGAAACTTCACTTAAACCAATCTCATGTATTTCATCTGCAGAAAGGCTCAACGTGGTATTTTTTTTAATTTGATATTCATACCAAGCTTTACCATTAGGCAAGTCGCTATAGCCTACCGTTTCTCGGCTTTGAGGAATGTATTGATTGGCTAAAAAGTCGCTCATACTTTTATATGCAGGCACTAATTGCTGCATAATAAGTGCTTTATATTGCGCCGTTATTTGCTGCTTTTGCTGTGCGGTAAATGAGGCTGGTAAGTTTTTAATTGGCCCCCAAAATAACGAATCCTCAGCATTTTTAACCACATGCGCGGCAAATTGTGGCTGAAGCTTTTTAGCTAATGGTTTTGGTAAGGTAATGCCCGCTTTAATCCCCTTCGCCATCGCGCGCTCTACACTGCTGAGCCAGGAAATAAAGCCTTCGCTTCGTTTTATAAAATTATTGTAATCTTCTACGGTATTAAATGGCTGCGCACTTTGCCCCGAGCCAAAACCTGCAAAGGTATTATGCGCTCCCGCCATTTGGTTAATAGGCTGCATATAGCTTGGAAATTGCATTCCCTCTAAATTAAGTGCTAGGTCTCTTTGTAATATTTCATAGCTGAGTAACGCTTGCCCTGTTAACTGCGCCTTATCAATAAGTGTTAAACGTTGTTGATACTTTTTGTAAAACGCGGCTTTTTTTGCCCTATTCTTTTGGGTAATAGCGGGGGTAAACTTATCATTAAATTCACTGCGCCCACTATAAGTTGCATTAATAGGTTTAAAGCTGAGTAACTCGTTGTAGTACTGTGCTACAAGTACATCTAATTGCTGCTCATAAGAGAGCTCTGAAACAATAGCCGCAGGTGCGTTTGACGTGTTTAGCTGTGCACTATTGCCAGTGTTATTACTGGTTTGTGTGTTCATACAGCCACTTAAAGCAAACATAACGCCACTGGCAACTAAGGCTAATTTAATTGATTTCATGGTAATCCTTTTTAGTATCGTCAGCCGATTATGCGCATTTAACCTGCGTTAATAAAGAAATTACGATAAGTGGCGATTAACCTATTATATTTACACTTTTATATTAGGTTGTTACATTTCAATTAATTAAACCGCCACCAGAAGAAAAAACAATGAAAAAAAAGCTACTCAGCGCCTCCGTTGCACTTATGTGTTTAGGAAGCTTTAACGCGCAAGCCCTTACTTATATATCTGCTAAAGCCATGGTAGATGTTCAAACAGGCGAGGTTATTCAATCGCCGCTGATCACCATTGATAATGGGGTGATCACTAACGTTGCACAAAACAAAAAGCCGAGCATGAGCAAAAACGATCAGCATATTGATTTACCCGAGCTCACTTTAATGCCGGGCCTTATGGATATGCATGTACATTTGACCAGCGACCCTACGGTATCTCGAAGTGAGCGTTTAAGTCAGTCGGTACCGCGCATGGCCATTAAAGCCGCGCACTTTGCTAAAAAAACATTGCTTGCTGGTTTTACTACCCTCAGAAATGTAGGGGCCGAGGGCTATAGCGTGATTGCAGTGCGTGATGGTATTAACGCCGGAGATATTGTAGGCCCGCGTATTTGGGCAGCTGGCCCTTCGCTTGGGATCACAGGCGGACATTGCGATAATAACCGTTTACCACCAGAGCTAAAATACACTTCAACAGGGGTAGCCGATGGTCCATGGGCTGCACGTGTAAAAGTACGAGAAAACATAAAGTATGGCGCTAATGCCATTAAGTTTTGTGCCACGGGGGGCGTTTTTTCTAAAGGGACAAAAGTGGGTGTACAGCAGTATTCATTTGAAGAAATGAAAGCCATTGTAGATGAAGCCCACATGCGTGATTTACCTGTAGCCGCTCACGCACATGGCACAAGTGGTATTAAAACAGCTATAAAAGCCGGCGTAGATAGTATTGAACATGCCAGCTTTTTAGATGATGAAGCCATCGCACTTGCTAAAAAACATGGCACGTGGTTATCAATGGACATTTATAATACAGAATACACACTGAGCTTTGGTGAGCAAAATGGGGTAGATGAAGAAAACCTCAATAAAGAACGCCAAGTGTCTAAAAAGCAACGCGACAGCTTTAACCGCGCAGTAAAAGCCGGTGTAAATATGGTATTTGGTACCGATGCTGCTATTTATCCTCATGGCGATAACGCCAAACAATTTAGCCGTATGGTTAAATTTGGCATGAGCGAACTACAAGCAATACAGGCTGCCACCATTAACAGTGCAAAGCTATTAAAAATGGATAATAAACTGGGTCAGCTAAAATCAGGGTTTGCAGCCGACATTATTGCCGTAAAAGGTAATCCACTTAAAAATATCTCTGTGCTTGAGCGCATTCCTTTTGTTATGAAAGCAGGCGTTGTTTATAAAAAATAGTCATTAATTAGTGTATTATTTTACAAAAGCATAAAAGCTTACACTTTTATGCTTTTTTATTTACCGCATTATTTCAACCTTAAATTTACTTTTTAGAACAATAACTCACCTACTACGCAATTAATTTCACTTTTGTAGAATTTTTTATTCACTTAACGAATAATAACTATTACTATTCGCACACTTTATGGAATGCGAATAATTATCAATATGAAAAAGTTCAAATACTCTCTTGTTACACTTGCGTGTTTAAACGCATCATTAGCGGTTGCTGCAACAACGGCTGAAAAAGACATTGAGCGCATCAGCGTTTACGAAAAGCAAAACCAAGTTGTAATGAGCTCAGGCCTTGCAACTAAATCAGACATGTCGTTAATGGAAACACCGGCACCGGTTGTTATTATTGACCGTGAACTTATAGAGTCACAAGGTGTAGACAGCCTACAAGAGCTTGTACGTAATGTAAGTGGTTTAACTCAAGCTGGTAATAACTACGGTATAGGCGACAATTTAGTCATTCGTGGTCTTGATGCTAATTACACTTACGATGGTATGTATGGCGGTGCAGGCTTAGGTAATACATTTAACCCAACTCGTTCACTCACTAATGTTGAGTCGGTTGAAGTACTTAAAGGCCCTGCTACCGGTTTATATGGTATAGGCAGTGCTGGTGGTGTTATAAATCTGATTGAAAAAAAGCCTGAGTTTGAAGAAAAACATAAAATATCTGCCGAGCTTGGCCAGTGGGATAGTTATTCACTTGCCTTTGATAGCAGCAATGCGATTACCGATGACCTAGCGTATCGCGTAATGGCTAAAACAGCCTCAAGCGATGGCTTTCGTGATTTAAAAGAAGACCGCGACGAAATTTACACCTCGCTTAAATACATACTAAGCGACAAGCAAGATATCATGCTCTCTGCAGCCTATATTAAAGACTCAATTGCAGTAGATTCTATTGGCCACCCTATTCGAATTTATAATGCAGAAACCGCCAATGGTTTAACTGCAGGTGAAGTAACTGGCGCAGATTTAGTAAATGACCCATCTGGTAATGGTGTTCAATTAACTGCGGCTCAACAAACACAATTGGCACAGTCGCTTTCATCAACCGATGGCCTTACCCCGTACGATTTTGGTACTAACGGTATTATCTCTCCTATGGCGGATGATAATGAAGGTGAAGAGCTTCGCTTTAAGCTAACCCATAATTACTTTATTACAGATGATTTATTTTTAAATCAGCAGTTACAGTACCGTAACTACACATCAAGCTTTGCTCGTCAAACTGGCGCGTTTAATTACGTGTATTCAACACGCGATGGCATTATAAATAACGACCCGCGTGCCCCGTTAGTTGAAGACGGTGTGCTTTACCCGTTTGCAGCGCGACGCCAAGAATACCGCCAAGTAGAAGCTGATGAAAAGTCATGGCAGTATTTCTTAGATTTACGCTATGACTTTATGTTAGGCGACGTGGATAACGAATTACTGGTTAATGCAAACTACGAAGACAGAGACATTCGCTTTAAACAGTATTCTATTTACGATGCAGACAAAGTTATTTACGACAGCGAAGGAAATGTACTTTACCAAGGAACGCTGCCATATATTTATGATATGCGCTCGCCAAATTGGCCAACAGGCAGTTTTGATGACTACGACCCACTAAAAACCAGTGACTACAATAAAAAAGTACAAGCGTGGGGCTTAGGTATTCAACACGTAGGCTATATTACTGAGCAGCTTACAACTCGAGTTGGTGTTGCTTATAATCGCATTAAGCAAACATATGAGCACTATGGTGTAGATGAGCGTTATAGCTCAAGCCGCGCTGAGCCAACGCCTGAAGCAAACACATCAGACAGTGGCTTAACTTATAACTTAGGCGCAACCTATCAACCTACTGAAAACTTTTCCGTGTTTATTAACCACGCTAAAGGCCGTACTGCCTACAGTGTATTAGGCTCAGTAGCAGGTACAGAGGCTGACCGTGAAGACTCTGAGTCTATCAGTAACGATTTAGGCTTTAGATTTAAAGCATTTGATGATCAGCTTTTAGCATCACTGGTGGTATTTGAAAGCGCGCGTACAAACCTTGAATACACAAACCCACTGTATGAAGCCGGTGTATCTGGACCTGATGTAGTAGAGAGCTACTACGATGGTGAAGAGCAAACCAAAGGCGTTGAACTCGATTTAAATGCGCACTTAAACGAGCAATGGAAAGTAAATGTAAACGGCGTATACCAAGATGCCCGCGATAAATCTAATCCAAATAGCAGCAGTTACGATACACGCCAAAAAGGCGTACCGTATGTAACGGCAAGTACGTGGGTTACCTACTACGCCGATATGTTTAACCTACCTGAGGCTGTTAACATAAGTGGCGGTATTACTTTTGTTGATAACAGAAGCACAAACTCAAGCTCGTTTAGTATTCCTGATGGCTATGTACCAAGCTATACGGTGTACGACGCAGCAGTTTCGTACACCACTAATAAGTGGCACATGCAGCTTAATTTAAACAATTTGTTTAATAAAAAGTACTACTCTAAAGCTATGTTTTTAGGTGGTATGCCAGGCGAAGAGCGTAATGCTAAGCTCAGCTTTAGCTACACACTTTAACCCTGCATAAGCAATTAATTTACTCCTACTAAAAGTAGGAGTAAATTAAACCTAATCTTGATTTAATACTCTACAAAAGATACCAGGCTAAACGTTGCTATAATTTATAAGCGTGCTAGCATTACTTTCTGAATTTACTGAAACTTAAAAAGCTATGAGTCTATCTGAAAAAAACTTAGCCTTTGTTATGCACTGTGGTGAAATGGGCAGCCGTTGGGGTTTCAATCGCACGATTGGCCAAATGTGCGGTTTGCTGATCATCACCAAAGAGCCCATGACCGCAAATGAGATTGCCGATGCGCTAAGTATCTCGCGTGGCAATGTAAGCATGGGAATTAAAGAGCTCCAGTCATGGCAATTAATTAAAGTGCATCATATCCCTGGTGATCGTAAAGAATACTACGCCCCAGCGGGTGAAATTTGGGATATGGCTAATCGCGTATTTGAAGAGCGTAAAAAGCGTGAAATAGACCCTACCCTAAGTTTGCTGCGTGATAACCTTTTAGACGAAGCAAACAACGAAGAAGAGCGCTATGCACAAAAGCAAATGGGCGAAATCCACAACCTACTCGAAACGGTTACTAAGTGGTCTTCAGAGTTACAACGCTTAAGCCCAGAGCAGCTTAATAAGCTAATGAAGCTTGGTTCAGGAATTGGCAAGGTTATCGATTTAAAAGATAAAATATTTAAAAAAGAACATGATTAAACAAATAAAAAAAGCCGCTTAGCGGCTTTTTTTTATCACACAACAGCGTATAAATTATATTTTTGGATAACCAATTCTATCTGATAGATAGCCCACGCTGGTGGCAAAGTAATATGAGCGGTTCCAGTGCATAAACACTTTGTAGTTATCATACGCTAAGTACATACGCCCATTAATGTCATCAGGCATTACCAGTGCAGCGCGTACATCAACATTAGGTAAGTCAGACCCGTCAGCTTTGCGTACACCCAGTGCTTGCCAGTCTGCAAGCGAGCGCTCTGAGTCGTTCCAATATTCTAACCATTGCTTACGTGTTTTAGTGCCGCGTTTTAGCACGTATTTACTGTCAAAATTTTCAGGTAATTTTACCTGGCGACCCCAAGTTAGTGAGTCATTCCAACCTTCTTGTTTTAAATAATTGGCAATCGATGCAAATGCATCTTCTTTGGTGGTCCAAATATCTTTACGGCCGTCGTTATTGTAATCAACCGCGTAGGCGTTAAATGAGGTAGGCATAAACTGAGTTTGCCCCATTGCTCCAGCCCAAGAGCCTTTAAATTTATCAAGCGTAATATGGCCTGACTTTAAAATATCTAATGCTGCCCAAAGCTGGCGCTTATAAAGTGCTTCACGACGACCATCAAAGGCAAGCGTCACTAGCGATGAAATAACATTATGGCCACCTTGTATTGTGCCAAAGTTACTTTCAAGGCCCCATAGTGCCACTATAAAGCGTGCTTGTACGCCAAACTCTTTTGCAACTTGTTCAAGTACATCTTTATTTTCTGCATAGAGTTTACGTGCACGATCAATTTTCCACTGGGGTACACGTTTTGGTAAGTAGGTTTCGAGGGTTTCTTTAACCTCTGGCTGGTTTTTATCAGCCGATACAACTTTTTCTTTGTATGAGGCAGTCGCAAATGCATCGTCTATTAATTTGCTATCGTACCCTTTAGCAATGGCCTCTTGTTTTAAGTCACTTAAATAAGTTTGAAATTCAGCCTGCGTTTTAGCAACTACAGAGCCACTTAAACACACTGAGCATAAAATTACGGCTAACTTTTTAATCACTATCAACTCCGTTTTCTTTTCGTAATTGGCTAAGTAAATTTTCTTCCGGCGGTGGAATTTGCAAATAGTAACCCTTGTCTGGGTCAGCTAAGGCTGCTTTTACTGTTTCAAGGTCGGCACCGCCTAAATGATCACGCTTTGCTAAATTGATAATCATTACATAAATAGGTTGACCAAACATAGCCAGTAAAGGTTCAGGCACTTTACTAAAATCATCTCTTTTTTCAACAAATAAGAAGGTATCCGCTTTTTTCTTACTTTTATATACCGCAGTGAGCATAATGGCCCTATTTAATCTTGCTTAACATTGCCGCACACTATAACATGAGAGTAATAATAAGTTAGAAAAATTAGATTAGAAATTTCATTAAAGGCCTTATTCAGCCTACGTTTATCTAAAATTAATTTCTAATCAGACAAATCAATTGAGCGTGTATGTCGGAACAAATTTTTGAGCTAAAAGGGAACCTTTTTACGTTGTCAGTATTGCATCTTTATAGCACTGATATCGCCCTTCTAGCAGAACAGTTGTATGTAAAAATAGCCCAAGCTCCTCGTTTTTTTGAAGGAGCGCCTATTGTTGTTAATTTAGAAGAAATTAAAAACAGCTCACTTGATTTTGTACATTTAAAATCTCTCATTGAGCGTATGAGCTTTAATGCTGTAGGTGTTTGTAATGGCTCAGATGAGCAACACACGCAAGCTAAAGCCGCTGGCCTTTCTGTACTAAATTACTCGCAAGATGCTAAAAGTGCACCCGTTAAACAAGAGGCGCCAAATACCTCTATTGTTGAAAAAAACGTGTACCTACCTGCGCAAGTAATTAATGGCACGGTACGCTCAGGGCAGCAAGTTTATGCAAAAGACAGAGACTTAATTGTACTTGGTGCAGTTAGCCATGGTGCAGAAGTAATAGCCGATGGTAATGTGCATATTTATGGCACCTTACGCGGTCGTGCTATTGCAGGTGCAAAAGGGATTAAAGACGCCTGCATTTATTGCCAAAAGCTCGAAGCCGAATTGGTTTCAATTGATGGCAATTACTGGATCAGCGACTCATTACAAGGTGAGCACTGGGGCAATGCAGTACAAATACAACAAAAAAACGAATCATTAGAAATTTCAGCTTTGGTTAAAGGATAAATCTCATGGCAAAAGTAATTGTCGTTACCTCTGGTAAAGGCGGTGTTGGTAAAACAACATCAAGTGCTGCAATAGGCACCGGTTTAGCTTTAAAAGGCTATAAAACAGTTATTATCGATTTTGATATTGGCTTACGTAATCTAGATTTAATTATGGGGTGTGAGCGCCGCGTAGTATACGATTTTGTAAACGTAATAAACGGCGAAGCCAACCTAAATCAAGCGCTTATTAAAGATAAACGCGTTGAAAAATTATTTTTACTACCCGCATCACAAACACGTGATAAAGACGCCCTTACCCGTGAAGGCGTAGAGCGCGTTTTAAACGAACTAAAAGAAGACTTTGACTACATTGTGTGTGATTCACCTGCAGGTATTGAAGCCGGCGCAATGATGGCGATGTACTTTGCTGATGAAGCAATTGTAACAACAAACCCTGAAGTATCTTCGGTTCGAGATTCAGACAGAATTTTAGGTATTTTACACAGCAAATCGAAACGTGCTGAAGAAGGCCTAGAAAATATTAAAGAACACCTATTATTAACACGCTACAACCCTGAGCGAGTTGAAAAGGGTGAAATGTTATCGGTAGAAGATGTTAAAGATATTCTGTCGATTCCTTTACTTGGTGTTATTCCTGAGTCGCAAGCGGTATTAAGTGCGTCTAATTCAGGCCAACCAGTAATACTTGATGGTGATTCAGATGCAGGGCAAGCATACGCTGATGCAATCAATCGCTTACTCGGTGAAACAGTCGATTTTCGCTTCTTAGATGTTGAGAAAAAAGGCTTATTTAAACGGATTTTTGGAGGTTAATGTGTCTTTACTTGACTACTTCCGCTCAGAAAAGAAAAATAGCGCGTCATTAGCAAAAGAGCGATTGCAGATCATTGTCGCGCACGAGCGTTCGCAACGCGGAACACCGGATTACTTACCACAATTAAAACAAGATATTTTAGATGTGATCCGTAAGTACGTAAATGTAAACACTGATGCAGTGCAGGTACAGTTTGATCAAAACGAAGATGATTTAGCGGTACTTGAGCTCAACGTGACATTACCTGACGAAGAAAAAAAGTAGCACAGCTAAAAGCGGCATTTTAAATGCCGCTTTTTGCTTTGCACACTCACTACACGTATGTGGTGCATTGTGTTGTGTTTTAAATTTAAAAGTTTACACGTAAACCAAGTAAAAACTCATGGCTTGCTGCACTGTCAATTTTAAAGCCATCGGTAAATGCATCTTGCCCCGTTTGCACATCACCAAATTCAATGTATTGATACTCAGTGTATAACGACATAGTTTTAGTTATTTGATAGTTAACCCCTGCGCCAATATTCCATGTAAATTCGGTTGAATCGTCATCAGCATACGCATCGTAATAGCCATCAACATTTCCATCGAACGCGTCAAAGGCGCTAATGCCTGCACCACCTAATTTTGCAGAATAGCTGTTATCGGCAACCCCTAACCCCGCTTTTATATAAGGCGTAAACGCGGTGCTGTTATCAAAATCGTAAAAGCCTTCAATTGTATAAGTGGTGGTTTTTAAATCCCCCTTTAATACATACTGCTCACCTTCGCGTGCACCCACGCCAACTTTTGTATCGCTATAGTCAGTATCATGATAGCTAATACGCGCCTCTACTCTAAATTGAGGATTGAACTGATAACCTAAACCAATACTGCCTACACTGCCCTCGCCGGCATCAAATTCAGATGGAAAATCACTATCTACGGCAATATTGTTACCAATGGCTTGAGAATCATTTGCTTGCGAACTATAGCCTACATGTGCAGTTCCATAAAACCCCTCTGCACTAGCTAAAGTAGGTGTGGTACACGCTAAAGCAATTGCGGCAACTATAGTTTTTTGTAATGTGTTCATTGTTATTCCTGTTTTTTTTAACAACCAAATTATTGGGCTGTAAGGCTAATGTTGAATTCGCAGCTAATATAACTTTTCGATTCACAAGCGAATAGATACAATAACGGCACAATACAATTCCGACTTTCAGAACAATGATTAACTATTTACGACACATGGCTATTTTTGCCAAAGTGGTTGCTGGCGGTTCATTTCGTATTGCAGCTAAGGAGCTTGGCATAGCACCTTCACGTGTGAGCCATAGTGTTTCTGACTTAGAACAGTTTTTAGGCGTCACTTTATTACATAGAACAACCCGTAAATTGTCGCTTACCCCTGAAGGTGAAAAATTTTACGCCCACGTAGAAAACATAACAAAACACGCAGAGGCAGGTTTGAACGAAATTAACTCTGTGGGTGATGAGCCTGTAGGGTCTTTAAAAATATCGCTGCCCGCCTTTTTAGCAAGCTCCGAAATTTCAGCCGCGATAGCAGAATTTGTGCAAACCTACCCAAAAGTGAACTTGTCTCTTAATTACACAGACCAAGTAATAAATATAATGGATGAAGGACTCGATTTAAGTATTCGAGTTGGCTGGCTAGAAGACAGCTCACTCATGGCGCGTAAAATTGGAGAGAGTAAACGCTTTTTAGTTGCCTCAAGTAAGTACGCGAGCAAACATCAACCCCCTACGCACCCAAACGATTTAAAACAGTGGGATTGGGTTCATTTTAGTATGCGCGGCAGCACTGTAGATTTTACCTCTCCAAATGGCGAAGTGGTGTGTATTTGTGAAAAGTCACGCGTAAATGTAAATAGTGCGCTTGCAATAAGTCACTTTGTATCTGAAAACTTGGGTCTTGGCATATTGCCCGAAAACCTAGTAAAAAAACAATTAGCACGAGAAGAGTTCATTCACATTTTACCTAACTGGCAACTTAAGCCGCTTGGTTATTACGCGGTATGGCCAAATAATGCACGCAGAGAAAACCTAACACTATTATTAGTACGCTTTTTAGCTAAGCGCGGTTTAGTAACCGCAGAGGATTAAGCAAGTACCCCTTAAGTGAATATGTTATTATGGACCTATTACTTTGCTTTATGCCTGCTATTACTTTGCTATGTTAAATCACGCTTCTTGTTTTACTTTATTTGATTGCTCTGTAGATTCTATACCGCTTCCAGATAAATTTACGTTTCCGTTTTACTACCAGCCTCATCCGTTATCTGTTTTAGCCGCAACACAATTGCAGCAGCAACTTGAAACGCATTTACCGTATAACGAAAATGACAGCAGTAATACAGCAACGAATGATGGCAAAATGTTTGGTGTACTGGTTGTACAAAACCAGCAACAACAACTTGGCTTTTTAGCGGCGTATTCAGGCCAGCTCGAAAATTTAAATACCGATATAAAATGCGTGCCTAATGTATCTACAATGGCACTGGAAGATGTAGGTTATTTAAAAGAAAGTAAAATAATTAACGAGATAAATGCGCAAATACATGCCCTAGAAAATGCAAGTACATTGAATAAATTAACAGCGTCATTAAATGCCGATAAAGCCGCGTTTGATCAGCAGTTACACGCTCAACAAAGCGTAATGCAAGCCAATAGAAAAACACGTAAAAAGGCGCGCAGTGCACTTGCAGTTGAGCAAAGCCAAGCAATAACGCCTGAGCAACAAGCAAGCTTGAATGAACTGGCCAAACAAAGCATTGAAGATAAAAAACACTATCAAAGCATAAAAGATCACTGGCATGATAAAATAACTCAGCAACAGCAGGCGCTTAATGCCCTACACGACGAAATAAAACAGTTAAAAAAGCGCCGTAAAGTTTTATCTAAAAACCTACAAAAGCACGTGTTTGCACAGTACCAGTTTTTAAATGCAGAGCATGAAGTTAAAGATCTCAATGCCATATTTGCAGCATTGCCAGAGCATACTCCGCCATCAGGTGCGGGAGATTGCGCTGCGCCCAAGCTATTACAATACGCATATCTTAATAATTTAAAGCCAGTGGCTATGGCTGAGTTTTGGTGGGGGGCCGCACCTAAATCGGCAATACGCCAACATAAAAACTATTACCCTTCTTGCTACAGTAAGTGCCAACCTATTTTATCGCACATGTTAAAAGGCCTCAGCATAGAAGATAACCCGCTACTCGTTAACCCTGCTGAAGGTAAAACGCTGCCGATAGTCTATCAAGACGAAGATATTGTTATTGTAAATAAACCCAGCGAGTTTTTATCTGTACCAGGTGTCAATATTGAAGATTCTGTGTATCTACGTATTCAAACGCAATTTCCGCACGCTACAGGTCCATTAATTGTGCACAGACTAGATATGTCTACATCAGGTTTATTAGTGGTGGCGCTCAATAAACGAGCCCACAAAGCACTACAAAAGCAATTTATTGCCCGCACTATTGATAAACGTTACATTGCGCTGGTTGATGGTATTGTGCCTAAGGACAGTGGCAAGATAGAGCTTCCATTGCGACTTGATTTTGACGATAAGCCACGCCAGCTTGTTTGTTATAAAAACGGCAAACCCGCACTTACTACGTGGCAGGTACTTGAACGTAAAAACAATATTACACGTCTACAGCTCTACCCTAAAACAGGACGCACTCACCAGTTAAGGGTACACTGCGCTCATCACCTAGGGCTGAATATGCCTATTATTGGTGACACACATTACGGTAAAAAAGCCAACAGGTTACACTTACATGCCGAATATTTGGCGCTAGATCACCCCATTACACATAAGCGTTTAACATTCAGCGTAGCGCCCGATTTTTAACATAGCCTGTTAGCTTAAAAAGTGGGTTTAATTATCCCACTCTTTAAGTGCCTCTTTAACAAAACTGTAGCGCCAAGAATTAAGTAAATCAGGTTTAATATGATTTACCTTTTGCTCATCGGTGAGTTTCCAATTCCAGCTAATAAGCTGATTAATTTGCTTTTTAGAGGCCATTACATCCTCTGGTATACCCTGCTCTTTTGCCACTTTCGTGATTTTTTGTTTAATATCTTTAGCTACTTTTTTATAAGCCGGAAAATCAATTAAACGTTTAAGCACAGGCGGATGCTCATCAACCGGGAGTGCTTTGGCCTTTTCAATACACTTTAGTATTTCAACTCCAGAGCGGTTTACTTCCATTGACTCAACACCCGGAATTTGTCTTAGCGTATTTAAGCTCGAAGGCCCACGTTTAGCAATTTCCGTCATGTTGTGCTCTTTAAGCACAAAATTAAGCGCTAAATTTTTACGAATAGCTTTATTACGACGCCATACAGCTAATTCTTTTAATACCGCGAGCTCGTGCGGTTTTAGTTGCCATGCGTTTTTTATATCTTTATAAAGCAGCTCATCTGGGGTTTGAAAGGCGCGTTTATTTGCAATTAACTCGCTCTCATTTATTACAATATCAAATAACTCAGCTTTATTTATACGCTCAATTATTAGTTCGAAACAAGGCAGTAAATGAAACGTATCAGCGGCTGCATAATCGAGCTGCTTTTTAGTTAATGGGCGCTGTAGCCAATTAGTTCGCGATTCACTTTTGTCTATTTCTATGCCTAATAGCTCTTTTACCATTAGTGCAAAGCCCATACAGTTGCCTTCGCCTAAAAGCTGAAGAGCAAATTGTGTATCAAACAATGGAGCAGGTACAAAGCCTGCATACTTTTGAAATACTTCAATATCTTCTGAGGGTGAATGTAACACTTTCAGTACTGATGGATCTTGTAATATTTGCCAAAATTCAAATAACGAGAGTTCGGCAAGTGGATCTATAAGGGCGAGATGCTCGCCATCATATACTTGAATAAGTGCAACTTCTGGGTACAAAGTACGGCGGCGCATAAACTCTGTGTCTATGGCTAAAATAGGCTTGTTTTTTATTTGCTCAACAAAGGTATTGAGTTGATTTTGTGTTTCGATCAATTGGTATTGCACTTAATCTCCTACAATAAAAAAGCCGGCTAATGCCGGCTTTTCTATAGTTTACTAATCTTTTAGGGCTCTTCTGAGAATTTTACCTACATTTGTTTTAGGTAACTCATCCTTAAACTCAACGAGTTTAGGCACCTTATAATTAGTTAAATTATCACGACAGTGATTTATTATATCTTTTTCAGTTAAAGAAGGGTCTTTTTTAACAACAAAAACTTTAACTTGTTCGCCACTTACATCGTGCGGAATACCAATAGCCGCTACTTCTAGTACGCCGTCGTGCATGGCAACCACTTCTTCTATCTCATTTGGGAACACATTAAAGCCCGATACAATGATCATGTCTTTTTTGCGGTCAACAATATAGAAGAAACCTTCATCGTCGTATGTGGCAATATCGCCGGTAGCAAACCAGCCATCTTGCAAACATTCTGCAGTTGCATCTGGGCGGTTATAGTAACCTAGCATAACTTGTGGGCCTTTAACCCATAGCTCACCGGGTTCACCTTTTGCCGCTTCTTCTCCGTTTTCAAGCATTAGCTTAATTTCGGTATTAGGAGCAGGTAAACCAATAGAGCCATTATAAGCTTCTAAATCGTACGGGCTTACAGTTACAAGCGGTGCACACTCAGTTAAACCGTAACCTTCCATCAATTTAGAATTAGTCACTTTTTGCCATTTTTCAGCTACAGGACGTTGTACCGCCATGCCGCCACCTAATGACATTTTTAAATGACTAAAATCAAGCTCTGCAAACCCTGGTGTATTGAGTAACCCGTTAAACAGGGTATTTACACCGGTAATAGCAGTAAATTTATGCTGATTAAGCTCTTTAACAAAAGCCGGCATGTCACGCGGGTTTGTAATTAATACATTCAAACCACCGTATTTCATAAACGTTAAGCAGTTAGCCGTTAACGCAAATATATGATAAAGCGGTAATGCAGTAACAACAACTTCAGTACCACGGTCTAATACTTTATCTAAACAGCCCGACACTTGCTCAAGGTTACCAACCATGTTGCCATGACTTAACATCGCCCCTTTAGATACGCCGGTTGTACCACCTGTGTATTGTAAAAAGGCCAGATCAGATAAGCTCATTTCTGGACGCGTATACTTTGAAGGGTCACCTGCTAACACATCTGAAAACTTAATAGTATTTGGTAGGCTGTAGCTGGGTACCATTTTTTTTATGTATTTAACCACAAAATTAACGATATGCTTTTTAATACCACCCACCATGTCGCCCACTTGGGTAACAACAATGTGTTTTACATCAGTTTTTGCAAGTGCTTTTTCAAGCGTGTCTGCAAAGTTAGCCAATATAAAAATAGCTGACGCGTCAGAGTCTTTTAATTGATGCTCGAGCTCTCGTACTGTGTAAAGTGGGTTTACGTTAACCACCACACACCCTGCACGTAAAATACCTAAAATAGCGATAGGCGTTTGTAATAAGTTAGGCATCATTACGGCAACTTTGTCGCCTTTTTTAAGACCTAAATCATTTTGAATATACGAGGCAACACGTTGTGTCGCTGTATCTATTTCATCATACGATAATGTTTTACCCATATTCGTAAATGCAGGTAAATCTTTGTAATCGGTAAAACTTTTTTCGAACACTTCGAGTAACGAGTTGTAATGCTCAGGATCGATTGTTTCAGGCATACCTTCTGGGTAGCGCTTAAGCCAGATTTTTTCCACTCTTAGCCCCTGTTTATAATTATATTTTTATTAACCTTAATCTAAGTAAGGCACTTTAACAATTGAGCAAATACTCTAATGCAGGAATAATCCCACATTTGGCGCTAATTTACAATTAACATGCACCATTTTGCAGCATAAAGGCTTGAATATACTCAAAACATAACCCACTGCTTTGCATATGGCAATGATGCCCGCCATCTACATTAATTACCTTCAAGTTGTTGTAATAGCTAATATACTTGGCCAAATTTTGTTTTACAAACGAATAACCTTGGTTACCTAAAATTAATTGGCTTGGTGCAATTAATTGTTTTATTGCACCAATACATTGCGCTTCATCAAACCTAAAACCTGAGTGATTTTTAAGCTTAGGGTCTGTTGTTAACTCATACCCTAGTTCACTTTGCTTAATATTACGACTCATCAATAAGGTGATCAGTTCGTTATTTAAATCTGTTGTATTTGCACGCGCTTCGATAATCGCTGATTGCGATTTATAAACGCGCTTTTTTTTATTGTAGGCGCGCTCTCTGTTAAGTATCGCCCCTTTTAATTGCTCACATACTTCATCACTGGGGGTTGTAACACAGCCAATCCCTTCAATAAAGGTAACTGAATACACATACTCACTAAAACAACTTGCAAATAAACCTGCCACCATTGCGCCCATTGAATGGCCGACTAAATGTACCTTTTTTGCCCCTAAGCTCTTTATAAGTTGGTACACATCGTCAATATAATCAACAAAATAATAATGAGCGTCCTGTGCACGCCAATCAGATAGCCCATGCCCAGCAAAGTCAACACAATACCAAGTATGCTGCGGGTTAACCTTATCCAACATAGGTGTAAAACTATTACTGTTATCTAGCCACCCATGCAAGGCTAAAACCAGCTCATCGCCAGCGCCTTTTTGTAAGCCACGCAATGTTATATTTCTTGTTTTTATTTCAAATGGCTGCAACAGACACCTCTTTTTAACGTGCGACATTATTTATAACATACTAGTTGTCAGACCTCTAATACCAAAAGTTTTTATATTTTTTATATTTATAAAGACCACTTGAATTGTAAGGTTAACTTTAGAACTTCAATTATATATTTTATTTCAATAACTTAACCTATTTTAAGTTTCATTAATTCAATAAATAATTACAAACAGGGCTTAAATACTCTTCAGGTAAGTAATGTATACCACTATATTCATTACACTATAATTAACATAAGCTAAAAAAATGGCTGTATTGTTTTAGTGACAATTAGCCAAACCTGTTTATATACTTTGCTTTTTATTCTTACTTCATTTCATTATTATACGAAGGCGTATTGAACTTTGTGGATTGAAACTTGTTCAATCTACGGGCGGTTAAATCTTGGTACGAGGTTTGTAACCTTGTGGGCTGAGTAACAACCTAGCAAAAAACTTAATCGCCTTAGAAAGAATTTTTGGGCAGCGCATGTTTGGTATTTATGCTGCAAATTCAACACGCCGTAACCATATACAATTGTGGTGCTATTTAAACAGCACATTCATAGGGATTAAAATGAAAAACCAACTTAGCTTATTAGCGCTTTTATGTGCATCTACCAGTGTTTATGCAAGCGATGCACCTAAAAATGTAATTTATATGATTGGTGACGGGATGGGTCCTGCCTATACAACCGCTTATCGTTATTTTAAAGATGATCCAACCACCAAGCAGATTGAAACAACCGTATTTGATACTATTTTAACAGGCATGGCGCGTACTTACCCTGACGATCACACTTATGTTACAGACAGTGCTGCAGGTGCAACCGCACTGAGTAGCGGCCACAAAAGTTATAATGGTGCTATTGCAGTCGATACAGACAAAAAGCCCGTTAAAACCATGTTAGAAATAGCAAAAGAACGCGGTATGACAACAGCATTAGTGGCTACCTCGCAAATTAACCATGCCACCCCAGCTAGTTTTGCTACACATAACGAATCACGTCGAAATTACGATGCGATTGCTAATGAGTACATAGATAACAAAATTGCCGGTAAACTCCCTGTTGATTTAATGCTAGGCGGCGGTACGCAGTATTTTATTAGAGAAGACCGTAACCTCGTTGATGAATTTAAAGCAGCTGGTTATCAATATAGCGATGATATAAAAAACCTTGGTCAGATTACGCAAGTACCGGCACTTGGCTTATACGCCCCAATGGGACTGCCGTTTGCGCTTGATGCTAATTCAAACCACTTAACGCAACTAACAGCTAAAGCATTTGATTTACTCGACGGCCAAAATAAAGACGGCTTTTTTGTCATGATTGAAGGCAGCCAAATTGATTGGTGTGGACATGCTAACGATGTAGCCTGTGCCATGGCCGAAATGGATGACTTTGCACAGTCGATTGAAAAAGCAAAAGCCTATATTGATAAAAACCCTGATACTTTATTAGTGGTTACTGCAGATCATTCAACTGGTGGGTTAACCCTCGGTGCGCACGGACAATATAAGTGGGATACGGAAGTTATTAAAGGTGTTAAAGCTACAGCCGTTGAGCTAACAAAGCAATTACTCGCTGCTGATGACCTAGAGCCTATTTGGCGCGCCAACACAGGTATTGAATACACACCGGCTAATAAAGTAAAACTTGAACAAGCGAAAAAAATGGGCGAAACAGCGCTTAATTTAGCCATTAAAAGTATTATTAGTGACGCCAGCTTTACTGGTTGGACAACAGGCGGACACACCGCTGTAGATGTACAAGTATTTGCCTACGGTAAAGGCAGTGAACACTTTAACGGTGCTCAAAATAATACAGATATTGCCGATAAACTAATTGGCTTTATTAAACAGTAGCCATAAGCTTACGAAAAAGCCCGAACATGTGTTCGGGCTTTTTATTTTTTACTGTTACGGGGGCTAAGCGTATATATCGACGCCTATTAAATCTTGTACTTCGGCGCGACGCTCTAAATTTGCAAATTCAGTATATGTTGAAATTGCTTTACTCACCGTTGGGCTTGGTTGGTCATAAATAGTTTGGCTGTACTTTGCGTTACTGGTGCTTTGACTAAAGTATTGATTAGCAAGCTCTACACCCGCTTTACTACTTTTTACATAATCTGTGTTTGTTTTTTGACTGGCGCTATCATCCGCTAAACCTTGTGGTTTAGAGGGTATAATTTTTGTTGAGGTAACCTTTGCAGGAATATCCCCAGTAAAAAAACCAGCACCAATTGGCAAAGTCATAGATAACTTCCAACAATAAACATATTAAAAATTATGATTTAAAAACACCCAATTTGCAACTCTTGTGCCTATTCGCGACCCGGTAGTTTTTTCCATGTTACTGTATCGCGCACATATTTAGGTTGCGCATCGCTTGCTTTAACAACCTCGCCCTTTAAAAAGGCCGTATCTACATGGCTAAGCATATAACGAGCATCTGGCAAAGTAATGGCTGTATTTATGGTTATATTGCTAACGTTTTTAAGTGCATCAGGGTAACTTTTAAATCCAGTGCCAACGGCAATCGCGTGTAACTCTTCACTGTTTATATGCTCTTTGCTTAATAACTCTGGTTTTATAACACACTCTTCATTTACCAACTCCATGCGTGCATTATTTACCTGGTATTGGGCAAAATAAATTTCTCCCATACGAGCATCTATAGCTGAATACACTACTGGTGCCTGCGTTTGTTCGTTCGCTTGCTGGGCCATAATTGCCAAGGTTGATACGCCCACTAATGGTAAATTGGCTGAATAAGCTAACCCTTGTGCAATAGCAACACTAATGCGTACACCGGTAAAGCTACCTGGCCCTTGGCCAAAGCCAATAACGTCTAAGTCTTTTAATTTACACTGTGCTTTATTAAGAAGCTCATCAACTAAAGGGAGTATTTTTTGACTATGTTGCTGTGGACATTCTTCAAAATGATGAAATGTTTGGCCCTCAAAGTGTAAAACTAAAGATAACGCTTCGGTTGAGGCATCTAGGGCAAGAATATTACTTTTAATCATTTTAGTACTCTAGTTAATGTGTTTTAAAAATGTGTTTGCATCTTCTAAGCTTCGCGTGCGACGCATCGGCGGTAAGCTTTTTAAAAATACTTGGCCATATTGGCGCGTTACTAATCGGTTGTCGCAAATAACCAGCACGCCTTTATCTTTGTTATCTCGTATTAAACGCCCCACGCCCTGCTTGAGCGCAATAACAGCTTGCGGTAACTGTATATGAGCAAACGGGTCTTTGCCTTGCATTTGGCAATCTTGCATTTTGGCTTGCAGTAATGGGTCATCCGGTGCTGCAAAAGGTAACTTGTCGATAATAACACAGCTTAGCGTGCTACCACGTACATCAACCCCTTCCCAGAACGAGGCAGTACCTAACAATACCGCATTACCATGGCGCGTAAATTTTTCCAGTATTATACGCTTAGACATTTGCCCTTGCATATAAACTGGGTAGTCCAATTGTGTGGTTAACCCCTCAGCCACCAAATGCATCATTCGGTAACTTGTAAACAGCACAAAGCAACGCCCTTTAGCCGATTTAATCAGCTCTAGGGTTAATTTTATAATTGCATGAGGCATGTTCTCTGCATGCGATTCTGGCAAATATCGTGGCAAGCATAAAAGCGCCTGATTAGGGTAATCAAAGGGGCTATCAACCATCATACTTTGCGCAGGAGTAATACCTAAGCTTGCATTAAAGTGATCGAGCTTATTATCAACCGATAACGTGGCTGAGGTAAATACAAACCCTGCGCCGGTATCTTTCATCATTTGAGCAAATTTAGCAGAGACATTAAGTGGCGTAATATTAACCGTTAAATAGCGCCGCGTGGTTTCGTACCAATAGCTAAAGCCCGTTTGTGCGGTATCAAAAACACGCTCTAACTGACCTTTAAACGCTAATGTACGCTCAAACGGATGCTCTATTTTATCACTGCGCTCTAGGCACAGTTTTAATACCTGATAAACAAAGTCTAAATCGCTAATCACCCGATGCAGCGCTGCGCAAATTAATTTATCGCTGAGCTTTTCGCGCCAATCTCCTCGGCTACCATCTACACCAAACTGTAAACGTAAATCAGCCACGCTGGTTTCAAGCTTATTAAGGCTTTTGCCAAGCTGCAGCATATCGGGAATTTCTGCACGGTAAATAGCGCGTAAATCGTTAATTAAATCCACCAGCTTTTTAGTGCTAATACTTTCACCAAAGTAGTCACTGGCAATTTCGCTAAGCTGGTGTGCTTCGTCAAAAATATAAGCGTCGGCGGTGGGCATAAGTTCGGCAAAACCGGAGTCTTTTACTGCCATATCAGCAAAAAATAAATGATGGTTTATAACCACTACATCCGCTTCGGCTGCATTTAAACGCGCTTTGCGTATATAACATGATTGAAAGTCTGGACACTCTTTGCCTAAACAATTATCGGCTGTCGAATTAACATAGGGCAGTACCTTGGCGTCTTCTTCAATACCAATACAATCAGCTAAATCACCCGAGTGTGTTTCACTGGCAAATTTTGCAACCATAGCAAGTTGATGCATTACATCAGGATCGTCTGTTGGTACATGGGCTACATGTTGGTTTAGCCTATAAGTACACAGATAATTAGCGCGCCCTTTTAACAATGCGGTTTTTTTAGATGCATTAAGTGCTTTTACTAGCTGAGGTAAATCGCGGTGGTATAACTGCTCTTGCAAGGCCTTAGAGCCTGTTGAGATAATTGTTTTACCCTTAGATTTAAGGGCAGGCGCTAAATAGGCAAACGTTTTACCTGTACCAGTGCCCGCTTCAACCACTAACTGCGTGCTATTTTTTAATGCATCGTTAACGGCAACGGCCATATCAATTTGAGGTTGGCGTGGCGTGTATCCATCTAAAGATAACGCTAACGGCCCGGTTGCACTAAACAGCTGTTTGATAATACCAGTCACTTTACAAAAAATAATAGCGAGATTTTACGTAAGCCTGGCTATAAGGGCAAGCCAATTGAAATTAGAATTTTGTAAAGGGGCTAACACCCCTTTACACGTTATTGTGCATTTATGGATAACGTGACATTGCTGGCATTGCTATACCCTTTTAAATCGATATACCAATTACCTGTTTGTGGCGCAGAAAACGAACAGGTTTCGCTATTGCCATTTTTATATGGCCTGCACAAGTACTGAGAATCACTAGAAGGAGTGCCAAAGTTTACATATAAATCAGCATCGCCACTGCCACCAGACATTGTTATATCTAATGATGCGTACTGCGTATTTAAACTTTGGCTAAAGCGCTGCCAACTCCCAGCAGAAACATTTATGTTTGTAATGCTCCGATTGATAGGCTTAATACTCCCCTCTTCATTGTAACTTCCGGTTAGGGATACATTTTCTATCGCATTCCATGCGTGTACCATCACATAGTAAACTCCTGCACTAGAGGGATTAATATCGCAACGTTCATTACTACTTGAGGTAGTGCTTTTACAATCATAATCGTTCAGTGTAGGTGCTTGGTTGTAGCGTACGTATAAGTCTGCATCGCCTGTGCCCCCAGTCGTAATAAAATTTAAATTGCTCGCACTTTGTGGCACAGCTAATGTGTAAATAAACTGCTCTTTTGCAACCCCTGTGATCCCACTGAGTGTTTGCCCATTGGTTAATTGGTTATTAGTAGGGGGCGCAGTATCGCCGGCATTTTTTGCCATTTCGGCAACATAACTTACTGCCAACTTGGCGAATTTACTGGCATGTTGAGTATCAAACTGGTTATCGTTTTGGGTGTGAATAAGCGGGTTTATATCGCCCATTTTTGATTCAAAAGGCATAGAGGCTGCAAACCCTTGCTGATACCATGACGCATGATCAGAACAACCATAACCACACTGATCAAATCCATAATCTAATTGCGGTAAGTAGGTATCTAAAAGCGCTGCTAAAAACTGATTTTGTGCATTGTTAGTATAATCAGTCATCATGACTATATCTTCAAGGCTGCCATTATTGCCTGTCATATCAAACTGCACCATGCCCACTACATTTTTACCCTGCGATTGGTAGCTGCTTGCAATATCACTTGAACCTCTAAGGCCGACTTCTTCCGCTGCAAACGCCATAATTTGAATCGTACGCTGTGGTTTGTAATTAGTTTGTACAATCGCGCGCAGCGCCTCTGATAGCACAGCAATGCCTGAGGCGTTATCATCAGCACCGGGTGAACGTCCATTGCTTGGGTTTGACTGATTTATCGAATCAAGGTGGCCACCAATAATAATGATTTCATCTGCTTTTTCATTGCCTTCAATTGTCACTATAACCGACGATTGCGCCCAATTATGCGGGTAAGTTGCAATGCTAATATCACTGCGACTTTGCGCTATTTGTTGCCAATGTGTTTTTAACCAATTTGCAGCATCTATCCCTGTTTGTGAGGTGTAATAACGATTATTAAAACTGGTTAAAGAGTTAACAGTACTATCGAGGTTAACGGTGCTAATTGATGACATTAAATTTTGTACTGTTTGTTCGTTATCAATAGAATAACTAAATGCTAATGTATTTTGTATAGTATGCGCCGTGGCTAATTGTGTTGCGTAACTGCTCGCCTCTTGCCATGAATCATGTGCCACAAACCCACCGCACCGATTATAATTGTGGTGCATAAATTCGCTTAGATTATTTACCTGATCAGCTGGTATATACACCAAATCTATATTTTCAAGCGCACTTGTTGAGCGCTGTGCAAAGGGCAATCTTTGCACTAACCCATGCTGGGTATACTCATAATGTTCCGCTGCAGTTGAATCTATGCTTACCCACACTTTGTTTGTTTCACTTTGTGCTACAACGCCCATTGTAGTAAATAAGCTCAGCGCACTTAGTAGTTTAAAAGGTTTCATTGGTATTCCTTATAATTGGCAATACTGGTATCCATAAAATTAAAAAGGGGCACTAGGCCCCTGGTATCAATGTTTAATTAGCAGACACACTCAGTGTTACTCCGCTTGCATTACTGTACCCTCTTAAATCTAGGTACCATGTACCTGACTGTGGGTTATCAAACGAACACGTTTCACTGTTGCCATTTTTATAAGGTCTACACAAATAAGTTGACGTACTCGACGCCGAACCATAATTTATATAAAGATCGGCATCGCCACTTCCACCAGAAATAGTAACGGTTAAATTACTATAGCCCGCTCCTAAGTCTTGAGTAAATCGAGCCCAGCTATTAGTTGAAACACTAATATTAGACTCGGTTCTGTTAATCGGTGTTACGCCTCCTGTTGAATTGTTAAAACTCCCAGTAAGCGATACATCAGCTATAGCATTCCATGCTTCTACCATTACATAGTAGGTGCCTGCTTGAACGTTCGAAATACTGCAGTTTTCGGTGCTTGAAGAGGTGGTACTTTTACAGTCATACGTATTCAGTGTGGGTTTACTTCCAAACATTACATATAAGTCTGCATCGCCCGAGCCACCAGCGGTATTAAACTCAAGATCTGTTGCCCCCGCTGGTACATCGAGTGTAAAAAACATCTGCGCTTTTGCAGAGCCGCTGATCCCCGTACGTGCTACTTTATTTGTTAACGCCTCATCCGTAGGCACAGGTGTGCTCGAGCAATCGCTCCCTGCACTTAGGTTTGAACTAACTCCCACTGCGGCCAATGCAGCTTGTACATCGCTTGGGTTGTAATTTAAGTCACACGCAGCGTCCATAACGCCGTTACCAGCTAAATCCCAATTTGTACTCGCACTCCAATAAAGCTGATTCGCTCGTGCCATAACTACAAATGCTTTTTTAGTATCCCAGCCGGATGTAGTAGCAAGGTTATAAAATGCTTTGTTAAATACACCCGAGCTATAGTGCACATCCATGCCAGAGGTATAACTACCTTGATTATCTATAGAGCGTCCATCCTGTGATGGGTTATTCATATAGCGAAGCGCGCCATTGCCTTTAAAAATATCTTGCCCGACTAACCAATCGTTAGTGCCTTTCATGTAATACTCAGCCGCTTCACCAGCCATATCAGAAAAAGCTTCATTTAAGCCACCAGACTTACCGCTGTAAATTAAGCCAGAATTCTGTTCGGTAAAGCCATGGCTTACCTCATGCGCCGATACATCAAGGCTTACGAGTGGGTAAAAAGTGCTTTGCCCATCGCCAAAGGTCATTGCGCTGCCATCCCAAAATGCATTTTCATAATTACTTGAATAATGTACGCGCATTTTTAACTGAAAACTTAGCGGTGGCGACCCCACCCAGTCGTTATACATATTAAAAATAACGTTACCAAAATAATGAGCATCGTTAAGCGGCGAATAAGCCCCATTTATCTCTTTTACTGTATTCTCTGGGCAGGTAAATGAATGGGCAGCAGAGCCACTTGTGCCGCCATTGAGATTTATAGTTCTTACATTGGCATTATCCATAACACAGGTGTTACCAGATTGAGACACATCTAGGTTGCTAAAGTCAGTACCGTAGATGTATTTACCTGTTTTGAGATTCCCCCCTGGTCCCGTAGCATCAGCATGTTGTAAGTTATCGTAGCTGAGCAAAACCTCACCGGTATTAGCATCGATTATTTGATAAGGGCGTGATGGCGATTTGCCGTAGGTTACATACGATACTTCATACACCAAATGCGCCTTACTTTGTTGATCAACCCAAATCGCTAACCTTGATTTCTCATTGTGTTTTTTTAAACCTTTAGTTTTTGAAGCTATGCCTACATTTTGGCTTTGAAGCATGGCTTGTTTTACAGATAATTTAGCGCTTACATCGTTTATATCGCCTTCAATATCGTACACCGCAGCGCCATGGGCTTTTTTAAGCATGCCATTTTTAAATGTAAGGCTTAAAGTGTCACCAATTACTGGTAAACCTTGATATGTTTGCTGATAACGGCGAGTTACTTCACCGTTATTACTTATAAACTCTTTTAATACAACTAACTCGTTCCTTACACTTAACCCAATCAAGTCTTTAGGGCTAGTAGATAAAATGGATGCTGAATTTGATTGCATCATGTTATTTAAAGCCGTTTGTTGATTTAGATATTTCTTGTTCGCAGCTACTGCATCTGTTGCTTGAACCAAGGTTAAAGCAGCAAAAGTTGCTAATGTGATTTTTGATAAATTCACGTTTACGCTCCGTCAAAATATTTAGTTTGTAGTGGATTTGTATTAACCGGAACTACTTGTACCCGATTAAGGATCAAGCTTATGTTACAAATTTGAGTTATGAAAATTAAACATTTAATTTACAAGTAAAGTATTAGGAAACGTAAGAACAATAGAAATTACAGTAGGTTAAAAAACACACAAAATCAGTAAAACTTTAAACAGATACAAATTGTATACATATATTTACACTAAATTACACTATTAGCCGTGCACAATAGCTACGTTTACTTTATTTAATTAACGGCAGTAATCAGCCATTATGTTGCCTAGGCAACTTTGTATTAATCTCCTCATTACAAGCAATAACACCAGTAAATTTGCATTAACTATATGTCTCCTAAAGACATAAAAAAAGTGCTAAAAGCCCCATAAATACTGTGACACAGCCTAGTCTCAGGAGTAATATACGGCTCGTTTAATTCGCTCTTTTTTGTTCTCTAAAATAAATTTAAGGTTAGCCAATGAATGCTTGGTATCTCATTTGTTTTCTCTCTGCTATCGCAATTTTTATTGCTTATGCAAACCAGTATGTTCTTAAAATGCAAACAACGATTGCTATAACAACAGGCTCGGTTGTTATATCGTTGTTATTAATTATTTCTGTTAAGTTATTAGGCGATACAACTGCATTAGAAATGACGCAAATTGTAGCCAGTATTAATTTTAATGAATTGCTTTTAAAAGGCATGCTTGGATTTTTGTTATTTGCAGGTGCTTTAGAAATTAACCTGTTGGCACTGCGTAAACAACGATGGGAAATAACCGCTTTAGTTTTGTTCTCTACCGTAGTCTCTACTTTTTTAATTGGCTATTTAAGTTTTTATATTTTTGCCGCTCTTGGCTGGCCCGTCCCTTTTATTTATTGTTTACTTTTTGGCGCCTTAATAAGCCCAACCGATCCAATTGCTGTACTGGCAATTATTAAACAATTACGCGCCCCTGAAGGTATTTCGGTACAGGTAGAAGGCGAGTCTTTATTTAACGATGGTATTGGTTTGGTAATTTTTACTACACTGTTTTCTGTTGCATTTTTTGGCACCGATGCCAACCCAGCCGACATTGCAGAGCTGTTTTTTGTTGATGCCATAGGTGGAATCGTGTTTGGCTTAGCAATGGCCCTTGTGGGTCACTTTTTAATTATTAACTGTAAAGATGTAAATATACGCCTATTAATAACCTTAACCATTCCAACTGCGGGTTTTGCCGCTGCCAATGTATGGGAAATATCTGGTGCGCTTGCCATGGTAACCAGTGGTATTATTTTAGGTAATATTACTCGCGCAAAAGCAACCGAGCGCACAGGGCCTGAAAACACGCGCTATATTAAAGACTTTTGGCACGCCACCGACAGCTTTTTAAACGCTTTGTTGTTTTTGATTATTGGTATGCTGATTGTCACTATGCCAGTAACAATGGGTGAAATTGGCTTAGGCCTTGTTATGATCCCTGCTATTTTATTAGCACGTTTTATTAGTGTTGGTACGCCATTTGTAATATTTAAGCGCTTTAAAAACTACGACAAACACAGCGTTAAAATTTTAACTTGGGGTGGTTTACGTGGCGGTTTAGCATTAGCTATGGCTGCAGCTATTCCTCGTGATCAAGTATTTATATCAGGCAGTGATCTGCATGATTTAATCGTTATTGTGACCTATGTTGTGGTTATATTTTCTATTATTGTGCAAGGTTTAACTATCTCGCCTCTCATTCAAAGTAGTATTAAATCTGCCGAGCAAAATCACTAAGTTTTATTTATTAAACCCGCAGTCTATTCACTGCGGGTTAGTTATTTATGGGGGATTATTTTTAGCACGGTTTTATTTATTTTAAGCGTAATAAAAATAGTTTTAATTTTAAATTTTTTTATAGGGCTAATTATGTCCAGTAAGTATACAAGTGTTTTTTCGTTATTTTATGGCATTACACGTCGCCACGTTTTTCTCTTTCCTTTGTTCTTACTCACTTTTTTATGTTGTTCTTCTTTTGCCTCTACGCCTGCTGAGCAAGCTAAAATTAAACAAATATCACAACTTGCAGAATACGTAGGGGTTGATTACGTTGGGGCGGTGCATAAAGGCGAGGTACTCAGTAAAGACGAATTTCAAGAAATGTCTGAGTTTGCAAATTTAATAAGCACGCTAGCCACTCAGTTAAGCAGTGCTAATAATCAATACAGTCATATAAAAATACAAGCTGGTGCCTTGCATAACGCAATTATAAATAAACAAAGCGTACAGAGTGTTCGTGCTGCCAGCTCAAAGCTTAGGGAGTCTTTGCTTGAATTTATGCCACAGCTTTCTTTGCCTACATCTTTATTACCACTAAAACAAACAAAGGCACTTTTTGCAGAAAACTGCTCTATGTGCCATGGCATAAATGGACAAGGTGATGGCCCACTTGCTAAAGGTTTAACACCACAGCCCACGAACTTTACGGATAAAGAGCGAGCCACAAATCGCACAATTATGGGATTATATGAAGCTGTATCCAATGGCATAGACGATACACCAATGGTTGCTTTTAGCCAATTTAATGAGCAACAACGTTGGTCACTCGCCTTTTTTGTAGGCAGTTTAGCTTTTCAAGATATAACTAAGCCGCAACACAATAACCAGACAATCAGCACTTCAGACATCATTAATCTTAACCCTGCGCAGCTTTCACAAAATAAATCCCCTGCCCAAGTTCAATTTATTAAGTGGCTGCGCGGTAATCCAGAACACTTATTTAAAAACAAAGCTGAGCCACTTAGCGTTGCACGCTCGCAACTTATTGCAGCGCAAAATGCACATGCTAATGGTGAATATGCAAAAGCCAGCGAACTGGCTATCAGTGCCTATTTAGATGGTTTTGAGCTGATAGAAAATAACTTAAATGCATACGATGAAAGCTTGCGTAAAAGCATTGAAGTACAATTGATGAACTTACGTAACACATTCAAAAATGAAAAAAACACCGAGCTTGTCAGTGCGCAAGTTAACGCTGTACTTACACAATTAACAAAAGCAAACAACCTACTTAATGACACCACACTCAGTGATGGCGCCTTGCTATCAGCCAGTTTAGTTATTTTGCTACGCGAGGGCCTAGAGGCACTATTAGTTGTTATAGCGCTAATGACGGTGCTTATAAAAACCAAACGCCAAGATGCGCTTAAATACGTTCATATTGGCTGGGTAATGGCCCTCATAGCAGGTGGCTTAACATGGGCGGCAGCGCAAACATTAATACAAATAAGTGGTGCCAGCCGCGAAGTAATGGAAGGGATAGGCGCCCTATTTGCAGCTATTATTTTGCTATATGTTGGGGTATGGATACACAGTAAAACCAGTGCTCAGCAGTGGCAGGCATATATTCAGCAAAATATTAATAGGCGTTTAGAGTCTGGCACACTGTGGGGGCTAGCGGGCCTCTCGTTTATAGCGGTATATCGTGAAGTGTTCGAGACGGTATTATTTTATCAGTCGTTATTAACGCAAAGCTCGCAAGCACAGTATTCATCGGTTGCGATGGGCTTTGCATTGGGTGTGGTTTTATTAGCGCTTATTGCATGGGTGTTAGTTAAATATTCGATTAAGTTACCTATTGCTAAGTTTTTTGCTTATACAACGTATTTATTATTTGCACTTGCCTTTGTATTAATGGGTAAAGCTGTCATTGCATTACAAGAGGCTGATTTAGTCGCAATTAGTTCAATGCCGATAAACTTTGATATTGCACTACTGGGTTTAAAATCTACGTGGCAAGGCTTTATAGCGCAACTTACCGTAGCTGTTATATTTAGCTTTTACATTATTAAAGCTAAAAAACGCTAGCAAGCACATCCTTAATAGTAAAAAGTTGTACGTGGCTTTTTACTATTAAGGGTTTAGCTCATGCCCATGTATCTAAATGTTTATTCCCTTCATCATCTACGGTGATTGCTTTTTCATTAGCTGCACTTGCACTTTTTTTGCCCTGCGCCTGCGCTAATCTTTTTTTGTTGAGCGTCTGTTTTTTTTCATTTTCAAGCTTAATTTTTTGCGCTTGCGGCATATTTTGCACACCTGCAATATGAAATGTACTTTTAGGCTCAAGCTCTAACCGTGAAATTTTCCCTAAAAAAGGGATCATTATATCCATACTCCCCTCCTAAACCTGTTTATTAAAAATTAGATAAATTGACCAACAAAGCCCAATTTGCCTACAATTTAAACATTAAAACAACTAAAAACACTGTTTAGCTCTCAATATTATCGGCAGTTATAAGATATGCTTTAATTTGGTAAAAAAAAACTTGCCTTGGCTAGGCCGTTTATGTTTTTATGAATGCGAAATTTATTGAAACAGATTAAAGCTTAACGCTCACTAAATAGCGGTAGGCAAAATAGGATACAAAAATGCGCTTAAACCTGACAACAGTACATCATCACCACCATTCACCGGAATAACCTGTCAGGTCTTTCGCTGAGAGGTTATTCCTAAAAGGAACCTCTGGCGATTCAAAACACATTGATTCATTTTCGCCCTGAGGTTCCCCTCGGGGTTTTTAGTTTTTAAATTAAAGGAAAATGAATAATGAGTAACACAAATCGTCTACGTATCGCCATCCAAAAAGGCGGTCGCCTGTCTAAAGATTGTCAAGATTTACTAAAGCAACTAGGTGTTAAATTAAACCTACGTGAGCAACGCTTAATTGCACACTCAACCAATATGCCAATTGACGTACTTCGTGTGCGCGATGACGATATTCCGGGCTTAGTAATGGACGGTGTTTGTGATTTAGGTATTGTTGGCGAAAACGTACTAGTAGAAGTACAAGCCGAACGCGAACGCCAAGGTGTACCAAGCGAAGTTAGCAAACTAGCAAAACTAGACTTTGGTTACTGCCGCCTTGCACTTGCATGGCCACAAGAGCTTGGCCCACGTGATAAAAGCTGGTTTGAAGGCAAACGTATTGCAACAACCTACCCAGAAATTTTAACGCAGTGGTTAAAACGCGAAGGCATTAATGCAAGTACTGTAATGCTTACAGGCTCAGTAGAAGTAGCCCCACGTGCCGGTCTTTCAGATGCAATTTGTGATTTAGTTTCTACCGGTGCAACGCTTGAAGCGAACGGATTAATTCAAGGTGATACAATTTTAGAATCAAACGCGTGTTTAATTCAAAATAAAGACCTGCAAGATGAAGACAAACTAGCGCTAATCAATAAGCTTATGCCGCGCCTTCGTGGTGTTAAACAAGCTAAAGAAAGCAAATACATTATGCTACACGCGCCAAAAACTAAACTTGTTGAAATTTGCGAAATTTTACCAGGCTCTGGCCAACCTACTCTACTTGCACTTGCTGGTAACGAAGAGTACGTAGCGCTTCACATGGTAAGCAGCGAAACATTATTTTGGGAAACAATGGAGCAGCTTAAAGCCCTAGGCGCTAACTCTATTTTAGTAATGCCAATTGAAAAAATGATGGAGTAAGTACCATGCTTCGTTGGAATGAGGAATCTTCACAAGTACAAGCAGCGGCGCTAATGCGCCCTGCGGTTTCTGCCAGCGCCAAGGTTGAAGCTATATGCCAAACAATTATGAGCGATGTGAAAGAGCAAGGCGATAAAGCCTTACTTGATATGGCTAAAAAGTTTGATAATAGAGCTAACCCTCGTTTACGTGTACCGCTTGATGAAATAAACGCATCAGAGCAAGCACTAAGCTCAGAGCTTAAATACGCAATTGACACCGCTTATGCAAACGTTAAACGTTTTCACGAAGCGCAATTGCCTAAAGATATTAAGTTATCAACCCAACCTGGCGTTGAATGTGAACTGAAATATCAGGCCATCGAAGCTGTGGGTATTTATGTACCTGGTGGCAGTGCTCCACTGCCATCATCGGTTATTATGCAAGGTGTACTTGCACAATTAAGTGGTGCTAAAACCGTCGTACTTGCAACCCCTGTGCAAGGTGATGAAAGCATTAACCCTGCGATATTATATGCAGCTAAGTTATGTGGCATTACAACTTTAATTGAAAGTGGTGGCGCAGGTGCAATTGCCGCAATGGCCTATGGCACTGAATCAGTGCCTAAAGTGAACAAAATTTTTGGCCCAGGTAATAGCTTTGTAACGATGGCCAAACAGCTTGTTGCGCAAACGATTCCTGGTATGGCAATCGATATGCCAGCAGGCCCCTCTGAAGTATTAGTGATTGCAGATGAGCGTGCAAACCCAGAATTTATAGCGGCAGATTTACTCTCGCAAGCTGAGCACGGCGCAGACTCGCAAGTTATTTTATTGTGTAACAGCGAAAGTATCATTGAGCAAACACAGCAGGCACTTACACGCCAGCTTGCTAACTTAAGCCGCAAAGAGACAGCCGAGCAAGCTCTGGCTAATTCTTCACTTATTTTAGTCGACTCTGTTGAGCAAGCATTTAACGTATCAGCGCAATATGGCCCTGAGCACTTAATTTTGCAATTAGCAGATTCAACACCTTACTTAGATAAAGTAAAAAATGCAGGCTCGGTATTTGTTGGCGACTACACGCCAGAATCAGCGGGCGATTACGCATCGGGTACTAACCACGTGTTACCTACCTACGGTTACAGTGCAACCTATTCAAGCTTAAACTTGCTTGATTTTTTCCGCACTTACACAGTACAAACTATAAGTAAAAGTGGCTTAACACAGTTATCAAAAGCTATTTTGCCACTAGCAGATGCAGAAGGCCTTGATGCACATGCAAATGCGGTTTCAATTCGTTTAGAGGCAATTAAAAATGAGCAATGAGAGCGCACAAGCGACTAGCTTATTACCACAAAATATTGCAGCTCTTGCTGCCTATAGCTCTGCTAAAAGTGAAAAGCTAACAGGGTCAACGTGGTTAAATGCCAATGAAAGCCCGTACGCTAAAAATATTGAGCTGAGTATTGAAGATTTAAATCGCTACCCAGATCCACAGCCGCAATTGGTTATTGACCGCTATGCTGCGTATGCAGAGCTTGAAAGCGAAAACGTATTAATGACGCGCGGCGCCGATGAAGGCATTGAGCTTTTAGTACGTACCTACTGCGAACCTGCAAAAGACAGCATTGCGTTATTTTTGCCAACTTACGGTATGTACAAAGTAACCGCTGATACGCACAACGTTGCAATCAATGGACTAACCCAAGCGTTATTACTTGATGGCAGTGTTGATGAAATAGTTGAGGCAGTGGGCAGCTCAAAATTGGTGTTTATTTGTAATCCAAATAACCCAACCGGTAGCATAACCCCCCTTGAAAAAGTAAAAGCAATTGCAACAGCGCTTGCCGGTAAAGCCTTAGTTATTGTTGATGAAGCCTATATTGAGTTTTGCCCTGAGCAAAGTGCTACAGCGCTGATTAACGAATATAGTAATGTAGTGGTACTGCGCACTTTGTCTAAAGCGTTTGCGCTTGCAGGGTTAAGAACCGGTTTCACACTTGCACAAGAAAGTGTACTTGCACCTATTCGTAAAGTGATTGCGCCGTATCCGGTATCGGGTGTGGTAGCAAGTATTGCAGCACAAGCCATAGCGCCTGATGCAATTACATCAATGCGCCGACAAGTGACTATTTTAAATAGTTTAAAAGCTAAACTTGTACAGTGGTTAAACGCATCCCCAGCTGCATTAAAAATTCTCACTGGTGAAGGTAACTTTGTTACCTTAAAATTAGCCGACAAAAACTACTTTAAAGTAGCACTTGAACAAGGTTTAGTGATGCGCGCGTTTACCCTATACGGTGAAGACGATTGGCTACGTATCTCCATTGGTAATGAGCAAGAACTTGAGCAAGTAAAAATTTGGTTAGATGGCCTTGATAAGCCAGCAACCTCACCTCTTTTATCAGGACAAGAAGTATCATGAGTAACCCCTATTTATTTATTGACCGTGACGGCACCATAATTGAAGAGCCAATCACCGACAAACAGGTAGACAGCCTAGAAAAATTAGCGTTTTTACCTGGTGTTATCCCGGCTTTATTACAATTACAAGCCGCAGGGTACCGCTTAGTAATGGTATCTAACCAAGATGGCTTAGGCACAGACAGCTTCCCGACTGCTGACTTTGATATAGCACAAGATAAAATGATGGACATACTGCAAAGCCAAGGCATTAGCTTTGACGAGGTATTAATTTGTCCACACTTTGACGAGCAAAACTGTGATTGCCGTAAACCTAAAACAGGTTTATTAACTGAGCTTATGCGCTCAGGCAAAGTTGATTTAGCACGTTCATATGTAATTGGCGATCGCCAAACCGATATTGGCCTTGCTAAAAACTTATGTTGTGAAGGCATTTTGTATGATGGCAGCTGGCCTGCCATTGTTACAAAGCTTACAACTGCCAATCGCGAAGGCCGTGTTACGCGTAACACCAAAGAAACCCAAATTGATGTAGCCATAAACCTAGATCAAACTAAAAACGGTAGCATTGAAACAGGCCTTGGCTTTTTTGATCATATGCTTGATCAAATTCGCACCCACGCCAACATTGGTTTAAATATTAAAGCGAAAGGCGATTTACACATAGATGAGCACCACCTTGTTGAAGACATTGGTATTGCCCTAGGTGTTGCGCTTAAACAAGCGCTGGGTACTAAATCGCAAATAGCGCGCTATGGTTTTGCGCTGCCAATGGATGAGTGTAAAGCAGAGGCACAAATTGATTTATCGGGCCGCGCTTCATTTGTATTAAACGCTAACTTTAGCCGCGAAAAAGCCGGCGATTTAGACGTACAAATGGTTGAGCACTTTTTCAAAAGCTTAAGCGATAATGCCGCTATTAGCCTTATTTTATCGGTAAGCGACGGTAATTGTCATCACCAAGTAGAAGGCTTATTTAAAGCGTTTTCACGTGCCCTTCGTATGGCAGTAGCGCAAGACACAACCCAACAAACAGCCAGCTCTAAGGGATGTTTATGATTGCCATAATTAATACCGGGTGTGCCAATATAAATTCAGTTCGTTTTGCCTTTGAACGCTTAGGTCAAACGCCAACAGTCATTACCTCACCAGAGCAATTAGCTGGTTTTGAGCGTGCAATATTACCAGGCGTGGGACATGCATCTGTTGCCATGAAACGCCTTGTAGATAACGGCTGGCAACAAGCTATAAACGAATACCAGCGCCCACTTATGGGAATTTGCTTAGGTATGCAGTTACTGTGCGAAAGCACCGAAGAAGGTAACGTACAATGCTTAGGTAAAATACCAGGCCAAGTAAAAGCCCTTGATGTTGGCAATTTAACATCGCCGCATATGGGTTGGAATAACTTAAGCGTAAATAAAGAGCATGCACTCACCAAAGGCTTAACACAAGACGAGCAAGTGTACTTTGTACATAGCTTTTCGCACACCGTAAACGATGCAACACTTGTAAGCGGCCAGTACGGCCAAACCTTTTCAGCCATTGTTGCAAAAGACAACTACGCTGGCATGCAATTTCACCCAGAGCGCAGTGCAAAAGTAGGCACACGTTTATTACAAAATTTTGTTGATTGGCAGTTATAAACGGCCCATTAACCAACAATAAAGAGATTATTTGTGATTATTCCAGCATTAGACGTATTACAAAATCAAATTGTTCGTTTATACCAAGGTAAGTACGACACCGCTCAGTTTTACCCTTTTGAGCTTGGCGCACGTTTAAAAGAATACGCCGACAGCGGCGCAGGTAAATTGCACCTTGTAGATTTAGAAGGCGCACGCGATCCAAGTAAAAAACAGTGGCAACATATTCAAGCTGCAACGAAAGCGCTTAACGTACCGTATCAAGTGGGCGGCGGCATTCGCTCAGAGCAAGATGTAAGCGATTGGCTAAAAGCCGGCGCTAACCAAGTTGTTATTGGTTCTATGGCGGTAGAAAAACGCGAGCAAGTAAAAGCCTGGATTGAACAATTTGGCGCCGAGCACTTTGTTATTGCCCTTGATGTAAATAAAACAGCCACGGGCTGGGCACCTGCTACGCACGGTTGGTTAAGTGAATCTGAGTTTGGTTTACTTGAGCTTGTAGATTTTTATGTAAGCTTGGGCGTTATTGACTTTTTATGTACGGACATCAGTAAAGATGGCACCATGACTGGCCCATCGTTTGAGCTTTACGAAGATTTAACTCGCCATAACAGCAGCATTAAAGTACAAGCTTCGGGTGGCGTGAGCTCACTTGATGACATTAAAAAGCTTAAAGAGCTGGGCGTAGGTGGTGTTATTTTAGGTAAGTCACTACTTGATGGCGCATTTAGTGTTGAGGAGGCGTTGGCATGTTATCAAAACGCATAATCCCGTGTTTAGATGTAAAAGACGGCCAAGTAGTAAAAGGCGTTAAATTTAAAGGCCACGAAATAGTGGGCGATATTTTAACAATGGCAAAAGCCTACAGCGATGCCGGCGCCGATGAACTGGTTTTTTACGAAATCAGCGCAAGCGTTGAAAAACGCCTACTTGATGTAAATTGGGTAGAGAGCATTGCCCGCCACATCGATATTCCATTTTGTGTGGCTGGGGGTATTAAATCAGTAGCCGATGCAGCACGTGTATTAGAGCGTGGCGCTGATAAAATAAGTATTAACAGCCCTGCTATTGCCCGCCCTGAGCTTATAAAAGAGCTACACGATGAATTTGGTAAGCAATGTGTTGTTGTAGGTATTGATAGCTTTTACGATGAAGTGACCGGCGAATACTTAGTGTATCAATTAACCGGCGATCCTAATGCATCAAGCCGTACACGTTACAAAACCGAGGAATGGGTTAAACGCGTACAAGACTTAGGCGCAGGTGAAATTGTTTTAAACTGTATGAACCAAGATGGCGTACGAAACGGTTACGACAATGAGCAGCTAAGTAAAATGCGCGCATTATGTAATATTCCTTTAATCGCATCAGGCGGTGCAGGCAGTATGCAAGACTTTGTTGATGTATTTAAACAAAGCGAAGTCGATGGCGCATTGGCAGCAAGCGTTTTTCACAAAAATGTGATTAACATTGGCGAATTAAAACAATTTTTAACTGATAACCAAGTGGCAGCAAGACTATGCAAGTAACACAACAAAACCAAACTCAAGTAGATTTTGCTAAAAGCGAAATGATCCCTGCGATTGTTCAAGATGCTCGCTCTGGTGTTATTTTAATGCAAGGCTATATGAACAGCGAAGCACTAAAGGTGACGCTTGAAAGTAACAAGGTAACCTTTTACTCGCGTTCAAAGTCACGTTTATGGACCAAAGGTGAGTCATCAGAAAACTACTTAAACGTAGTATCGGTGCATACCGATTGTGACTACGACTCAATTTTAGTACTGGCTAATCCAGAAGGCCCAACATGTCACTTAGGCACACAAAGCTGCTTTGGTGAAGACGCTAAACCTAGCCTAAGCTTTTTAGCGCAATTAGAAGATGTGATTGTTGAGCGTAAAAACGACGACCCATCAAAAAGCTACACCGCTTCATTGTTTGCTAAAGGCTTAAGCCGTAGCTGTCAAAAAGTAGGTGAAGAAGGCGTAGAAGTAGCGCTTGCTGCAATGAAACACGATAACGATGAGCTTACTAACGAATCGGCTGATTTAATTTACCACCTTACCGTATTACTACAACGCCAAGGCTTAGCCCTAGAAGACGTTGTAAAATGCTTGCAAGGTCGCCATAAATAATACAGCTGCTTTATTTTAGCGCATTTACAGGCCCATATTTTATGGGCCTTTTTACGTTATGGTATTTATTTTTTTACATAGGTTGCGTATGGTGCAGCTTATCGAATTCTTTTAGCGTTGCTTATGAATAAATCAATTATCACAGCCTTATCCTTATTGGTACTAACAGGCTGTGTAAGCCAAAAAGCCCCTGCGCCTAAAATAGTAAAAACGCAAAACGCATGTAGCCCACTAAACACATTACTTAATGCGCACACTAACGGCTTTAATGCAGTAAAAGCAAATAAAGTGGGAAATGATTTTATAAGCCAGTGGCATGCTAATACTCATTTTATAGGCAATACCTGCACCATTACTCAACATAATAAGCAGTTTAGTTATCAATGCACGAGTGAAAACAAACAAGCCCATGCCACAAATCTACATATACAAACAGTGGATAAAATACGTCAATGTGTAGCGTCACAAGGCTGGTACGAAAATACGAAAGAGTCAGCAACCTCAATGAGTAGTAACTTTGTTTTGGATGAAGCTCACCCAGTTATCACCTTATTTACCTCTCAAAGCAGAACGCGCTATATTACCCGTTTTGAAATTGCTCCACCGCTAGGAAATTAAATGCAAAAACCCACACACTCAAACACGAAGTTAAAAACAGACTGTTTAGGCATATGTGAGCGCCGCAGCGGTTATTGCACTGGCTGCGGGCGAACTAATGAAGAAATATTTGATTGGATCATCCTCAGCCAAGAAGAAAAAAACGCCATTTTAGCGCAGCCGCGAGCTGACTTAAAAAAGCCATAAATTTGCCACTTGCGTGTAACAGCCCCCCTTTAGTATTGCTAAAAACGGTAGGGGGTGAACATCATGGCAGCATTATTTGTAATAAACTTAGCGCGCTCCGCGCAGCGACTCGCAAATACTCAAACGCAACTGGCACGTGTTAACTTGTCATTTGAACGGATTGATGCCGTAGATGGCGCACAATTAAGTACACAACAAAAGTTCCTACATTACAGCCCGCAATTGAATAAACAGCAGTATCACTATCCGCTAAGCAATGGTCAAATTGGCTGCTATTTAAGCCACCGTAAAGCATGGCAAAAAATAGTTGATAAAAAACTAGATTACGCGATTGTGCTCGAGGATGACTTTTATATTGATGAGAGCATTCATAATGCGATAAAAAATATTGAGCAGCTACAGCAGCCCTGGCAGCTTATTAAACTCGCCGCTTATGAAAACCGCACTCGCCCTATTGCCTATCAGCAAAACCTAAATAACCACCAGCAATTAGTCATACATAAAAAGCTAATGACCGGCTGTTGTGCTACGGCAATAAGCTATGAAGGGGCTAAGCAATTACTTAAAGCCACAGCCCAATTTGGCCGCCCTGTAGATTGCGACTTACAACATATTTGGGAAACCCACGTAAATGGTTTTTCGCTTATGCCATACCCTGTTTCGCAAAATACAGACATACAGAGCGATATTGCAAGTTGCGCTACTAAAACCAAGGTTAAAAAAGCTTTTTTTAAACGTAAGTTTCAACAATTACACAGCGGCGTTTTAAATAAACTTTATACAAATGCATTTATAAAACAAACCAAGCAAATTAAACCTAATAAAAAAGGCGCTACAAAAGCACCTTCTTTACTCACGCAAGGTTCTTAATTTTATAACTATGCTTTATCGAGCGCTTGGCTTACATCGGCCATAATATCGGCAATGTTTTCAATACCGACTGATAGGCGAATTAAATCGCGGCTCACACCTGCGCTTGCAAGCTCTTCATCATTTAATTGGCGGTGTGTAGTTGACGCAGGATGACAAGCCAGCGATTTAGCATCGCCAATATTAACTAAACGCAAGATCATATTAAGCGCATCAATAAAGCGCGTGCCTGCTTCAAGGCCGCCTGCGATACCAAAACTTAAAATGCCTGAGGCTTTACCACTGGTGATTTTTTGGCTCATTGCATTATATGGGCTTGATGTTAAACCAGCGTAGTTAACCCAAAGTACTTTAGGGTGATTTTCTAAATATTCAGCCAGTTGCTGCGCGTTTTCGCAGTGGCGATCCATTCGTAAGCCTAAGGTTTCTAGGCCAATTAAAATGTCTGATGCGTTTTTAGGCGCAAGTGCTGCACCGGTATTTCTAAGTGGCACGACTCTACAACGACCAATAAAGGCTGCTTCTGCAAAGGCATCGGTATAGACCACATTGTGATACGACGGATCGGGCTCATTCATCATTGCAAAGCGTGTGGCATTGGCTTTCCAATCAAATTTACCTGAATCAACAATCATACCGCCAATAGCTGTACCGTGTCCGTTTATATACTTTGTCAGTGAATGAACCACTATATCGGCACCTAACTCAAATGGGCGGCATAAATAAGGTGTAGCCACAGTATTATCAACAATAAGTGGCACCCCTTTACTATGAGCAATGTTAGCTAAACGCTCAATATCGACAATATTACCTGCGGGGTTACCAATGGACTCACAAAATACTGCGCGGGTATTATCATCAATCGCGTCTTCAAAGGCGCTAAAATCATCAGCTTTAATCATGCGTGCTTCAATACCTTGGCGCGGTAACGTATGAGCAAATAAGTTATATGTACCGCCATATACTTGGCTGGTGCTCACAATATTAGTGCCTACTTCACACAAGCATTGAATAGCATAGGTAATAGCTGCCATGCCCGACGCTACCGCTAGCGCGCCAATGCCCCCTTCCATTGCAGCTATACGCTGTTCAAGCACGGCATTGGTTGGGTTCATTATGCGGGTATAAATATTGCCTGGTACTTTTAAGTCGAATAAATCAGCGCCATGCTGCGTGTTATCAAACGTGTATGATGAGGTATTATAAATAGGCACTGCTGCTGATTTTGTGGTTTCTTCAGACTCGTAACCATGGTGCAGTGCTAATGACTCTAGTTTCATAATTATTTCCTTCAATATTGTGATGATTAAACCTAGCATTATTAGCTTATAAAATGCACATGAATTAAATTAATGAATTATGAGTGTCAGGGGTATTAAAGTTTGCGGGATGAGTTTTACTCAATCTAGAGGGTGTTTTATTTCACTGCATAGGTTTTGTTTTATCAAAATACCAAAGCAGTAGCAGTAAAGCCTATCATATTAATGTGTAGCGTTATTTGGCTAAAGGGTTTAAATACTAAATGCGGTTGACGGTTCAATTTACGCTATTTAAAGCTCAATGGGTTTTAGGTTAACACTTATAATAAATGTACTTATAACGCTTTAAAATCAAGTAACTGTAATGCAGGCAGCGGTTTACTAAAGTAGTAACCTTGAATCAAATCGCAATTTAGCTCGGCTAATAATTTTTGTTGTGCTGATGTTTCTACGCCTTCAGCTACCACACTTAAGCCTAAGCTATGCGACATTGCAATTGTGGCTTTAACTAAGCTGTAGTCTTCTTGGTTTTCGGTAATACCACAAATAAAGCTGCGATCTATTTTTAATACTTCAAACGGATATTGCCTTAAATAGCTAAGCGATGAGTAGCCTGTGCCAAAGTCATCCATAGATAGTTTAATACCGAGCTTATTAAGTGCATGCAACGATTCTGTAATATTGGTTTGTACGCTCATTAACACGCCTTCGGTTATTTCAAGCTCGACATTTTTAGCACTTACTCCGGTTTTTTCTAACGTGCTTGCTATAAAACTTAGCAGCTCTGAATCTCTAAATTGGCTTGGTGATAAATTAATTGCCATGCTGTAGTTTTGTTGAGAGCTTGCCTGCCACTGCGTTAAAAATGCTAATGCCTGCTCAATAACAAACTTTCCAATAGGAATAATTAAACCTGTTTGCTCTGCTAACGGAATAAACTCATCGGGCATAACCTTACCAAGCACACTATTGTTCCAGCGTAATAGCGCCTCAGCCCCAATTATTTTAAGTGTTTTAGCATCGCATTTAGGTTGGAAATACAATTCAAATTCGTTTTTTTCAAGAGCAACATGCATCTGCTCTTCTATTGCTAACCGCCTTTTTATGGCGGTATTCATTTCGCTGGTAAAGCAGGCGTAGGTGTTTCTGCCAAGCGCTTTTGCTTGGTACATTGCTGTGTCTGCATGGCGTAATAAATCAGAGGCTGTTACCCCATTATCGGGGTACAAAGCCACGCCAATACTTAACGTTAATAACAATTCGCGGCCATCTATTTCAAAGGGGGTTCTAAAGCTTTTAAGTAAGCGTGTAACAATCGCATCTAGCTGTTTTTTACTGTGTAGCTCTGATTGTAGAATAATAAATTCATCGCCCCCTAACCTGCCTACGGTCGCGTTTTCATTAACTATTTGGCTCAGTTTATTAGCGGCGCTGATAAGTAATGAATCGCCAATTTCATGCCCGAGTGTGTCGTTTACTTTTTTAAAGTCATCTAAGTCGATAAAAATAACAGCGGCTAAAGTATTTTTTTCGCTCGCAGTGCTAATCAGCTGAGTAAGTCGTTTTAAAGAATAAAAACGATTAGGGAGTAGCGTTAAGCTATCGTAATAGGCTTGTTTACGTATAAGTTTGTTTGACTCATGCTGCTCTGTTATGTCGCGAATTATCAGCATTACTTGGTCTGAATGATGTAAATAACTCACTCGCGCTTCGAAATACAAAACGCCTTTGGGTACTAAAAGTTCGTATTCAAAGCATACATTACCTTTGTTAATTAACAGCTCTTGAATATTGTCTTTAAACATTTTGGCTACAGTATAGGGCAATACGCTAAACATCGATTTATTTAAAAATTGCTCAGGCTGTAAATGTAAGTCGCTCAAATCATTTGCATGGTAATCAACTATGGTGCCATCCGGTTTGAGTAAAAAGTACAAATCAGGAATGGCTTCAAATACTTTTTCGAGCATCTGCTGTTTATCCATAGCTTGCGCTTGTGCTTGTTTTACATCGCTCAAGTCTAGGTCGATGCAGTACATCTGTTTTACCCCATGCTGATTTGTAAACATAACATGGCTTGAAAACACAGTAACATTGCTGCCATTTTGATGCTGTAATGTAAGCTCAGCCGCGGGGATTTCGATATCGTTTATGAGCCACTCACGATGAGCATCTATAACCGCATCTTGCATTGGGGGCGGAATAATTAATTCTTCTAGTTTTTTTCCGGTTGCGTACTCTTTTGTATAGCCATAAAGCAGCTCACTGCCTTTATTCCAATAAATAACGCGGCGCTGCTCATCGTATCCTTGCACAGAAATACTGTGTATCGCATCAAATAACTGATGCAGCGGATCGTTAAGCACAAATTGATGTGAGAGGATTTGAGTGGTTTTTAATGACTTCATTTATACGCAACCTAGAGTCGTTATTAACACAATAATAGGACGTACTCTTAAAATTAGCACTTTTAGGTTGGTTTTTAAGTGATATACCTTTGCATAAGATATAAAAAAAGGAGCAAAAGCTCCTTTAATAAAACGCTATTATGTTAATCAGCTTGCACATTAATGGGGTGCTCTACCCCCATCCATGCTTTAAATAAGGCGCGTTGAGATAAAGTTGCATTTTTATCAGCAACCACCTTTTTAGGTTTATCATAATCTTGCGATAAAACGAGGGTTGTCGATTGAAGTGCATCGCGACGAATAAAATCGATAGTGACTTTTTCACCCGCTTTAAATACTTCTAAGCTCGATTTTAAATCTTTTCCAACATGCTGCTTGTTAACCGCCACAATTTTATCGTCTGTTGTGAGGCCCGCTTGCCATGCTGCTCCGCCCCTGCGAACGTGGGTAAGTGTTAATAACTCACCGCTATTTTTTGCAGTGGCATCAATGCTTGCTAATGGCTTAGCGCTCTCAGGACGAGTAAGCTTTAAGCCAACTTTACCTAATAAAGTATCAAAATCTATGTTAGCTGGGGTACTCACGTTATCGTGCCACCACGTTGTGTAGTCTTCACCTGTTAGCTCTTTTAATATTGCCAGAACATCTTGCTCAGTAAACCCTTGTGGTAACGTGTGCTTGTTGTATAAAGCGTTGTGTACTTGGCGGTAGTTAACTTTTGCCTGGGTTGTTTCTAATAAATGTATATCTAGCAACATAGAAAGCAATGAGCCTTCTAAATATATATTGGTGCTGTAATTACGCGCGTGGTCGCCACCTTGGTTTATCCATTTATCAAAGCTTGTTTCGCTGGCACTTTGTACTTCTCGACCTGGTGTTTGTAAATGGCGATTAATCGTTTTACTCATCACTTTAAAAAACTCATCGGTGGTTTCTATGCCTGAGCGCACTAATAGATGATCTTCAAAGTAGCTAGTAGAACCTTCCGAAATCCATAATAAATTTGAGTAGTTCATGTTGGTGTAATCATAAGGCGCCAGCCCTTTAGGGCGGTAAGCTTTTACATTCCAGGTATGAATAAATTCATGCGCGGCGGTACTTATAAAGCCTAAATAGTCCTCGCGGCTACCAAAACGATTCCGTGGGCGCTGTATAATGGTTGAGTTTAAATGCTCAGTTGCCCCGCCAGCACCCGATGTAGCATGCACCATAAATACATAACGCTCATACGGGTAGCTATCCCAAATAACATTACCTGTGGTCACTAATTTTTTTAAATCAGTAAGCATTAGTTGCTCATCGTAGTTGCCTTCGCCCCATATAACTAACTCGTATTGGCGGCCATCTACTTCAAATTTATGAAGTTTGTTAATTCCTGTTTCTATTGGTGAGTCTACCAGTACATCGTAATCTGCGGCTTTAAAACTGTGTTTATTACTCGCATTTTCCATACCTGATACAGAGCGCCACGCTTTAGGCACCTTTAAATCTACGGTAACTGGTTCTTGGCGAAATGATTCACTAAACATAAAAAAGCCAGATGCATCAATAAAGGCATGGCTATCGTCTATATGGCGTGCACGTTTACCTAACTCGTTTGCATATACTTGGTAATCAATATTCACGTGTGTTGGCTCAGCTAAATGCACTCGCCATGTGCTGTGATTAATTTTTTCCCATTTTAATGCATTGCCATTGTCGTCTGTGGCCGCAAAGTAACGTACCCCATTGGCTAAATTTAATATTTCGTAGCGACCAGTGCGCCATGCAGGCAATTTAACATCGATATGCGATTGCGCCGACTTTGGAAACTCTACACTTACATTACCTAAATGATGTTGTGGCTGTGTAATACTTAAAGAATAATTTACATCGGCTAAAGCAGGGGCTGCACAACAGGCCGCTAACATTGACAGGACAAAACGCTTTTTCATAATGACTCAAAGTTACTTATTATTTGAAATAAGCCTAACAAGGCATAAATTAAAAGTGAATTAAAAACGACAAACAACCTAATAGCTCAGTTTACATGCAGGGTCTAAGTAAAAATGCTAAGTTTTTAATTAGATAACTACACTTAATATGATTTTGTTGTAAACTGAAGGTAATGTAATTAATACGATGGCGGTATGCTTAGGTGTCTGAAAACTCTAACGCTGTAGATAAAAAGTTAAAGCAAGCAATTGAAGCAAGGATAGCCATTGAAAATGCGCGTAAGCTCCAAGTTGATACTTTATCAAATCTAACTGCAAAATTGTCTTTAAGCTGTAAAGGGCTTGATATTGAGCTTGATAATAAACTCGCCAAATTTAGAAGTTCGCTAAATAAAGGTGTCGGGTTTGAAATATTATCCCCTTTAATAGATGACATTTTATTGTTACTGCAAAACCAAGAGGCGTTACAAACAGCCCATCAGCGAGAGCTGTTTTCGAGCGTACAAACAGCCGGTAAGCTTTTACAAAAAACCAAGGGCTTACCAGATGATACCCGCCGCACCTTAAGACATTTACTCGACCACGAAATTAATAATGTACAGTCTACGCACGACTACATCCCGATATTAAATCAGCTTATTAACTTTTATCACCATGCTTTGCATAGCAAGCTTTCAACCACGGATGAAACAAGCACTAATGCTTCTCCTCGTATGGCTAAAAAGCTGTTAGAGCTTGCAAATGAGCTGGTATTAGAGGATGAATCGACTGAACAAATTAAACAAATTAAAAATACAATTACCGAAAACGATAATGTAGAAGCCCTGTTGCAAGCTGCTTTAAATATAATAAGCGTCGTGGTCAAAAATATCAGTAAAGAGCGCCAATCGGCACAAAGCTTTTTAGTCTCGCTTAACCAAACATTAGAAGAGTTGCACTCATCAATTGTATCTACCAGCCAGCACTCTAAGTCAATGGGCGAAGAGTTCGATACACTAAATAAACGTATTGAAGGAAAAATAAAACATTTAAACGAGCAAACCCAATCTGCTACGTCTATTTCCTCTTTAAAAGAATTAGTTGATAACGAGCTAAAATCTCTCAGCCAAGACTTTATAGCTAAAGAGCAGCTAGAAAGAAAAGACCGCGAAACGCTGATTGCCAGTTTTGATGAAATTAACCAGAGAATTGGCAGCTTAGAAGGCAAACTAACCAAATATAAAAAACGCCTAAACGAGCAACGCTTTAAAAGTTTACTAGACAGCCTTACAAAACTTCCTAATAGAGCGGCTTTTGATGAACGTTACAATCACGAGCTTCACTTATTTAATGTCCAAGCCTCGGATGTTACCCTAGTGGTTATTGATGTGGATCACTTTAAGTCAATTAATGATAGATTTGGTCATACTGCAGGCGATATAACCTTACAAGTTATTGCAAAGGCGCTGCAAAGATCAGTGAGGCAGTCTGATTTTATAGCCCGCTACGGCGGAGAAGAATTTGTACTACTTATGCCTGGGCTTTCGTTGTTAAACGCAGCGCAGCCGCTTGAAAAACTAAGAAAAGTGATTAAGAATATCCCTTTTAAATTTAGAGAAAAAGAAATAGAAATCACCATTTCGTTAGGCGCTACACAATTTAAAAAAGGCGATACACCGCTCAAAGCATTCGACAGAGCAGATGACGCCCTTTATGAAGCAAAGAAAACGGGTCGGGATCGCCTTTGTATGAGTAAATAATGTCATAATTCTCAATTAGTTTGAGTGCTAAAGTAGATGACATGCAGTTTTTACATTTTAAGCAGCAAGGAGAATGCCGATGTTAATACAGTTAAACCCGACTGGGGTTTTAGATTTACTGTCACAATTGGAAGTTGATTTATTAGAGCAATCTTCAGCCAGTGAACGTTATCGACTTTTTAGAAACTGTGCCTTAGCCGTCCTTAACGTAGGCAGCCACACAGACGCAAGTAATGAAATTTACGATAAATACCAAGACTTTGATATTCGTTTAGTCAGTCGCGAGCGCGGCATTAAAATTGAGTTAGAAAACCCTCCCGAAACCGCCTTTGTTGATGGCGAAATAATTACCGGTATTCACGAGCATATTTTTTCGGTGATCCGCGATATTTTATTTATTTGCCAAAAATACGAAAAAGATCTTAAAGAACAAAAAGCCATTACCCACATGGTATTTGATATGCTTAGAAACGCCGGCGCGCTGCGCGTTAACAGCGAACCAAACATGATTGTGTGTTGGGGTGGACATTCAATTAACGAAATAGAATATAAATACACAAAACAAGTAGGTTACGAGCTTGGCTTACGTGGTTTAAATATATGTACTGGCTGCGGCCCAGGGGCAATGAAAGGCCCGATGAAAGGTGCCACTATTGGCCATGCTAAACAACGTATTAGTGAAAACCGTTATCTTGGTTTGACCGAGCCTAGTATAATTGCCGCAGAGCCACCAAACCCTATTGTAAATGAGCTGGTGATTTTACCCGACATTGAAAAGCGCCTTGAAGCATTTATTAGAACGGCGCATGCAATTATTATATTTCCTGGTGGTGCAGGTACTGCAGAAGAATTACTTTATTTATTAGGTATTTTGCTGCACCCAGATAACGAAAAACAGTGTTTGCCTGTTATTTTAACCGGCCCTAAAGAAAGCGAAGCGTACTTTAGCGAGTTATGTAAGTTTGTAGAGCTGACATTAGGCAAAGAAGCCCTTGATAAGTTTGAAGTAATCATTGATGATCCTGCGCTAGTAGGGCAAAAATTAAAATCAGCTATGGCAAATGTACGTAATTATCGTAAAAGCCAAGGCGATGCCTACTACTTTAACTGGACACTTAAAATCGATAACGATTTTCAGCAACCTTTTGCACCTACGCACGAAAACATGGCAAGTTTAGATTTGCACCTAGAACAGCCCAAGCAGCAGTTAGCGGCTAATCTACGTAGAGCGTTTTCGGGGATTGTTGCTGGCAATGTCAAAGATGAAGGCCTACGCGCTATAAAAGCACATGGACCCTATGTGTTAAGTGGTGAGCCTGATTTAATGAAAGATATGGATAAACTATTACAAGCATTTGTAGACCAAGGTCGTATGAAGTTACCCGGTAGTAAGTATATCCCTTGTTATGAAATAAAAGCATGAGTTTGACTATTTGAAACCCCATTTACTTTTAATTGATGCGCTTAATTTAATTAGGCGCATTTACGCAGTTGACGCTAACCAAACACACCACAGTGAAGAGCAGATGCTAAAGGCCAGTTGCGCGCGCGTAGCACATGCTTGCAAAAAGCTTTTACAGTCAACAGATGCCACTCACGCTATAGCTGTTTTTGATGGCGACAAAAGCTGGCGCTACCACTTTTATAAACAATATAAACACTCTAGGGCCCCCATGCCCGACACGCTTAAAAATGCGCTGCACTACTTTAAAGAAGCTATAGAGCAAACGGGCATCGTTGTATTTGAACCGCTCAACGATGAAGCCGACGATATCATAGCCACCTTAGCCGACAAAGCTGCAAAAAATAAGATAAACAGTACCATTGTTTCTACCGATAAGGGTTTTTTACCTTTTTTGAACGACTATATTTGTGTGTACGATTATTTTAAAAAGACCTACCTAGATTGCGACAGCATTGAGCAGCGTTTTGGTATTGAACAAAGTAAACTTATTGATTTTTGGGCCTTAGCGGGCGATAAAACTAACGATGTACCCGGCGTTAAAGGCATAGGGACTAAATCGGCTCAGCTTATTGTAAATACCTACGAAAGCATAGATAGCGCCATAGAAGATGATGCCCTATCAAGCAGTATTCAAAAAAAGCTAGTTGAGCAAAAAGACATGTATGTTATTTCTAAACAATTAGTCACTTTGCGAACAGATATACAGCTAGGTTTTAGTTTAAAGCAGTTAAGGTTGCATTAGTCGCATGTTGATAGCACTGTTTAAGCGCACAACATATACTCACTTTATTGTTGCGAGTGTGAGTTAAAAATGATTAAAAAGTTTATAAGATACTTAATATTAGGGTTAGGCTTGTATGCACTCATTGCGACTTTAGTGATCACCTTTTATAAAGATGACCCGCAAGCAATGATTTGGCAAGACCGTGAGGCTTTTAACGAGCGCTACATAAGAAAGCTGTCTATTGATGAGGCGGTTACCTTAAACAGTGTACTCGATTATTTAGGAAGCCCCGATTTAACCTATGCCAAACGTAACAAAGACCAAGTATGGCAGATTGTTTTTTACCGTACACAGCACCAAACTTCAGATGGCATAACCACGATGGATGAATGCACCGGCTTATTATTTAAAAATGGTGAGTTATTTTTATGGGGCCCCAGCGCCTATACAACTTATCAGGAAAAGATCAGGTGATGGCTAATGGATGAGCCTATTTCAAAACAGTTAGTGCGGTTACTGCATAGCACACATCAAATACTAACAATTTATAGTGACAAAACGCAGTGGCAACATCTTTATCCGCTTGTTGTACAAACAGCCCAGCACTATCGCGTTTTGTATCAGCAACACCCGCACGCTTTACAAGCGCGTTTAAGCTTATACACCAGCCACTACGACTTTGCTACAAACCTCGTTATTAACCAATGTGTTATTAGCACAGCACTGTGCGCTAGCCAGCAATTTGATGACGAACTAACCGAGCTTTATATTGGTGTTGCATTGGTAGAGCATTGCTGCGTTGTAGCGCAGCATAATAAAATTGCGCAGCAGCAAATGCTTACACTCAGCGATAAAAAAATATGGCGTTTTCGCCATCAGCTAGCAGCAAAAGTGTTGCTCAGTGCACAGCACCCTACTCAAAATAGCGTGCGTATGTTAGCTAAACTAAATAAGTATAAGCAAGCGTTACTAAGTACTAGCGACATAATGCTATATGACAATGCCATAACCTTGTGTGCATTAAGTAATATTATCGCGATGAACATCACCTATACATCGAAAAAGAACCCATTAAATTTTTACAAAGCTTTGGGTGAATTGTATGTCAAAACAGCTAACCCATTTGCGCAAAGGTTAATTAAGGATTTAATAGCGCATATAGGCCCACACCTGCCAGGCAGTAAAATTGTTTACAGCGACCAAGCAATGGTTTATTTAGCAAGTGATGAGACTAATAAGCATATACTTATTAATGCCAATAATGAGAAAAAACTGGCGTGGTACAAGGTTAAAACCTCACTTAAAGATCAACCAATGCAATGGCTATGTACTGATAAACGGGTATTATTTTTAGCCTGGAACAATGAGCACCTGGTACGTAAAGCCCCGGCGCAGATAAGTTCAAAGGCCGAATTAATAGCGTTAGTGAGTCATATAAAAGTAGCGCATGAATATAGTTTTAAAGGCTTAGATAAGTTACTAGCCCCTTTTAGTGAAATAACACAGAAGCTCTGCCAAGCAGTCAGGCCCTATAACAATCAGCACCAAGCCGCCAAAGACTTACGCCATAGCTTGTCGATGGTCGGCTACGATAATGCACCGGCAATTATTCAGCGGGTTATATTTGAGCAATTAGTGGATACATCACATCATCCACACAAACACATCGTACTGAATAAACTTAATAGCTTTATTAGTATTTTAGCTTTAATGGTAAGTAATAACCCAAAACAGCAATTTGAACATATAGCCTTGCCCATCTATGGTTACGTGCATTATTTATTAACCCATTGCAGTGCACAGCTCTGTGCAAAAGTAACCATAAGTAGCGTGCCTAACCAAACTTATAGCGCCCCATTAGCAGCCTTTTTTGGGGTGGAAACGACTAATAATGAACATTTAAATACAGAATTAACAAAACTACTGAGTGATAATCCATGGACCAAGCCCCTACTCGATGCTGAACAACAACCTAAAAAAGAGCTAAACGAGCAGCATAAATTATGGATTAGTTTAAAGGTCGTGGCGCAAACTATTTTTAAACCCGCTCTGCCTTTAACGCCTTGGCAAAAACAAACTTTAAATGCGCAGCTAAAAGCACAAGGCTTTAAATCTGAGGATGATTTTTTTGCGCAACTGCAAGGCTTATCGCTATATAACAGCATTTAAGTCACTTATGCTGACTATAAGCACAGGTTATACCCTGTATTTATAGTATAAACTGGCAAAATGGGCGATAAGTTGGTATAAATGCGCCCTCAAAATATATCCACATACGTCACATAAATGACCTAACAAGCAGTTACTATTTTTAGTAATAATTTATGTGCGTTTTTTATTCTTTTAAAGGAAAAGTCAATGGCCAAACAAACCATCACAGTGATCAAAGGCGACGGCATCGGTCCGAGCATTATCGACTCAGCACTTGAAATATTAAAAGCCGCAGGTTGCGATTTTGATTATGAATTTGTTGATGCAGGCCTTGCTGCACTAGAAAAAACTGGCGAGCTACTTCCTCAAGAAACAATTGATACAATCGCTAAAAACAAAATCACTCTTAAAGGTCCTTTAACGACGCCGGTAGGTGAAGGTTTTACGTCTATTAACGTAACATTACGTAAGCAGTTTGGTTTATACGCAAACGTACGCCCTGTTAAATCATTTGTGGGTACTAAAGCACGTTACGATGATATCGATATCATTACTATTCGTGAAAATACCCAAGGTATGTACTCAGGTTTAGGCCAAGTAGTAAGCGAAGACGGTAATGAAGCAGAAGCTAAATCTGTAATTACTCGCGAAGGCGCTGAGAAAATCATCACTTTTGCCTACGAGTTAGCAGTACGTGAAGGCCGTAAAAAAGTAACCGCAGTACACAAAGCAAATATCTTAAAATCTACCTCTGGCTTATTTTTAAAAGTTGCACGTGAAGTTGCTGAGCGTTACCCGCAAATTGAATCAACTGAAATGATTGTTGACGCAACATGTATGAAGCTAGTTATGACACCTGAAGAGTTTGACGTTGTAGTAACAACTAACTTATTTGGCGACATTTTATCTGATCTTTGTGCTGGTTTAGTTGGCGGTTTAGGTATGGCACCAGGTGCAAACATTGGTGAAGATGCTGCTATTTTTGAAGCCGTTCACGGAAGTGCACCAGATATTGCTGGCAAAAACCTAGCAAACCCTACTTCAGTAATTTTAGCGTCTATCCAAATGCTTGAGCACTTAGATATGGGCGACACGGCTGAGCGTATTCGTAGCGCAGTAGCTGATGTAATAAAATCTGGCGATCGCACAACTCGTGATTTGGGCGGCAGCCACGGTACAACTGATTTCACTCAATCAGTAATCGACCGTTTATAATTTAACAAGGTTAATCTTGTTTTAAGCCTAAAAAGCCAGCATATTGCTGGCTTTTTTGTATTTTAACCTTTGCTGATAACATCACTTGGCATAACTACGCTGTTTATTTTAAATAGAATTTTTAATCCAGCGAGCATCATTTTTTATACCACTGGTGTTAAGTTATTAGACATTTAAGTCAAATGGTTTTACTTCACAAAATCATTAAACTTTTTTGCTGGTACGCCGGTAAAATCCACTTATCACTAATAGCGCAATGAAATAACCTATTGCCCCACCACTTGATGACGATTCACTTTGCGCTTCTTGTACCGAGACTGTTAGCTCACTACTTATAACTTCATTGGTTTGACTGTCTGTGAGTACAAGTTTTACTGTATAACTACCTGCACCTTGGTAATTATGACTTGGGTTTTGCGTTGTACCTAGTGGGCTGCTATCGCCATAATCCCAGCTATATGTATAATTACCAGATCCGCCTAATGGTGAGCTATTAAATTGTACCGCTAAGTTATTTGCCGTATGGCGTGTACTTAATTGCAGCGGTGCATTAACACTCAAAGCATGCTGTTGGCTAACACTTATCCCTTGCGTATCAGTTACTATTAACGCGAGGGTGTAATCTCCAGAGTAGCTAAATTGGTAATCTAGGTTTTCAGTTTGCGATACGGGTTCACCATCTATAAGCCAACTCATGTTGTAAGGTGCTTCACCGCCAGTTACGATTGCTTGAGCAGATAAAGTCGCACCGTTTAACTGATACGTTAAATTTTCAATTTCTAGCGGCTTTGTGATGGTAATTTGTTTAGTTTGTGTTTGCGTAGTCGTCTCACCCGTTGCCGAAAAGGTAACGCTATAGGTGCCGTAATCGGCATAGGTATGTGTAGGACTTAGCTCAGTACTCGATTGCCCATCACCAAAGTCCCATAAAAATGTATCTGTGGGGGTTAACTTTAAACCGGCTACATTAAAGCTAACGGTTGCCTCGTTTACTGTTGTGGTTATTTGTTGTAGCGCATCATAGCTAAGCAAAAGCTCAGCTGTTTCACTTTCAGGGTGTTGGCTGACTATTTCAAAGTTAAACCCTTGGGGAGTAAGCACCACACCTGATTCAGCCTGCTGCGTAAAGCTGTAATCAAAATGATCATTAAACTCACTAATGGCAGCTAAGTCTTGATCGCCTAAACCTGCACTTTGCTGATATAAACTAAATGCAGCATCGCGTACTTGTATAGGTGTATCTGCAAGTGCGGTGCTACTTGTACCGCGATAAATTGGCTTTTGATCCGCATCAACCACTAAATTAAAACCACCCCCTGGGTGATCAGTTGTGTTGTTGTTATCAAATGCACTATTGCTATACCACAATAAAACTCCCGGTGAATATTGCTCTGCTTGTAAGCCGGCATCCACACCTCTGTGCGCACGTAGCTGTATATAGTAGTGGGCTGGTTTAGCATAAATATAACTGCTCACGCGGCTAAAACCATTTAACGCTAAGGTCGACTCTGACTGCTCTGCGTTATTTTGCCAAATCACAGTATTGTTGTGTGTTATTTTTAAATCATCGGCTACAAAACCATAATACTGTGTGTTTGTATCGGTAATATACTCAATACTTAATGTAATGGTTTGTCCTGCATATTGTGTTAAATCAAACTCATGCATTAAAAAACCATTAGGTTGCTGCGCATCTGCATGTAAAAACGAATCACCAGTTATATACGGGCCTATATCGCCATAATAAGGGTTTGTCTCGATTGTATAATTACCAGCTAAAGGAGTTTGATTTACCTTTACTTGTACAAGGTCATAGTCGCGCTCAATACTGTAGTAAGCTAAAAAGCTAAGTGTCAGTGGTTTAACCGCCTCAGGTAAGGTCACGGTTTGTGAGAGCGTGTGTGTTAGGTTGTTACCTGTACCAGAGTAAAATTGAAAATCACCTTCAACCGAGGTTTTAAATTTTTCTAGCTGCTGCGAAAGTGTCACTTTAATTTGGCTTTGCTGCTGAGAAAGTGAGCTAGTATAAACTAGCGACTGCTGAGGCTGGCTGTTCACTTCCTCCATGGTTAAATTAAGCTGGTTCACCCAATTGCCTTGGTATCTGTTTTGTAAATACTCAAGCGCCTGTGCACTAAACATAACGGGCTGTGAACCCCTAGGCCCACCAACCCAGCTACCAGTAGACATTATTGACCAAGACGATACAGGCTCACCCACGGTATTTGACTGTAAATCGTACTCATCTGCTAAACCTAAGTCGTGACCAAATTCATGCGCAACGACACCTATGCTGGCATCTATTGGGTTTATAGTATAACCCGATAACTTAACGCTACTACCCGCAATACTGACAGGCTCACTGTTTTCATCAAATACGTAGTAGCGGTGAGACCAAATTGCATCAACGCCTAAATAGCCTCCACCGGATTCTTCACCAATACTGGAATGAAAAACCATAACATGGTCGATAATGCCATTTGGCTCGTTGATAATGCCATCGCCGTCAATATCATCTAAATCTGTTAAATCATATTGCGTTAAATCAATATCAAATTGTGCAGTAGCTTTTTCTACTGCTTCTTTTATCAGTGCGGGGGCATTTATATCGCGTGTGTTGCCTACGCGCTCACCATAGGTTTTAGCATTACTATCTGCCCTAACCCACCCATATACTTGCCCGCTAAAAGCTAAGCTAGCACCTGATGCGTCGTAATAATAATCGTATACGCTGCTAAGTGTTTCATTATTAGGGCCTACAAACCCACCCTCATTAAAAAGCAATTGCTGGTAATGCTCCTTTGTATAATTTTCGTAATACATATCGGTATCATCATCAACTAGCTGATTGTCATCGTACTTTAAATCAGGAAAATCAATTAAAATAGCCAGTACTTTAACCTCATTTAGCGCGTTGCTAGGACTAGCCGCACTTGCATATTGCAGCTGCTTATTGGGTTGCTTAGCGGTTAAGCGGGCTTTCATGGTAGAAACAGGTTTTAACTGCGAAGGGTTAAGCATTGCAGTATTCGCTAAGTAGCTTTCAACCGTTGGCTTGTTAGTGGTTTGTTGGGTATCAGCGCGTTTATTTAACCAATACTCTATTCTTTGTTTGTTAATAATACCTGGGTCATGCGCACTGGTATTTGCTGCGTTAAGATTTAGGCTGCAAAGGAATAAGCCAAGCCATATTATTTTTTTCACTGTATCTTCCCCAGATAAATTATTGCTCTATCATACCTAATATATGCATTGAGCACAGTGCTCAAATTACCTATTTACCCATTATGGTTACTCGGTTAAATCAGCATAATTTCTTCATATTTTTTATATAACCACAAATAGCGTGCAACTTTTTAGTATGAAAACAAATTAATTTGAAATTTTAATCCAATACAGCCCTTTCAAGGTTGACATAAGCACGTAAAACCCTTAAAAATAACCCCATATAGAATTTTTAATCTAAAGCAGCATTTTGCTTTTTATAAAGTGACAATTATGAAAAAACAACTTCACCTTTTAATCGTACTCGTAGTGGTCTTAGTGATAAGCCCAGCGGGGATGTATTAGAAAGTGAAATTGCTTTTTAAAAACCCTCGCACTACGCGGGGGTTTTTTTATGCATAAACAGCGCACAGAGGAATGAGGATGAGCAAACAAGAATATAATGGTTCTGAACTAGTTGTTCAGGCATTAAAAGAGTTGAAGGTTAAGTATATATTTGGCTACCCAGGTGGGTCGGTTTTAGATTTATACGATGCACTTTTTCAACAAGAAGACATTGAACATATTTTAGTGCGTCACGAACAAGCCGCAACCCATATGGCTGACGGTTATGCTCGTGCTACTGGCGAAGTTGGTGTTGTACTTGCTACCTCGGGCCCTGGCGCAACTAACTGTATTACAGGTATTGCCACCGCTTATATGGACTCAATCCCGATGGTGGTATTATCGGGGCAAGTACCTACTAGCTTGATTGGTGACGATGCATTCCAAGAAACTGACATTGTTGGCTGTTCTCGCCCGGTTGTAAAACATAGTTTTAACTGCAGAAGCGCTGAAGAAATTCCGGCTATTTTGGCAAAAGCGTTTTACATTGCAAGTACTGGCCGCCCAGGACCCGTTGTTGTTGAGCTACCAAAAGATATGCTTAACCCTGCTATTAAGTTTGAGTACAACTTCCCTAAAACAACAGAGCTTAGAACCTACAGCCCAAATACAAAGGGCCACTCTAAACAAATTCGCAAAGCGGTTACCGCAATTTTAGAAGCAAAAAAACTGGTTATATACTCAGGCGGCGGTATTATTTTATCTAACACCTCTGAGCAATTAACCCGCTTAGTTGAATCGCTAAATGCACCTATCACTAATACATTAATGGGCTTAGGCGGTATTTCGGGTATTCACCCAAATTACGTGGGTATGCTGGGCATGCACGGCACGCTTGAAGCCAATAAAGCCATGGCAAATGCCGATGTAATTTTAGCACTGGGAGCGCGTTTTGATGATCGTGTAACCAATAATGTTAAAAAGTTTTGCCCTAATGCAACCATCGTTCACGTAGATGTAGACCCGACCTCTATTTCTAAAACGATTAAAGCACATATTCCGGTTGTGGGCTGTTTAGCCACTGTAATGGAGCAACTGCAAACCGGCATAGATAAAAGTAGCATTCAAATTGATCGCAGTGCACAAGAGGATTGGTGGCGACAAATTATTAGCTGGCGCGAGCAAAAGTGCCTAAGCTACAACACTGATGGCGATAAAATAAAGCCTCAAGCTGTTATAGAGGCAGTGTATAAAGCCACTAATGGTGACGCATATGTAAGCTCTGATGTGGGTCAGCACCAAATGTTTGCAGCGCAATATTATCCATTTAAAAACCCTCGCCAATGGATCAATTCAGGGGGCTTAGGCACCATGGGCTTTGGCTTACCAGCAGCTATGGGTGTTAAGCTTGCCTTTCCTGATAAAGAGTCAGTGTGTGTAACCGGCGATGGCTCAATCCAAATGAATATTCAAGAGCTATCAACATGTTTACAGTACAACTTGGCTGTAAAAGTGGTTTCGCTAAATAACCGCTCATTAGGCATGGTACGCCAATGGCAAGATATGATTTACGGCGGTCGCCATTCATCTTCATATATGGATTCATTACCTGATTTTGTAAAACTTGTTGAAAGCTATGGCCATGTAGGCATAAAGGTAGATACTTTAGATGAGCTACAACCTGCTATAGATAAAGCAATGAGCATTAACGATCGCTTAGTATTTTTAGATATTAACGTTGATGAAAAAGAACATGTATACCCAATGCAAATTAAACTAGGTGGCATTGATGAGATGTGGTTACGTAAAGGAGTAAAAGCATAATGCGTCGTATATTATCTATTTTATTAGAAAACGAACCGGGAGCCTTATCTCGAATTGTTGGGCTTTTTTCACAGCGCGCCTACAACATAGATAGCTTAACAGTGGGCACCACTGATGATGAGTCACTGTCACGTATCACCATTACCACTATGGGTGATGATAGAATCGTTGAGCAAATTACTAAACAAGTTAATAAATTAGTTGATGTACTTAAAATTATTGATTTAACCGAAATGAGTCACATCGAACGTGAATTATTACTTGTTAAAGTATTTGCCCAAGACGAAACCACACGCGCAGCGGTTACACGCGTGGTAGATGTGTTCCAAGGTGCTATTTTAGATATGGGTCGCCAAAGCTACAGCTTACAACTGGTAAGCAGCACAGACAAAATAGAATCGTTTTTAGACACCCTACGCCATGAAACCGACATTATTGAAGTGGTGCGCTCTGGTGCTGTAGGGATCGGCCGTGGTGACAAAGCATTAAAAGCGTAATTAATTAAAGCTTAAGCGTTTTATATTAAATCCCTGCTAAGTAATTAGCAGGGATTTTTTATGCCAAGCCTTGCCTTACAACGCCCTGCATTAATACCTAATTAGGCATGTGGGAATAAGCTTAACTTAGGTAAGCTCACTGCTTTAATACGGGCAAAAAAAAAGAGCTAAATAGCTCTTTTTTAAAAAATTCTGTAAAGCGCCAATTAAGGGTTTACTTGGTCTTTAAGACCTTTACCTGCTTTAAAGCTTGGGATAGTTGCCGCTGCGATTTGGATCTCAGCACCCGTTTGTGGGTTACGGCCAGTACGTGCTGCACGTTCTTTAACTGAGAAAGTACCAAAACCTACTAATGCAACTGAATTACCTTCTTTTAAAGAAGAAGTTACAGCGCCAGTAAACGCGTCAAGTGCACGTGTAGCAGCAGCTTTAGAGATTTCTGCATCAGTAGCGATTTTTTCAACTAATTGAGCTTTATTCATTGTTAGATTCCTATTCGTTATTATTTTGCCTTCGCAAAACCTATCTTTATGCATTTTTGAGGAGTTAGCAACAGCAAATTGCATTTTTTGCTTAAATACTTCGAAAATGCGTAAAATTTTAATAATTCTCGGTAAAATACAGCGTGTTGGGTTAACTAAAACTTAATTTAAGTACACAAATGGCACACTTTAAATAACACACTGCTCTATATTTTTTCGATAACTAAGGTCACTTCCCCAACCTCGACACCAAACTTAACAATAGACGTTCGGTTTATCAAGCGCGATTGTGTAACCAGGTACATCCAATCATCAAAATTCACCTCAAGCGTACTGCCGTCATAGGGTAAGGCCACATTGTAGTTCCAATGAAACACACTGCCTGCGCTTTTACCGGTTGCAATGCCAAGTACATCATCAGCACGTCCCACTAAGCTATTATCGTCATTAAGGGTGACATACCAAATACGCTTTTGTGTTTCACCATCGTCATACACAAAGTCTTCCTCTATAACGCCCTCGTTCCCTTCCCAGCGCGCATTCATAGTGACAACAAGTTTACGTGTGAGTTCGCCTTTATAATCTTGCACAACGCCGTATGCTTTCAAATCGCCACTAAAAAACGCTTTAAAATCAAATTCTGGGTTGCTGCTATTGTAGTGCTCTACTTTTGGCGCAGAGCAGCTTACTAAAAATAATGCGGCCATTAAAATACATAGCTGTTTAAATTTATTTATATTGCGCATGTTAAATCCCTAATAATTGTTTTCTAAGTGCTGGCTCTGAGGTATTTGGGCTTAGCCAAATAGCTAAAAACTGATTGGCAAATTGCGAGTCACTAATTTCACCTAACTTTTTATCATTATGATAAAAAGTAGCCTCACCGCTTGGTGATGTTTGTAAGCTTAACGACTCGCCTTTTTTAATGTCTGGCCAAAGAGCGAACAATTTATTAGCATACTTCGCTGATAAATCACTTTTACCTAAATGCTGCCATTGCTCTTTAGTGGCTTTAACAATGTCTTTTGCTGCAAAGTCTCGCAAATAGGTGAGCGTAAATTTAACGGGGTGCGCCCCCTGTTTGTAACTCCCTGAGCGGGTATATAACGTTGCATCGTAAACATCCCAAAATAAATATTCCATGCGCGCCTCGCCCACTTTTTTAAAGTCAGTTTGCTCTTCGCTAAAGCTCAATGGGGTAAAAAAAGTAGCCATAATCATTGTGGACGTTATTGCACATATTTTTGCGGTGATATTCATACAAGCTCCTGTTATTGCTTGCTACAATTTATAATCGCTTTAATTTTTTGATTAATAATAAGAATTAATGTAAAGGCTGCAGCCCAAAGTGCGCCGTACAGAAGCCAAAATGCCCATACAGGTGAATAAATACTAAGCACGCCAAATTGAGCACCTGAATAATAACTAATTGGCGCAAAGGCTAAGCACACTAAATAGGCTTGCCAAAGTTTTAGGTTAGTAATAAACGCCATTGATGTGTTTAAGCAAAGCAATAATGCTGCCCAAAGCAAGGCTAACCAAAGCGGAAAAGGGGATACTTTAAATTCCAGAAGGTTTAGCTGCACAGCAAGGTATTCACATAACAGCGCAATTGGTAAAGCTTTAACTAAAAGCAACGCGTCGAGCTTATGCTGCTTTGATAAAACAAACATAAGCACAACAATACCAGAGGTGTATAAAACAGATTGAGCTTCTAAAAACAGTGATAAAAACCACACTGTTTGAAAAAGCACAAAATTAATAATTAAGGGCAATTTCGTCATTTTGACTAGTAAAACGTGGTTTACGCGCCGTTAAATGAACGGTACTGGTTGCTCGCGTTCTAAAAGCGCCTTCGCAGTAAGCAAAGTAAAATAACCATAATCTGTAAAAACGCTCATCAAACTTGTCACTGTCTAGGGTTTGCCAGTTATCAATAAAGCGTGTGCGCCAATCGGCTAGTGTTCTAGCATAATGCGCGCCTATGTCGCTAACAGTATGAATAACCATATCGGTATTGTTTTTAATTTGCTCGCTCATCTCATTAATTGAAGGCAAACAACCACCGGGGAAAATATACTGCTGAATAAAGTCAGAGTTTTTTAAATAATGTTGATAACGTTGATCGCCAATAGTGATCGCTTGGATTAGCATTGCACCGTCTTCTTTAAGCAAGCTATTACATTGCTTAAAAAAGCTTGGTAGGTATTCATGCCCTACTGCTTCTATCATCTCTATTGATACAAGCTTGTCGTATTGCCCTTCTAATAAACGATAATCAAGCTTGAGCAAAGTTATATTATTTTCAAGTCCTAACTGTTTAACCTTGTTTTCAACATAGGCATATTGCTCATCAGAAATCGTTGTTGTGGTCACATGGCAGTTGCAATGTGTGGCTGCGTAAATCGCAAACGCCCCCCAGCCTGTGCCAATTTCAATGACTGAATCGCCTTCGTTTATCTCTACCTGCTCACAAATTTGTTTCAGCTTATTTTGTTGAGCGTCCTCAAGAGAGGCATCTTTTGATGGATAAACAGCGCAGGAGTAAAGCATTTCCTCGCTTAAAAATGACTCGTATAAATCGTTACCTAAATCGTAATGTGCAACGATATTCTTTTTCGACCCAGATTCTGAGTTGCTGTTTTTGAAATGGTTAAAACGGTGGGCTAGGCCACTAAAAAACGAGAATTTTTTTTCAAAAGCATCTAGTTGTTTTTGGTTTATGGCAAATATTTCGATGAGTTTGGTCAAGTTATCACACGACCATTGCCCAAGAATATAAGACTCACCAGCACCCACACTGCCAGATAGCGCAAATGCTTTGTACATGGCAGTGTCGTTAACGGTAATCGTGGTTTTTAAGTCTGAATGTTGTTGACCAAATACTGTTGAGCGACTGTTCTCAACTAACACTATTTGGCCTGTTTCAATACTTGCAAAGGCTTTGGTGACTAGCTTTTTATATAAGTTTGTAAACCAACCTGTTTGCTCTTGGCAGTTTATACTCGAGACTTTTTCCATCTTAAACCCTTTATAATTTTATCGCTACCTGCAACTAAGCTTGTTTAACTATACTAAGGTTTTCCTGAATGACCTAAAAAAGGAACCCTTTTAATAAACAGCTTAAGTGCTTGCACATAAATACCTTTGAAAATAGACAAAGTCATCGCAGGAAATTTTTTTAATAATTTATTAACTTCTTGCTTAGTTAACTGACTTCGCTTTAATCGTAAAGACGCGTCGAATAACAACTCATCCCCACGTTTATTTTCTATATGAATTAATGTGTTACCGGCTGTATGTTGTACCTGCCAATGGTAGTCCATATCTAAATTCATAAAGGGTGATACGGAGAAAGCCTTCTTAAAGTTCACTTTTTTTTGTAAGGGCACCAAATAATAATGGCACTCATTCCACGGCGTATTGCTTACCTCAGCCACCATATATTTAAAGTTATCGGTGCTATTACCGTAAAAGTAAAAATTTACAGGGCTGAAATAAATGCCCATACACCTAAGTTGGCCAAGCATATAAATATGCGAAAACGTCTCTTTAACGCCTAGTTTTTCTATTTGGCACTGTGCACGTTCAATAATACTTAATGGCTCTGAGTTTGGCAGTGTGTTTAAATAATCGGCTTGATTAAAACGCAGTGCTTTAAACCCAAAAGTACCTAACATAGGGTGAATGTTATTAAGCAATAACGGATTTTTTAAATCTACCCACATCATATAAAGCGGGTATTTAAACTGATGGTTTTTTACCGCAAAGCGCCGATGCCTTACATCGCCTAAGTATACAGCGCTATTCAAATTCAACACCTAATTGCTTAGCCACATCTACCCCACTGCGAACACCATCTTCATGAAAACCGTTATACCAATAAGCACCACAAAAATAGCTATTATTTTGGCCATCAACAGTGTGCTTGAGTTTTTGTGCGGCAATGGATGCTTCGTTAAAAACAGGGTGATGATAAGTAAACTCACGTAATATATTTGCTTTGTTAATCCCTTCTAAGTGATTAAGGGTTACACAAAATTGTGTATCTGAGTCTATACCTTGCAGTATATTCATTTGGTATGTAACAACCGCTGCTTTGTCGGTGTTTTCGTTTAGTAAGTAATTCCAGCTAGCCCAGGCGGCTTTTCTATCTGGCAGTAAACTGGTATCTGTATGCAGTACTACCGAGTTTTCGGTATAAGGGATTGCACCTAATACAGCGTGTTCTTGCTCAGTCGCATCACCAAGTAATGCAAGGGCTTGATCTGAGTGACACGCAAATACCACTTTATCAAATTCAGCTTGTTCGCCATTTTCAAGAGTAATAATTACTTTATTATCTACACGTGTAACCGTCTTAATGTCGGTATTTAGTTTTATCCGCTCTGCAAAACCTTTAATAAGCGGCTTAATATATTGCTTAGACCCACCAGGGATTACATACCACTGCGGCCTGTTTGTAACATCAAGTAAGCCATGGTTGTAAAAAAAGTTTACAAAAAACTCAACCCCTACATCTTGCATCTCTTTTATGCTGGTTGACCAAATTGCCGCCCCCATAGGTAAAATGTAATGGTATTTAAAAAAGTCATTAAAGCCGTGCGTATCTAATAACTGACCCAGTGTTTGATCTTTAGGGTAGTTTTGCTCGCTGTGCATTGCTTTACATAATTTATTAAACTTAACTATATCGCTTAACAAGCGCCAAAACTTAGGCCTAAATATATTTCTTTTTTGAGCAAATAAGCTGGCAAAGGTGTGTCCGTTGTACTCAAAACCACTTGCTTGATTATGAACACTAAAGCTCATTTGTGTTTCTTGTCTGTCTACGCCAATGCGCGCGAGTAGTTTTTCAAAGTACGGGTAAGTGCGGTCATTAAATACTATAAAGCCCGTGTCTATTGCGCGTTTAACCCCTGCATCTGATATCTCTACTGTCGCGGTATGACCACCAATGTAATCGTTTTTTTCAAATACAGTAATATCGTAATGCTTATGCAGTAAATGAGCACAGGTTAAACCCGATACGCCAGAACCTATTATTGCTATTTTTTTCAACGGGCTAATCCTTTTGCTAAACGTAACCAAAGTGGTAACGGTAAAATACGTAATGCTTTTAAAATAAGCGTAAACCGATAAGGAAAATGAACTTCTTTACGGCGTTTATTGATCCCCTTAATCATATAATCGGCGGCCTCTGTTGCAGTGACGGCCATAGGCATTGGGAAATCGTTTTTATCAGTAAGGGGGGTTTTAACAAAACCAGGATGCACCAACGTAACATCAACATCGTTTAAGTCGATTGCTAAGCTTTTTGCTAAATAGCTTACTCCGGCTTTAGATGCGCCATAAGCCTCAGAGCGTGGCAGAGGTAAATACGTAACGCTTGAGCTAACAAGCACAAGTTGCCCGCCCGCACTAATTTTTGGTAATAGTGCCTCTAGGCAGTAGCCCATTGCCAGCAGGTTTACTGAAATAACTCGCTCAAACAAAGCGCTGTCAAAGTTACGGGCATCATCAACATACTCACAGTTACCAGCGTTAAGAATAACCTTATCAAAAGCACTAAACCCAAGGGTTGCTTGCTTTATGTCTTTAAGGTCTGTGGCATCAAACTGACACGCTTTAATGTTGGTGTGTTTTTCAAGCTCAGCTAACTTTTCAAGGTTTCTACCGCAAGCAATTACGGTGTTGCCTTGCTGTGCGTACTTTATTGCAAGCTGCTCGCCAATACCTGAAGTTGCACCTGTAATTAAAATATTCATCGCTACCCTGCTCGTTTATCTATGTAATTTATAACGCCACCCAAAATAGGAATATGCTTGTATAGCATCTCACCGACATTAAAATAGTCGCGGTGGTTAATAATTTTACCTTCTTTAAAAACCAGCTTACTGTGCCCTTCTACCGATATAGTTTTGCCAGAAGCCAGTTTTGGGTGGGCGTAATGCATTGTCCAATACAAAAATGCTTTGTCGTCACACTCGTAGGTGTCACTAATATCAAACTGACAATGCTTAACATTACTATATAGATTAGAAAAATATCGGGTAACCTCGCTTAGCCCGTGTATTTCGTGCATTGGGTCTTTAAATTTAATTTGCTCGCTGTAAATATCATTAAGCAAATGCAGGTTTGATTTATCGAGTTGTTGATATATGTCTACAAATTTTGCTACCGGTAATGCTGTTTCCATATCACCCCTTAAATGCAGCTATTGCACGTTCGCGAGCTGCTTTATGATCTACGATTTCCGGCCAGTAACATTGCTTATCAGCCCCTATTGACGCTAAATAAGCATGAGGAAAATGAATATGTTTATCTGGCACTTTTTCAAGCTCTGGTAAATATTTACGTATAAATTTACCATTAGGATCAAAGCGCTCACTTTGAGTAATAGGATTAAATACGCGAAAATAAGGCTGCGCGTCACAGCCAGTGCTTGCAGCCCACTGCCAGCCGCCATTATTAGAGGCTAAATCGCCATCAATAAGGTGCTGCATAAAAAACTGCTCGCCTTCACGCCAATCAATTAATAAATGTTTGGTCAAAAAGCTGGAAACTACCATTCTTAAACGGTTATGCATCCAGCCGGTTTGAACTAACTGCCTCATCGCTGCATCAACGAGTGGGTAACCTGTTTTTCCCTCGCACCAGGCTTTAAACTCAGCCTCGTTTTTACGCCATTTAACGCCATTGTACTTTTCGTTAAAGTTATCACCACGAGAAAGCTTAGGAAATTGCGCAATTAAATGACGATAAAATTCGCGCCAAATAAGCTCGTTTACCCAAGTAAACGTTTTACTTTTAGATGTTGTTAAAATATCTGGGTAGCGGTTTTGAATATTAACCAGTAACTGCTTAGGGCTTATAATACCCAGAGCTAAATAAGGGCTTAAACCCGATGTGCCTTTAATGCTGGGTATATCACGCTGATCGTCGTAGCTACTTAATTTGTCGCAAATAAAATTATCAACAATGGTTGCTAAGCTTTCATCATCAACCGGCCATTTTTCTGAGCTGCCATCACTTTTAATTGCCTGTGCGTTGTTATTTATCGGCTGTTTTTTTAAAGGCCACGGTAATAAGCTAAAGTGAGTATCTTGGTGCTGTTTAAGCCACTGTTTTTTAAATGGCGTAAACACTTTGTACATTTCGTTACTTTGGTTTTTAACACTGCCCACAGGCGCTATTACATCTCCCTCATAGAGGGTAAACGTAATATTTTTATCATCACACTTTGCAAGTATTTGCGCATCACGATTTACTTCATTTAACTCATACTCTTTATTGGCAATTACATGTTTTACCTGATGTTTATCGCAAAATGATAAAAGCGCACTTTCACAATCGTCAAAGTAAGGAGCGTCAAAAATATGCAGCTCTATTGCGTACTGTGCTAGCTGCTCGCGTATATAATTGAGGCGTCTTTTTAGTAAATCTATTTGAATGGGAGCGGCGTTGTGTTGTTGCCATTGCTTTTCGCAGATAAAAAAAATGGCCTGTTTAGCGCCATTATTTAGCGCTTCAATAAGCGCTTCGTTAGAAAAAAGGCGCAAATCGCGCCTAAACCAAAAAAGTGTATTCATTATATGCCGTAACGTAATTTTAGTTCATTAGGGTAAGGATTAAAAAACACCTGCTTTTCTAGGTATTCATTAGGATGTACTTTCAGATGATGTTTTAACAAAGTAAGCGGTACGTACAAAGGCACTAAACCTTGACGGTATTCATCGATGGCATCGCGTAGCTCTTGCTTTTCAACCTTAGATAAGTCTTTTTTAAAGTAGCCCTGCAAGTGCATTAACGTGTTGCAGTTATTCCTACGTGATGCAGGCTTTTTAAGGCCGTTCATTAACCCAAGAATGTACTCATCTGCTAAAGCGTTAATATCATCACCTTTATAAGTACCAAGTAAATTACCTAAGTCGCGGTAAGCTTGATAATTATGAGCCATCAATAAGTACTTATATTGCGAATGAAACTGGGTAAGCTTATGCACTGTGAGCGGCTCAGAAGCTAATAACTGCCACTGTTTGTAAGCGTACACGCGCATTACAAAGTTTTCGCGTAAATGCATGTCGTTTAAGCGGCCGTTTTCTTCACATGGCAATAATGGATTGTGCTTCATTATTTGCTCAGCAAAAAAACCAACGCCTTCAGATGTGTTGCCGGTGCCCGCTTCGTTATAAATTTTAATTCTTTCCATACCGCAGCTTGGGCTTTTCGCACAAAAAACAAAACCACTTAGGTTGTTAGCTTGCTCTGTGGCTACTTTTTTACCGTATTCAGTTAGCTTAGGCCCAACATCGCCAGTGCCATCTGGGCGACATACTTTTATTGTATCGCCTACGCGTACTTGGCGTATGGTTGGCCTAGGAATAGGTAACCCTACGGCTACCTCTGGGCAAAAACGCGTATACTCTACATGTTTTCCAAGTTCATCCATACAAAAGTTAGACTTTTTATGGCCTGTATCAAAACGTACTTTTTCGCCTGCTAAGCAGGCGCTAATACCTATTTTTATTGTGTCTGTTTGCATAAATTCTCTTAATAAATCAAGTTACCTATAGGATTAAGTAACTTACTGAGCCCTTTATTAAAATGTAGCGCACTACTGACTACTGTAAAGCATAAACAGCCATCTTTTGTAAGTGGGGTGTGCTGATGAGAGCCATCTTGCCAAATAAAGTCTCCTGGCACGTAACTGCCCTCTTCATCACTAAACTCACCATCAAGTAGCAAGGTTACTTCAAAACCAGTATGAGTATGCTCGGGGATTTCGCCCCCTGCGCCAATATGTAAAAGGCTTGAGCGCAATGGGCCATCATCAATAGCAACGCGAGAGCGAGCAAGCTTACCCACTTGCGTAAAACGCCCATGCGAAATGCGTGTTAAAGCGCGTGGTAATTCGTAGTTATGCTCATTAACTTGTACGGTTACCGGCTCAACTTCGTAAACTTCATCAATGCTAGCATCGGCGGTTATCAAATCTAGGAGGTCAGCGTCAAAGTCTGGCACTTGTAAATCGTTACTTAATTTTAATGCATCAGGGGCGTGTGGCGGCTCGCTAAATACATCCTTTGCATTAGCGGCTTCAAGTTTTGCCACTTTTGCTTGGCAAACTGGGCACATATCAACGTGTATAGATACCGCTACGCTTAACGATGCAGGTAACTGCGCTGAACAATATTGTGCTAGTAAAGATTCACTAGGGTGATGTTTAATCATGCTGATCTCCCATTTCATTACGTAATTTTTGCAAGGCTAAACGCAATCGTGATTTTACCGTGCCTACAGGAATATTTAATTGTTGAGCAAGTTGCTCTTGCGACATATCTTGGAAATAAACACCTCTGACTACCTCTCGCTGTGCGGTTGGTAGTTTGTCTAGGTAACGTTTAATTTGTTGATCTTCCAAGTGGTCGCTAAATTCAAGTGTTGTATCTTGAGATTCGTTAATAAGTGGCCAAATATCTTCGCTTATATTTTCTTCTTTATTACTTTTCATTTTACGAAGCATATCAAATGAGGCATTACGCATTACGGTATATACCCAGGTCGTCGCAGCCCCTTTATCGCTGTGATACAAATGCGCTTTACGCCACACTGAGGTTAGTGTTTCTTGTACAAGCTCCATTGCTTGTGCCTCAGAGCCAAATTGCTTAATTCCAAAGCGTTTAATTTTTGGCGAAAAGTATTCAAATAAGTAAGCAAACGCTCTTTTGTCTCGCGAAGTAGCTACATCAAGCAGAGCTTGCATAAGCTCTGCACTTGGCGTTTCTGGCATGGCAGTATATTTACCTGTATTAGGTTCACAACGTGGTGAGGGTTGTTGACTTACCATAATAATTAATCCCGTGTATGCTTTTGTACATATCTATACGCCAAGCAATTAAACGCAGATCACATTATTTTAGGCAAATTCATTGTTGATCACAGTATGGAGGAAGTTTAGTAAGTTAGCAAAGTTACTTTCGAACGCAAGTTGCTGTTTTTTATCGATAGATATAGGTAATAGTTCAAGCCAGCGGGCAGCTACCCAGGCTAAATTATCAAACTTGGTTTGCCTATATAAACTAGAAAGCTCTTTATTGTTTAAAAATATGTCCTGTAAAGAATCAGACAAGCGTTGATTATCAGCCGAAATTTCACTGTGTGAGTCATTGTACCAATACGGCGTATTGCAATCGCTTAATAAGCCATGGCGCAATTCACTTTCATCTTGGTATACGTCATTTATTTGCACGCTTTTAGCAGCGTACACATCAATGAGTAGCATATTGCTAGGGTCTTGATCAAAGTCGATAATATCGACCAAACAGCCCTGAGCGCTAATATTAAATGGCGTGTCGTGCTGATAGGTGCATAGTACAAAACCGACATTATTTTGTAGTGCGGTTTTTACCATGTTTAAATACCTAGGCTCAAATATACGCAAACGCGTATAGCCTTCTGGTAACACAAATATTGGTAATGGGAAAATCGCACGTTTCATAAAGTCTACTTCTTTAAATTACACTGCCTTTATTTACGTGCGCTTTTACTAAGTCGATCAGCTTACTCAAATCGAATTATTTACCTATAAATTAAAAGTTGATCCAACTTCCCATACTTTTTATTACTTGAACCATATAGTAAACACTAATCATGCTTACAACAGGCGCCAACATAAGTGCAAATAATCCTAATTCGTTACTCATCGTCTTATCCTTTTACACTTATTTAGCTTTAACTTGCGTAGTTACCGGCATTGTAGACTGCGTGGTAACGTCAGCTTGTTCTTGCGCTTGATTTACAAATTGCTCAAGTACTGCCTGGGCATCAAAACTAAGGCTCTGCGAAATTGATTGTTTAAGTTCTGCCGTTGCTTGATTAATATAGCTTGTTACGTTTTGCGTTATAATATCAGTTACATCTAAGTCCACTTCACTCGCATGTACTTGCGAAGAACCTAATACTAATAAACTTGCCATAGCGATTTTAATTGAATGTTTCATAATGGTATTCCTTGTTGTGTATATTGTTTAGACGCAATAACATAATCAAGGGTTGTGCCAACAGAAAAATAAAAATTAAATCATTGATATATAAAGACTATATTAAAAACCATACAGCAACGCAGTATTCAGTCTTGGTTAATTTAACTAACCTTTTTAATTTTTTGACTAACTATTAGTAAATATTTTTTAGCTCACTATTTGCAGTTTCAAACAACGACTATCATTACTTTTTGTTTTGCGTATCGGGTTTAACTTTTTTACCTAACCGATAAGCATCAGCCATACTTAGTAACCAAATGACCACCATTAAAGGAAGATATTTATATTCCCCAAGCTGAGCACATTCACCTGATGGATTACGAGCGGCTTGTAAAATGCCTGAAGCCGTCATCGGAATTTTACCTGCTAAAATTTCATTTGCGCTACATTGCGCTATAGCCAAAATATCACCTAATGTCATAAACAAAAGTAGCGTAAATACACCTGCAAAAATACAGCCTATTAAATGCTTTTTAAGCAAAAAATGCCCTGCCCCAGGATACACAATGGCAGTAAGTAAAACGGCTTTGAGCTCTTTTTTCATGATAAACGTGCCTTAATTAATTGAGACTATACGACCACACTATACCCGATTAATTCCCTTTAAAATCAATAAAAGTACGGTGACTAATTTACAGTAACAATGCTGACATTGAAACATTGAGCGTACACCTGTACACTCAAGTTCAATTAATAAGTGGTAGGACTAGTATGACTATAGATGCACCCTATTCTCGCAAAGAAGAAAAACTCAATGTATTAAGCCATGCACTGGGAATATTTTTTGCTGTGTTTGTAATGTGGGATTTATTTAAACAAGCCACCAGCGTAAAAGCTTATATTAGCACCGCTGTATATGGGGCTAGTTTATTTGTATTGTTTTTATCATCCACACTTTATCACGCCAGTGTACAGCCAAAATTACGCGCTTTTTATAAAAAGTGCGATCACTGCGCTATTTACGTATTAATAGCAGGTACGTACACCCCATTTTTGTTGCTATCTCTTAATGGATGGTGGTCTTGGGGCACACTGAGCTTTATTTGGGCAGTCGCGCTTGGTGGCGTTGCTTATAAAGTGCTGGTTAAAAATGGTAATAAAAAAGTCTCGCTGGCTACCTACTTACTTATGGGCTGGTTTGCCCTTGCGATTGTATACCCACTTTATTTAAATATTGATGTAAAAGCACTGTACTGGTTACTGGCAGGTGGCATTTTTTATAGCTTAGGAACATTGTTTTATAGCGCTAAAAGCACTCAATTTAGCCACGCAATTTGGCACCTCTTTGTAATAGCTGGGTGTGTGTGCCACTACATTTCAATTACTAATTACGTGTATTAATGCATGTAATTAGTAATTTTATGCCACACACATAAACCACAATAATTTGGCTACCCTTCTATATAAAAGCGCGATAAAAGCGCGTTGTAGCTTAGGCGATATCACCTAAGCCTTAATTAAAAACGCTGTTATTTACGGCTCTGACTATAAGCCTATCACTATCCTTACTCGCCTAATTAACTAGCTCGATAAACAGCGTGTAACATTTTCGGTACTCTTATCCCTTTTTTACCCATTTTATTCACTTACTCTTTTCCTAGTTTAAAAATAAATGCATTAAAATAAGTGAGATAGCTTCATATTTTAAATGTAACGCTATGGCATACCTATTGCTCCTTCAATATAAATGGTCAGTAAAACCTTGACCAAGCAAATACGTTAAAGGAGATACAAAGTGGGCGCATTCCAAGCTGACTCTACAATTGAGGCAAGTGCTACATTAGTAAGTTGCTACTTATACTCAATATTTTACAACCACACTCACTTTTACGTCTATTCCCGCCAAGCAAAGAGGTAGGTAACACGCATTGCTGCGTTATATGCCATTAGGCTCTTTGTGATTACATGCAGTTAATCCAACTTAAACTTTACGTTAAAGGAGACGTTGATATGCCAACTAACCAATTTACGATGCAAGACCCTAGAAGCCAATATCAAATGGGACGAACCGAAAAAGACAGTGATCAACCAGACCCAGGCCTAGATGAAATTTTAAAACCTAAAGCAGATCACGGCGAAGATACGTATGTAGGTAGCGACAGATTAAAAGGCCGCAAGGCGTTGATCACTGGGGGCGACTCGGGCATTGGCAGAGCGGTTGCCATTGCATTTGCCAGAGAAGGTGCCGATGTGGTTATTAATTACTTAGCCAGCGAAGAAGCCGATGCGAAAGAAACACTCGATATTTTAAAAGCCAGCGGTAGCAAAGCTTGGGGAATTGCAGGCGATATCTCTGATGAGAGTTTTTGTAACGACCTTGTGGCGCAAAGCGTTGAGAACTTAGGCTCAATCGACATATTAGTGAATAATGCGGGTAAACAACAGTTTGTTGCCGAGTTAGACGATTTATCTACCGAGCAATTTTGCCAAACATATGCAACAAATGTATTTGCTATGTTTTGGATAACAAAGGCGGCGGTAAAACATATGCCACCGGGCGCTAGTATTATTAATACAACCTCTATCCAATGCTATCAACCCTCTGCTGGGCTTCTTGATTACGCATCGACTAAGGGCGCAATTACAAGCTTTACTAAAAGCTTAGCAAAAATGGTGATTGATAAAGGCATTCGGGTTAATGGGGTTGCTCCTGGGCCAATTTGGACCCCACTTCAACAAAGTGGCGGCCAACCGGCTAAAAAATTGCCTGAATTTGGTGATAACGTACCATTAGGTAGACCAGGCCAGCCTGCTGAACTAGCACCCACCTATGTCTACTTAGCATCGCAAGAGTCAAGTTACATAACCGCTGAAATAATGGGTGTGACAGGTGGGCAGCATCTACCATAGTCATGATGGCTCACTCATATTAGTTAATCTCAGCTTATTGTTTTTATAAAATAATAGCGGCGTATATACGCCGCTATTTTTACCTAGCCTTTTTTCAATTATACCTAAATAAGCACCACTAAGTATTGGTGAGGCTCTGGTTAGCAATACCTTAGACAGCACCTGAGCTTGCCACTAAAACCTGTGCTCAAGCAGCAGCACCATTTAGCACAGTGTGAGCAAGAGCGTGCCTATTTAGGCACGCATAAATTAACTGCTTAAATAACTTAAGCAGATTAAGTGTTATCTTTTTTAGCACGTATACCGCGAATGAACTCTTCTAAATAAGGCGTAAACTCTAGCGCAAGTGCTATAAATAGCACCGTTGCCAAGTAAGTTATTGGTAAAGGAGAGGCTTTTAATTGCAGCGTAAAGTCAGGAGGAAAGCCGCCTGGAGTAAATAAAGCGGTAAATTGCTCCCAATGGCGCTCAATAATTAATACCAAAGCTAACAGGGGTATCATTTCTAAAAAACTGTGTATATGTTGCTCTACCGGCCCTACCCTTCGCTTACTTACCGCATAAGTTACATCCCACATTGCTGTAAGCTCATGCAGAAAAAACAACACAATACAAAGGGCAATAATCAAACTATTAACTTCAAAAATTAAAACGAGGATTAACGGAATGCCCACTTCGGCAAACATTAATAAATGAATAAATGACTCTTTAGCACCGCTGGTTGTAGAAATATTACTACGTCGATGACAAAACCAATCAGCAATACCAGCAGCAAGCCACACAGGGATCACAAAGTACATTAAAATCAATAAAGTTGGGTCAGTCATAGTTTGTTAGTCCTTAATATTTGGTTTTAATAACCCTCATGCTTAAAACTAAATATTTACACTTCATCAGCTTGATCATTCATCACTAGCGATGTGAAAAACCGTATTTTTCAAATAATTTATCAGTCACTTTTAAGATGGCTTGAGGATTACTTACGTTTTTACCTTAATGTAAATGAGATACCATTTTTAAACGCGCCCTTGAGCCAACATTTGGTATGCTCAATATCTATTTACAACTAATAAGTAGTTCAAATGTTATGCCAAATCTCGACGCTTAATTGATTTAATGCCATTTTAGCTATAGGTAGGTGTGGAGGTGTTTTTACTTTGCCGTGTATATTTTTGTTGTGTAAAAAATAGAAAATATATCGCTTATCATTGTAAGTTTTTCATTCACAAAGCTAGATAAGGAGGTTGTGGAAAAGGTAAACTACAAGCTGAATAACCCTATTTGTTGTAGATTTACGCTAGCTAAAACAAAAAAGTAAGCCGCACACTTGTAATAAAGCAGCCTTTAAAAGCTTTTTTACGATAATACCTTCACTACTGCCATCTACACTCGCGCATATTTACTTTGTCGTTTTTAAAGCTAACCCCTTCTAATAATAGCTTTTGGCGCTGCTCTTGGTATTTATCACTGCCTGCAGGGAATGATATTTTACCTTGGCTGTTTACTACTCTGTGCCACGGTATAACAGAATCATCTGGCATTTGCTTTAAAAGGCGCCCTACTAAGCGTGAATTTTGCGGATAACCGGCAAGCGTTGCTACTTGCCCGTAGCTTGCAACAAAACCTGCAGGTATATTTGCAATAATGGTGTAAATGAGGGTTTCTTTATCAATATCAGCGGTCATTAACGTACGCCTCACTGAGTACTTTAAATTGCTCCCAAATAGAGCGCGCAACAGGGCCATGGTGTATTGCATCACGCCTAAATGCACGTACTTCTATACCAAACTCATCTTCTCTGTCGTTTATCTGTATTTGCTGCAACAGCCCGGCTTCTATTTCAGGGGCGCAATAGTCTATATTCATCATTGCCCAGCCAGCACCAGCAAGCAAAAAAGACTTTAAATTGGTTACATCGTCAATCTTCATTAAGGCAGAACCTTTTGAGTAAGAAAGCTTGTCGCTGTCTATGCTTAAGTCACTTTCAAACATGGCCAAACACGGGTAATTTTGTAGCTCGTTAAAGGTCATGTACTTAGGAAACGCTTTAGTAGCTGCAATAATACCAATGTTTAATTTACCAATAGGTAGGCTTTCTAAGTGCCCTGTTGCATGAAATAAGTCAAACCAGGGGCCTATGCCTAACTCCACTTGCCCACTATTTACTTGCTCTAAAGAGACAAAGCGTTTGCCACTGGTTAAATTAAACTCCGTACGCTTAAATAGTCTAAAAGTATTACTTATGATCTCGTTATAACTGTCTTTTTGACAAATTTGCTCATAACAAATTCGATATTGTGGCTCGTTACCCAGTGCGAGCTCTTTAGCAAGCTGTGCTAGCTCATCATTTGCATGCAATAATTGTTGTGCTTCGCGATGAAAAACACGACCTTTTTCAGTTAACTGTAATCGGTACTTACTTCTATCAAGTAGTTCAAAGCCAATTTTTGCCTCTAGGTTTTTAATTGCTAATGTAAGCGCAGGTTGAGTTTTATGTAATTTAAGCGCCGCGCCACTTAAACTTGCACTTTGTACAATGGCATCTAAAATTTGTAATTGATTCAGCTTCATACTGCGCTCAACATGATCATAAATAAAACTTATTATGTTTCTAAAATTTAATGAATTTTATTTTATATGGTTGCGGCGTATCCTGCACTTAATTATTTTGCCCATCATTGCCACGGAGAAGACATGAAACTCTTTCGTCTATGTATACTTACTACGACTCTACTTACCTTAATGGCCTGTTCAGAGCCAGAAAAGCAAGTAAAAGAAGAGCCCATTAGGCCTGTAAAGTTATTCAATATAGGACATGATTCGCAAACAAATGTGCGCAGTTTTCCTGCTGAAGTGGTTGCTAACCAAGGCTCGTACTTAGCATTTAGAGTCAATGGTGAACTGGTAGAGTTTCCGGTATTAGCAGGTGAAGAAGTTGAAAAAGGACAACTTTTAGCAAAGCTTGACCCAGAGGACTTTCAGTTACAATACGATGATAGAAAAGCCCGTTATGAGCTTGCTAAATCACAACTTAGCCGCATTGAACAATTACTTGAAAAAAGAATCGCGAGTCAATCAGAGTACGATGAAGCATTGGCCAATATGCAAGTGGCAGAGTCAGCCTTTAAAATTGCCGAAACCAACCTAGAATACAGCGAACTGCGCGCCCCATTTGCAGGGACTGTAGCCAAAGTATTTGTTAAAAACTTTGAAAACATTCAAGCCAAGCAAAACATTTTACGCCTAGAAACCCGCGATTTAATGGATGTGGAAATCCAAGTTCCTGAAAAAATAATAGCGCGCATTAAAAAAGGCAGCGACTACCACCCTACCGTTGTGTTTGACGGTTATGATAATAAAGAGTACACCCTTGATTTAAAAGAGTGGGATACGCAGGCCGATCCTACTACGCTTACCTACAAAGTTGTTTTTTCGCTACCAGTGCCTAAAGACTTTAACCTACTTGCAGGGATGACGGGCCGTGTATTTATCGATTTATCAAAAGTAACCAGCTCGCAAGTGGCTTACACTATTTTGCCGGTTGAGTCGGTTTTTTCTGAAGCTAAAGAAAGCGTGTCAGATAACGCCTATGTGTGGATATATAACCCAGAAACTGGTGTTGTTAATAAACAAGCCGTTAAAGTGGGCCAAGTACACCGTGACGGCATTGAAGTGTTAAGCGGTATTAAAGAAGGCCAAATTGTCGTCTCTGCTGGCGTACACTCATTAGATGAAGGCATGAAAGTACGTCCATGGAATAAAGAGCGAGGCTTATAATTATGAGCTTTGCGCAACTCTCCATAGAGAAAAAAGTAATTAGCTGGATGTTTGCACTACTGCTGTTAATTGGCGGGAGTGTGTCGTACTTTGATTTAGGCCAACTAGAAGACCCAGAGTTTACGCTTAAAACCGCCATGGTTATTACTATGTATCCGGGTGCATCGCCACAACAAGTCGAGGAAGAAGTCACCTTTCCTATCGAAAATGCAATTCAGCAACTCCCCTACGTAGATTATGTGACCTCTATTTCATCAAATGGTAAGTCGCAAATATCGGTAGAAATGAAAAGCACCTACCGAAAAGAGCAGCTGCGCCAAATTTGGGATGAAATGCGCCGTAAAATTAACGATTTAGCACCTTCACTCCCGAGTGGCGTTTACCCAAGCACCATTTTAGATGACTTTGGTGATGTATATGGCGTTATGTATGCGGTTACCGGCGATGGCTACTCTTATGATGAACTTAAAGATTACACCGATTACTTAAAGCGCGAACTCGTACTCGTTAAAGGTGTGAGTAAAGTGACCATTGCTGGTGAGCAACAGCCTCAAGTAATGGTTGAAGTGTCTACCCGTAAATTAGCGCAGCTCGGTATTGCCCCAAGCCATATTTTTGGTTTACTGCAATCGCAAAATACAGTCTCTAACGCAGGTAAAATTAGAGTGGGCGATGAGTCTATACGCTTTCACCCAACCGGCGAATTTAAAGATGTTAAAGAGCTCGAAACTCTACTTATATCTAAACCCGGTGCTAGCGAGCTTATATACTTAGGTGATGTAGCAAAAGTATTTAGAGAATACGCAGAAGTACCCAGCAATGTTATTCGCTACAACTCAGAACAAGCGCTTTTAATTGGTGTCTCGTTTATGAATAGCGTGAACGTAGTAGATGTAGGTAAACGTATTGACGAGCACTTAGCAGAGCTTGAGTACCAGCGCCCACATGGCATACATGTAGAATCGGTGTATAACCAACCTAAAGAAGTAGAAAAATCGGTAGATGGCTTTATTGTCAGCCTAGTAGAGGCGATTGCCATTGTAATCGTCGTACTGCTTATATTTATGGGCTTAAAAAGTGGTATTTTAATTGGCGGTATTTTATTACTCACCGTTTTAGGCACCTTTATATTTATGAAGTTGTTCGCCATAGACTTGCAACGTATTTCTCTCGGTGCGCTTATTATTGCCCTTGGTATGCTGGTAGATAACGCCATAGTAGTAACCGAAGGCATATTAATAAATTTAAAGCGTGGCCAAACTAAGTTAAAAGCTGCGGTTAATATTGTAGAACAAACTAAATGGCCGCTACTAGGCGCTACAGTTATTGGTATTACTGCGTTTGCCCCTATTGGCTTAAGCTCTGATGCAACCGGTGAATTTGCGGGTAGCTTATTTTGGGTCTTGTTTATATCGCTTTTACTAAGCTGGATCACCGCCATTACGCTTACGCCATTTTTTGCAAATTTAATGTTTAAACAAGATGAGTTTAAAAAAGCTAAAAATGCTGAGGGCGAAGAGGAAGATGACGACCCATATCAAGGCTTTATTTTTACCGGCTATAAAGCACTTTTAGATGTGTCTATGCATTATCGTAAAACCACGCTTGTGCTTATGGTCGTGCTCCTTTGCTCGGCTGTGGTTGGTTTTGGTGCGGTTAAACAATCGTTTTTCCCCGCCTCTAACACGCCTATGTTTTATGTAGATTACTGGCAGCAACAAGGCTCCGACATAAGAGCAACGCTAGAGGGAATTAAAAAGCTTGAAAACTACCTTCAAAAAGAAGAGCTAGTTGAAGAAATAACCAGTACTACAGGCCAAGGTGCTCCACGCTTTATGCTTACTTATGCACCGCAAAAGTCGTACTCGTCATACGGGCAGCTCATTATTAGAGTAAAAAACCGCGAGGCGGTGGCTGTAGTAATGCAAAAAGTGCGTGAATACTCGCAAAATACACCGCTTTCAGCTGAGCTTAAAATTAAGCCTATGGAAATTGGCCCCTCAACCGATGCTAAAATTGAAGCACGCTTTACAGGCCCCGATCCGGTAATACTGAGACGATTAGCCGCCCAGGCTGAAGAAGTTATCGCACAAGACGACGGCGCTTATAATATTCGTGATGATTGGCGCGCACGTACTAAAATGATTCGTCCACAATTTAACGAACAAAAAGCGCGCCGCTTAGGTATTAGTAAGTCAGACCTTGATGATGTTCTGCTTACTAGCCTTTCGGGCAAGCAAGTGGGTGTATATCGTGATGGTACGCAACTTCTGCCAATTATTGCTCGCTCACCGGCAAATGAGCGCCTAAATGTAGAAAGCGTTCACGATTTACAAATATACAGCCCTGTACTGGGTGTATTTGTGCCAGTAACACAGGTGGTTGACGAATTTGTGGTTGAATGGGAAGACAGCCTAATTATGCGCCGCGACCGAAAGCGCACAATAACGGTAATGGCCGATCACAACGTATTAGGCGATGAAACTGCCGCTAAGTTATTTGCACGCGTGCGCGGACCCGTAGAAGCAATAGAGCTACCGCGTGGCTATAAATTAGAATGGGGCGGCGAGTATGAGTCGTCATCGGATGCACAAGCCGCTATATTTGGTTCATTACCGCTGGGTTATTTAGCGATGTTTGCGGTAACCGTACTGCTGTTCAATTCACTTAAACAGCCTTTAGTTATTTGGGCTACAGTGCCACTTGCCATTATTGGTGTGAGTGCGGGCATGTTAATAATGAATGCGCCATTTAGCTTTATGGCACTACTTGGATTACTAAGTTTAAGCGGGATGCTAATTAAAAACGGCATTGTGTTGGTCGATCAAATAAATCTTGAGCTTCGCGATGGTAAATCGCCTTATCAAGCTGTGTTTGAATCTGGCGTTAGCCGTGTACGCCCTGTAGCCATGGCGGCTATTACCACCATTTTAGGTATGATCCCGTTGTTGTTTGACGTGTTCTTCCAGTCAATGGCGGTAACTATTATGTTTGGTTTAGGTTTTGCAACCATACTTACGCTTATCGTAGTACCTGTGCTTTATACTGTTGTATTTAGAATAGACTACGAGCCTAGAAAGTAATTTAAAAGCCTTACAGGACGTTTAAAACGCAGCTTACCTCACAGTAGCTGCGTTTTTTATTATTTAAACCGAGGTTAAAGATGGACATAATAAACTAGGTTGTATTTGTATTCTGTTTGGCTATTTTCGCTTTATAACCGACGAAAATGGCAATGTAGATTTAAAAAACTACCGTTTCACGAGCGGTATTGCACTGGTAATATTTGACGGTACTTACGATTTAATTACACGACTGCGCTCTAAAAACAGCGTATCTGCATTAGCCATTTATTTAGGGCTTTTTTTACTTTATATTGGCGTTGTGTTTTATAAATAACCCCTCAAATGACAGCAAAACAACTTTTTAGAATAATAATTACCGCTAGTTTACTATTCCCACCCCTATTTTTTATTGCTTGGGATGAAAATCTCGATCCCCCCTTTATTGCCAATACCGCTTATGATTTTTTAACACATAAGCTGCTTCCTGTTTTGTCAGTAATAATTAGTATTGCAGGGGGGATGTACGGATACAAAAAGTACAACGCATGCATAACATTTAAATCAAATTTTAAAGACTACTTAGAGGATGATGGGAAGCTTAGGGGCTGGCTTGGTATTTTGTTTATACCTGTTTTAGTGTACTTATGGCTGTGGGCTGCTTTTTGTATTTCAGTAAAGTTATGGACGTATTATTATAGCGACAATAGCTGGCAGCAAGAGTACCAGCTACTGGCTGTAGAGGCGTGTCCGAGTGATTACGAATACAGCTGCGCAAAACTGGTTGTGCTTGATTTACAAACTTACAGAAAGCGCTCTTTTAGGTGGTATTTAGATAAACCAGCATTAAAGCGGCTAAAAAATGAGAAAATAAACATCGTGGGCGTTAAAAGCCCACTCGGTAATGTTGTACATCAAATACAATGGTAAGTGCGCACGCTATTTTTTTAAACTTAATGTGCCAGATGAACGCGCTTTACCGTTTGCTGGCTTTTTGTTGTTTGCGCTTTTGCTATCGCCTTGCGTATTTTTACTAGCGCCCCCTTTACCTACATAGGTGGTTGAGCGCTTTTGAAAAGGGGTATTACTTCTTTGAGTGCGAGTGCCTCGCTCATTATTAAAGGCGCGTGGGTTTTCACCCTGAAAATCACGCTTTTTAGGCTCGCCTTTGTTATTGGCATTTTGCTTATTGGTATCAACCGAATGCTCTTGCGTTTTACCCGAATCGGCAATGGAGTCATTAATTTGCGCCATTTCTACGTCGGTTAAATGTCGCCACTGGCCTACTTTTAAGCCCTTTAACGTTACATTCATAATGCGGGTACGTTTAAGGGTCACAACTTCATAACCTAGGTATTCACACATACGACGAATTTGGCGGTTTAAACCCTGCGTAAGCACAATTTTGAATTCTTGCGGAGCTGTTTGTGTCACTTTACATTTTTTTGTAACGGTATCTAAAATAGGAATACCGTTGGCCATTTTGCTCACAAATTGGCGATTGAGTGGTTTATCAACTGTCACCACGTATTCTTTTTCGTGGTTATTACCCGCTCGCAAAATTTTATTAACGATATCGCCTTCGTTAGTTAAAAAAATCAATCCTTCTGAAGGTCTATCTAAACGGCCGATAGGAAATATACGGGTGGGATAATTAACGGCTTTGACAATATTACTTTGAATTTTACTCTCGGTGGTACAGGTAATACCCACTGGCTTATTATACGCAATGTACACGCGTTTTGGTTTTTCGCGCAGCGGTTTTCCATCTACTAAAACAGTATCGGTATCAGCCACTTTTACGCCCATTTCAGGCGTATTACCATTAACCGTTACACGACCTTGCTCAATATATTTATCGGCTTCACGGCGTGAACAAAAACCTGTTTCACTAATAAATTTATTTAAACGTTTTAATTCGGTCATGGCACTTAATGGTCCTAATTTTAAAGGCGACTAGTGTAAACCACACGCCATTATTTTTCGCCCCTAATTTAAACCTTTACGCATTAATTTTTGCAATTTTTGCTTGAGTTAACCTGCGCCAAACATATTCCAGTGGCCCTTGCTCATAATAGCGACAATATAAAGCAGTAAACAATAGCTGCACGCTAACTAGGCCAGTCGCGATTATCCAATAGTCTATTCGGTTAAAACTTAATACCCACTGCGGATACAACACTTTATAAAGCAACAGCTGCATAAGTGTTTGGCATATATATAAGGTAAAGGCTAAACGCCCAGCTTGCTGAATAAGCCGACCCACATGGGCACTGTTATTGCAAAATTTAACGATGAGATGAATATAAAATACAGCCATGAACAATGCGGCAAAGGTATTTATAAACTCTTGTAGGGCGAACCCTGCTCCCCCTGTGAACTTTGACGCATAAAGCCTCATGCCTGAAAAAATAAAGGCGCCAGCTATACAAACAATAAGGTGCGGCTTAGTTAAACCTTTACTAAAAACCTCATTTTTATATAAATATATGCCAATCAGCATTAGCCCTACGCACAGCCACATGATCATGATAGGAACAGCTACCAGCATTAATACATTCATACCTAGATTACTCAAAAAGTAATCGCTGTAATGCGGGCTATATAAATCGATATACTGTGCTGAATCACGATAAACGACCTCATCTGGCGCACTAAAGAGCACCAACCCCATGGCTACACAACCAATTAAAAGAAACTCTCCTGCCCTTTTTACAAGCAGTTGATTATTACTTTGCAAATATTTTAGAACAAACCAGCCAGATACACCGTACAAAAATAAAATGTCGCCAGCCCAAAGTAAAAAACCATGTACCAAACCAAAAATGATAAGCCAATGCAATCGCGCTTTTAAAGGTGCTATTGATTTAACTTTTTGCCATTGAATATAAAGCCCTGCCCCAAACAGTAAGCTAAACAGCGTTCTAAATCGGCCATCAACAAAAAAAGTACTCACAGCATGGATAAGGGTGTCACTAAAAGGCGGGGTAGATAAAGGAATATAGCTATAATCCATTAAGCCAAACGCATAGCCATTCATATACACTAAGCAAAGCACGGCAATGCCGCGAATAAAATCCATATTATAATTTCGCATAATGAGCGGTTACTGTCCTTTAACTATTATTTTTATAATTACCTGCCCAATCTACGGCTTGATTATATAACCCTGGCAGCACATCACTTTTAACATTTAGTAATATAACGGCTTTTTCTAATGTCCACCAGCTACCTGTTTCGTACGCTTGTACTACATTTAAAATATAATATAGGGTGTTTTTTTCGTTTAATAATGCCGCTTTAATATCATCAGGAAAAGGTAACTTTTCGACTAATAAACTCATAGGTTGATCGAGTATGGCATCTAGTAACGAAAACAAGCCGGTTAAAAACGCCTCACCCGCCAACGATTTAGACACCTGCTTTGCTATTAGCTCACAAAAGCGTGCTCTAACTACACACACTTGCATTAGTTCTGCTGGCTTTTTACCCGCGGTGTGCGCGGTAACAATTAAACTAACAAACTTTTTTAAACGCTCATGCCCTAAATACACTAACGCCTGTTTAATAGATGATATTTTACTCTGAATAGGAAAAACACCGCTGTTAATTAGCCGCATAAGCTTATAAGCCAAGGCCGCATCGGCTTCAAATAACGCACTAATTTGCTTTATATCTGGGCTTGGTTTCATTACTTGCGCGTAAATAGCCACAACTAACGCATAGTTATAATCAATGTCTTGCTGTTCGTGCATTGTGGGCTTGGCAAAAAAGTAGCCTTGAAAGTAATCAAACCCCATTTTATGTGCTTGGTGATAATCGGCTTGGGTTTCTATTTTTTCTGCTAATATTTTTATTTTTTTATGCTGTTTTAGTTTTTCTACAATCTCGGCAATATCTGATAAAGGCGTTTGCGCAATATCAAACTTTACTAGCTTAATAAACTTTAAAAATCGCTCCCATTGCTCGTTATAAACAAAGTCATCTAATGCGAGTTTATAGTTTTTATGAAAAAGCTCTCTGCAAAGCTGATAGTTATCGTCGGTGGGTTCAATGGTTTCTAGCAGTTCAATGACCACATCTTTACAGGGTAAAAAGTCACATAAATTGTGCTTTAAAGAGTCTGGGCCTATATTTATCAGTGCCGTTTTACCTGAGGTGATGTGGCGTGTGCCTAAATTAAGCTGGTTTTCCATTATTAGGCGAGCAGTTGCTTGACCTTCTTCTATATCGGGAAAAAAGTTTTCAGCACTATTACGAAATAAAAGCTCGTAAGCAACTACATTTTGCTTACGATTGAATATTGCTTGCCTTGCAACAAATACAGACACATTACCTACTTCTTATTTTTATACTCAAACTAAGTAATTAATAGCGTAAATAGGTATAAATGTCACTTCTACTGCGTTTAATTTTAATGATTTAGCAATACATGCTTGAAATATAATCAGCAGCGACCGTTTCCCACGAAAAACGTGCTCCTTTAGCATTAGCTGTAATGTTACTCCATTGCTTAGGATTTTGCTGTTTTAGCGTAAGGGTTTCAGTTAAGCATGTCATTAACCCATCAACTTGTTCATTCAACGAGCCGCCAGAAAATGCAAAGCCATTGTTGTTGTGACTTACGGTGTCTTTTAAACCGCCAACACTGTGTACTAAACAAGGTTGCCCTGCGCGCATAGCAAGCATTTGACTGATTCCGCAAGGTTCAAACGAGCTTGGCATTAAAAATAAATCCCCAAGCTCATATAGGCTATCGCCAATACCTTGCCCATAACCTTTTAAAAACAATAAGTTTGCATTGCGTGCCATGGCCTTGGTGAAAATGCTTTCAAGGGCTTTGTCACCAGAGCCTAAAATAATAAGACGACCGTTAAAACGCTTAATTATTTCACACACGTTATCAAGCGCTAATGCATTACCGTATTGTTGGCAAAGTAATAACACCTTTTGCTCGGTCAGCCTGCCAACACTTGTTACAAGGGGCCCATCTATTGGCGTGTTTTTAAACTGCAGCATGCGCTGATGCGCCACATAGTAGCTCGTTTCAAGCTGCTCATGTTTTGCCATCCAGTTAAATAAAGTATGTTCAATACGCTCATACAAGAGCGATAAAGTAACCTGCTCAGGGTTTTGCTCAGGGTATTCACAGCCATTTAATATTCCCACCACCTTGCCTTGAGCCGATTGATTTTGTAAATCAAGCTCTAAGCCTTCTCCACCAAAAAAACCTTGCTGATAATTACTCGGCTTTAGTACCTCGGTACTGTAAGTAGGTGAGACTAAATGAACTTTATCTGCCAAATTTATAGCACTGCGCATAGGGTTAAAACAGTGTGGGTAACGAGGATCGCACAAATGTTGCCCGTTATAACCTAACGACGGAAACCAAGCCTCTAAACTCGAGTCGTCGTGCTTAAAAGGCCTGATCCCTTGCAGTGCTAAATTATGAACTGTATAGGCAATATGTAAATTAGCGAGGGTATCGTAGCGTTTATCAAATTTTAATAATACGGCGACACACGCGCTATGCCAATCGTGTAAATGCAGTGCTTGAGGGCGCGTTATTAAACCCTGTAGCAGCGCTTCACATAGAGCGACACTAAATAATGCATATTTTGTTGCATCAGTAGCAAAAGGTCGCCCGGGTTCGTCATTGCAATACACCGAACCCGATTGGCTAAACAGTGGGTGCGAAATAACAAATTGATTAATGTGTGTGTTGTCATCACTTATTTTAAATAAAGATAATACCTGTGGCTGCGCTCTAAATATAACAGTGACATCACCTATATATTCACGTTGCAGTTGCTCAAACCCATAATCTGGGATAACAACATCTACGCTCACGCCTTGTGCTGCCAGTGCTTTTGGGGCATCTCTGACTACATCTGCTACCCCGCCCACTTTAGCGTTTGGTAGAGCATCGTTTTCTGCGGCAACCATTAATACATGCATTTATTTACTACTTCCTTAACCTTTGTTATTCGCATCCGATTTTAAGCGAACTTTTTATTTTCGTGTGCTTGACGTTCAAGCTTTTTAGCAAGTTCCGTGAGCATATCACGGGTGACTAATACGATGCCTTTTTTAGATACCCTAAAGCCGTTTTCTTCATCGGCTTTTCTATCGTAGCCAATTTCAAGCCCTGCGGGTATTTCACAGCTTCGATCAATTATGGCTCGCTTAATTTTACAATGACGATTAATGAGAGCCCCGGGTAAAATAACCGATTGCTCTATTTCGCAAAATGAACGCACGTGCACGTTTGAAAACAGCAGTGATTTTCTAACTACTGAGCCCGATACAATACACCCTCCCGATACCGTTGAGTCTACCGCCATACCGCGCCTATCTTCATCATCAAAAATAAACTTAGCCGGTGGCAACTGCTCTTGGTAGGTCCAAATAGGCCAGGTTGGATCGTATAAATCTAGCTGTGGCTCGGGCATTACCAATTCCATATTGGCTTCCCAAAACGAGTCTAACGTTCCTACATCACGCCAATAAGGTTGCCCTTCTTGCATGGGATCTCTAAACGGAAACGCATACACACTGTGCTCTTCTATAATTGCCGGAATAATATCGTGTCCAAAGTCGCGGCCAGAACCTTCATTTTCAGCATCTTTTTTTAGCTGCTCAAATAAAAACTCAGTATTAAACACATAGTTGCCCATAGAGGCTAAGCAGGTACCTGGCTTACCAGGGACAGAGCTGGGGATCGAAGGCTTTTCATCAAAGCGACATACCCGATTTTTTTCATCAACGGTCATTACCCCAAAGGTATCTGCAGCCTCTTCAACAGGTACTTCAAGGCAACATACTGTCATGTCGGCGCCTTTTTGCACATGCTCAGCTAATAGAGCGCCGTAATCCATTCGATAAACATGATCGCCTGACAAAATCATCACATATTTTGGCAGTTCGTGGCGAATAATATCCATGTTTTGAAAAACCGCATCGGCAGTCCCACAATACCACTCATCGCCATTACGCTGAGATGCGGGTAAAATTTCAACCGACTCCCCCAGCTCCTTTTTAAAATGGCCCCAGGCGCGATTAACATGACGAATCAAAGAGTGCGATTTGTACTGTGTGGCTATGCCTACACGCCTCACACCCGAATTGATACAATTTGATAATGGAAAATCGATAATACGGTGCTTACCGCCAAAATAAACAGCGGGCTTTGCGCGCCAATCTGTCAATTCGTGTAAGCGTGAGCCGCGTCCACCAGCCAGTATTAACGCGTACGTATCTCGGGTTAAGCTACTTATGTAACGATTTGCATAACTAGGCATAATACTCTCTCCGTTTAGTCTGTGCTCTTAGTGGCATGGCTCGTAGTTGCGTGTAAGTCTGTTTCACTAATAGTTAGGGGGGTTAGGTGCCAAATATCTTCACTGTATTGGCTTATGGTTCTATCGCTTGAAAATATGCCACTTGCGGCCGTATTTAAAATACTCATTCGCGTCCAATGCGTTTGGTCTTGATACGCAGCCTCTACCTGCTTTTGCGCTGCCACATAGCTTTCAAAGTCATGTGCAACCAACCACGGATCGTGAGGGCTTTTAATAGCATTAATAATGTCGTCAAATAAATTAGGCTCAAACAGGTTAAATTGCCCGCTTTCGAGTAACTGCATTACATGGCTTAGGTCGCTGTTTTGCTCTATTAAATGTGAAGGGTTATATCGCGATTTAATATCATCAATTTGATGAGCCTGCGCACCAAACAAAAAGAAGTTATCAGCGCCAACAGCGTCTCTAATTTCAATATTCGCCCCATCTAACGTACCAATAGTAAGCGCACCATTCATCATAAACTTCATGTTACCAGTGCCTGATGCTTCTTTACCTGCGGTCGATACTTGCTCTGATAAATCGGTTGCAGGGCAAATAGTTTCCATTGCGGTTACATTATAATTTGGCAAAAACGCAACTCGTAAATAAGGCGCTGCAAGTGGGTCTTTATTAATAACCTCAGCTACGTTATTAATTAGCTTAATTATTTTTTTAGCCATGTAATAACCAGGGGCGGCTTTACCCCCTAAAAGTACACAACGTGGTACCAAGTTTGTGGTATCGCCTCGGCGTATACGGTCGTATAAATGAATAACATGAAGTACATTTAATAACTGGCGTTTGTATTCGTGAATACGTTTAACTTGTACGTCAAACATCATCTCTACATCAAAATCAACACCACAGCGCTCTTTCACTAAATCGACGAGACGTTGTTTGTTTTCGCGTTTAACATTTTGCCATTGCTGATGAAACGCGGTGTCGTCGAAGTAGCGGCGTAATTGGCTTATATCTGCAAAATCGCTAACCCATTTTGAGCCAATTTTTTCTGTAATTAAATGACTCAAGGCCGGGTTGCAGTGTGCTAACCAACGCCTTGGCGTAACCCCGTTGGTTTTATTATTAAACTTGTTAGGCCAAAGCTCGTAAAAGGTTTTAAATAGCCCTTCTTTTAAAAGTTGGGTATGTAGTGCGGCCACACCATTTACCGAATAGCTACCCACAATCGCTAAATAAGCCATGCGTATTTGCGGCACGTCGCCTTCTTCAATTAACGAAAGCGCGCGCTGTTTACTTGCATCGCCTGGCCAATGCTGTGCCACTTGAGCTAAAAAGCGGGCGTTTATTTCATAAATAATTTCTAAAATTCGCGGCAATAGTTTTGCAAAAAGCGGCACCGACCATTTTTCTAAAGCCTCTGGCAATAGCGTGTGGTTAGTGTAAGCCATTGTGCTGGTTGTAATTTCCCATGCGTTATCCCAATCAAGCTCGTAGTCATCAACCAAAATGCGCATTAACTCTGCCACGGCAATACTTGGGTGCGTATCGTTTAATTGAAATACATGATGGGCTGCAAAGTCACTAAAGTCTTCGCCGTACTGTTCAACCCATTGCGATACGATATCTTGAATACTCGCTGATGATAAAAAGTACTGTTGGCGTAATCTAAGCTCTTTACCATTTTCACTGCTGTCATTTGGGTAAAGCACCATTGTGATTTGTTCTGCTAGGTTTTTTTGCGCTACCGCTTCTGAATAACTCCCCGCATTAAACTCGGTTAAGTTAAATTCATCGGTCGCTTCTGATTTCCATAACCTTAGCGTATTAACAATGTCGTTTTTATAACCAGGAATAGGCACATCATATGGCACAGCTAATACGTCGTGACAACCAACCCATTGACGGTGTTCGCGCCCATGTTTGTCGGTATAACTTTGTACGTGCCCAAAAAACTTCACTCGTTGTGATTGCTCAGGCGCGGCAAGCTCCCACGGGTGCCCCTCACGAAGCCAGTTATCGGGTTGCTCAACTTGGTGGCCATTTTTTAATGATTGGTTAAACATACCGTATTCGTAGCGAATACCGTAACCAACCACGGGAAGCGCAAGGCTTGCACAACTATCTAAAAAGCAGGCAGCTAAACGCCCAAGGCCACCATTACCTAGCCCTGCATCGTGCTCTGCCTGGGCTACGGTTTCAATTGTGGTGCAATATTCTTGCAGTGCACTGGAGACTTGTTCGTCTAAGTCGAGGTTTAAAATAGCATTACCAAGTGCTCTACCCATTAAAAATTCTAGCGATAGGTAAGCTGTTTTACGGCGTTTTTCTTGCTTGATTTGTTGTTTGGTTTCTCTGCAACGTGCAACAAGCCGATCTCTGATTGTCAGCGCAAGCGCATGATATAAATACAGTTGCGACTCACCCACTTTGTCACGCCCTAAACTGTAATAAAAGTGCCGAGTTAAATCATCTTTTAAAGTGCTTTCATCAATTACAGGGCCTTCTTGCCACCCTTTTACCACACACACATTTTCGTCTTGCTTAGACATGACCATCGTCCTCTAAATTTGCACTAAAAACCCAGCTGCTTTGTGCTGAAATTTCGACTATTGCATCCTCTTTACTACTCACCGATGCGTTATGTACACTTGATAAAACCATGTCCCATTGCGCCGCGATAGGCGATGGGGGTAACTTACAAAAAACTGTTTTTTTACTCGCATTTAAAATGATTAATAAGGCGTATTTATTTTGCTTATCTAACAAGCTATACATTAAAAACTGGCGCTGTGGCTCGTGCCAATGCTCGTTGGTCATTTTTACGCCTTGCTCGGTAAACCATTTAACCGTAAAGCGCTCGTCAATATCTTCTGAAAACACACTGTGTTTAAACGCACTGTGACCACGTCTTATTTTTAGTGCATCGTCAATAAATCGGATTAGTGAATGATTTAGTTGTGAGTCTTTCCATGCCAACCAACTGGTGCGGTTATTTTGACAATACGCATTATTATTGCCCCCTTGAGAGTGTCCCATCTCACTGCCTGAGGCAATCATAGGCACCCCTTTTGAGAGTATTAGCGTAAGTAAAAAGTTCTTTTGTTGCTGCAGCCTCAGGGCAATAATTTTGGCATCATTAGTAAATCCTTCAACACCACAATTGGTGGAATGATTAGCGCTGTGGCCATCGCGATTTTGCTCGCCATTCGCTTCGTTATGTTTGTGCTCATAACTCACTAAATCGGCAAGCGTAAAACCATCATGGCTGGTAATAAAATTAATACTGTTTAGCGGCCCGCGCTGGCTGTGCTCAAAAATATCAAATGAGCCATGAATACGCTTTGCTACATTTGCAATAACGCCTTCTTCGCTTTGCCAAAATCGGCGTATTACATCTCGGTATTGGTCATTCCACTCTCGCCAAGGTGCAGCAAAAGCCCCCAGTTGATAGCCACCAGGTCCTATATCCCAGGGCTCACTAATAAGCTTTACACGGCTCAATACAGGGTCTTGCTCAATGGCTTGAAAAAACGCATGGGCGCTATTAAAACCATGGGCATTTCGGCCTAAAATGGTGGCTAAATCAAACCTAAATCCGTCTACTCCCATTACTTGCACCCAATAACGTAAGCTATCAAGTACCAGCTTTAAGGTTTTAGGATGATCAATATTAATGGTGTTACCGCAGCCAGTATCGTTTATATACACCTGAGGCTTATCAGCCACCGTTCGGTAATAAGCTAGGTTATCTAGCCCTCTGAGCGATAAAATCGGCCCATCGGCGCCCGCTTCTGCGGTGTGGTTATAAACCACATCTAAAATAACCTCTATATCCGCTTTATGAAGCTCGCTAACCATGCGCTTAAATTCGTTAATGTCATCATCAACTAAATAATCTTTATGCGGGGTAAAAAAGTTGAGCGTGTTGTAGCCCCAATAATTTTGCAGCCCCTTTGCCGTTAAAAACTGCTCACTTATAAAAGCATGCACAGGGAGCAGCTCTAGTGCGGTAACCCCTAAATTATGTAAATGCTCAATAAAGCTAGGGTGGCTTAAACCTAAAAACTTGCCTTGTAAATTTTTAGGAATATTAGGGTGTCGGCACGTGGCGCCTTTTACATGGCACTCATAAATAACGGTATTAGACCAGCTATGGTTTGGCTTTTTATGTTTATAAGGCTGGCTATTAATAACCCGTGATTTAGGTATATCAATGGCATTATTAACCGTGCTTTTCGTGCCAATAGGCATTTGCCCATAGTGGCGCTCACTCCATGTAAATTCGCCAAATAAGTCTTTTGCATAAGGGTCAATCAGCAATTTGTGCTCGTTAAACAGCAGACCTTTTTCAGGACTGTACTCTCCTTCTACGCGATACCCATATAATGCGCCTTCGGCTAAGGGCGCGACATGGGCTGTCCATATACCGCCTTCGTTGATATGCATGGTTACTTTTAATATTTCAGAGTGCCCACTTTTATCAAATAAGCACACATAAGCTTGTGTTGCTTTAGGTGCGTACAAGCTAAAGTTAACGCCGCCACTGCTAATAGATGCGCCAAGTGGCTGTGGTTGCCCATGTGAAACCTCAAATCGATTACTCATCTTCAACCTTTTGTAAATAAATAGTCGTTAACCCGCCCATTGCAATTTTAATGCTATGCGAAAAGCCATGGGCGCTTGCCTTAACGCTACTAACCGTGGCGTTTTTGTTTGCTGTTACTTTAATACCTGAGCCAAAAAAAGCGTCATCATCGGTGTTTAAAATAACCTTATATTTACCCGCTGCGGGTACCCCAATTTCATACTCTTGATAAGAAACAGGTGTAAAGTTTGCTACTACTACAATAAAGTCGTGGGTATTTTTAGCATAACGTACAAAACTAAATATACTTTGCTCGTTATTGTTGTTATCAATCCATTCAAAACCCGCAGGGCTTGAGTCGAGTTCATACAGTGCAGGCGACTTTTGATAAACAGTATTAAGCGCTTGTACAGTGTTTTGTATACCACGGTGGCTTTTATGCTCTAGCAAATGCCAATCAATAGAATGATTGTGATCCCACTCTTTTCGCTGTGCTATTTCGCCGCCCATAAACAACAGTTTTTTACCGGGGTGCGCCCACATAAAAGCGTAATACGCACGTAAATTGGCAAATTTTTGCCAATCATCACCGGGCATTTTTTCAATTAGCGAACCTTTTCCATGTACAACTTCGTCATGACTTAGCGGTAAAATGTAATTTTCGCTAAATGCGTACACCATAGAAAACGTCATTTCGTGATGATGATGCTGCCTATAAAGCGGGTCATGTTGCATGTAATGAAGGCTATCGTTCATCCACCCCATATTCCATTTGTAGCCAAAACCTAAGCCATTGTGATCAACACTTTGAGTGACTCCCGGCCACGCGGTCGACTCTTCAGCCACCATCATAATGCCCTGATTATTTTTATAACTACGCAAATTCACCTGCTTTAAGCACTCAATAGCGCCTAGGTTTTCTCGCCCACCATAACAATTGGCAATCCATTCACCTTCTTTGCGGCTGTAATCTAAATAAAGCATTGAAGCCACCGCATCTACGCGCAGTCCATCAAGGCTAAATTGCTCTAGCCAATACATCGCATTAGAGATTAAAAAGCTTTTAACCTCTGGGCGGTCGTAATTATAAATATAGGTATTCCAATCAGGATGAAAGCCCTGTCGAATATCGGCATGTTCAAATAAATGCGTGCCGTCAAAGTGGTGTAAACCATGCGGATCACTAGGAAAATGCCCAGGCACCCAATCAAGTAGCACGCCTAAGTTTGCTTTGTGGCACTGCTGAACAAAGTATTTAAAACTGCTGTAATCACCAAAGCGACTAGTTGGTGCAAATAAACCCACCGGCTGGTAACCCCAAGAGCCATCAAACGGATATTCACTTATTGGCATTAATTGAATATGCGTAAAGCCCATTTCAAGCGTGTAATTAACCAGTTTGTCGGCAAGTTCGCTATAGCTTAAATAGCGGTTTTCTTCAGCCCTTTGCCATGACCCTAAGTGCACTTCGTAAATACTTATGGGCGCGTCTATATGGTTACGCTTTTGACGATTTTTAAGCTCGCTATCACTGAGCGAAATAGCCGTTACTTGCTGTTGTAATACACTGGCGGTACCTGGAGCTTGCTGCATTTTAAAGGCAAACGGATCTGCTTTTTCAAGCACATCGCCTTGCTGTGTCACAATAGAAAATTTATAACAGGTATCGGGCTGAAGCCCTGCGATAAAAAGCTCCCATACACCACACGCAGGATGAAAGCGCATATAATGACGATTAGCTTGCCAAAGGTTAAATTCGCCAATAACAGATACACTGGCTGCATTTGGCGCCCACACACAAAAACGCACTCCATCAACCCCTTGTTGATTAATAAAGTGTGCGCCTAAATGTTTATATGCATGCTCTAAACTGCCTTCGTTAAATAAATACATTGCATCCGTATCTAGGCTGCTTGCAAAGCTATATTCATCGTAAAAACATAATGCTGAGTTTGCATATTCAACGTTACACTTATAAGGCTGCGTTGGCATTTCGTTGCTTGTTGCAATAAATAAATCGCTACTGTTATAACGCTTAGCAATAACTTTTTTATCATTAATAATAATATTTACATTTTTAGCCGCGGGTAAATACACGCGTATTTCATAGCCATTTTTATAAGCATGTGCCCCTAAAAAACTAAAAGGGTCTTTAAATCTGCCGCCTTGAAGTGCAGTTACCTGTGCGTCGTAATGGGTCTGTAATGAATCCTTTGGTGCGGTACTACTCATATCCTTTCCTTATTGAATTAACTGCAGCCAAGGTACTGGCATTATTTTTAAAAATAGCGTTGCTTGAATGAGTTAAAACACGGCGCCAATTTGGGTATTCGGTATTAGTACCGGGTATATTCACCGGATACGTTTGTTTATCTAAATCATCAAGCTGAAGTGCAAATAAACGGGTCTCACTGTGTGCAAGTGCTTTGGCAAGTTCACCGTAAACGCACATAGCATCGCTAGTTTCGCTAAGTTGCTCTGCGCTATGTAACTGTATAAAACGCAGTAATCGTTGTTTTTCTTGTTGTCTTTCGTGCAATTGCTGTTGGTACTGCTGATCATCAATAAGCTGATACTGACGTTTAATATCTAAATCATCTGTTTGCCACCATCCGCAAAATGGCGGTACGTCATGATTCGCTATCATAATTAAACAATGCTTAGGTAATTGTTGTAACGGCAAAAACTCGCCATCATGTTGTTTTTCAAAATAAAATAAGCTATTTGAATAAATACCACTTACTGCAAGTGCGTGTTTTACCTCGGGCGGGACTATGCCTAAGTCTTCACCTATTACTATGCACTGATTAAGGTGAGACTCTATTTTTAAAATAGCCAATAAGTGCTCAAAAGGGTAATAAACATAACAGCCATCTTGTGTATGGTTACTTTCAAAGCACCACCATAAGCGCCTTAGTGCCATAACGTGATCAATGCGCAAACCGCCAACGCCTTGCATGTTTGCGCTAATAAGTGAGCGATAAAAGGCAAAGTGATCATTTTTTAATTGTTGCGGGTTAAGTGCAGGCAGCCCCCAATTTTGCCCCGCTTGTGCCCAAGGGTCTGGCGGCGCGCCAACATTGGCATTATCACTAAAAAGTGATTGCTGAGATTGATACTCAACGCCATCACCTGCACAGCCAACAGCAAGGTCATTAATTAAACCTATTGCCATGCCTTTATTTAAACAGTGCTGCTGACAATGGCTTAATTGTAATTTAGCCTGCCATTGTAAGTAGTAATCAAAGGTAGGATTGGCTGAATTCAGCGTAGTTAGGGTCTGGGCGTTTTGTTTGCAAAACTGTGCAAACTCATCGCGTCGTAAAGCACTGGCATGTGCTTCAAAATGACTAAATAGCGCTTTAAATAATGTATATTTAACTGCGCTTACTTTTTCATAATTTATAAACTGTTCATTGCTGTTAAAAAGCGCTTTTACCTCATCACTGTGTAACAAAGCATCTAATTGTGGATTGTTTTTAGCATCAGCTGATAGTTCAACACAAATGTACAAAGGATTTAATAACGCACGGCTATTAGGGCTATAGGGGCTGGCTCGCTCACTTTGCTGTGCAAACAGCAAATGTAACGGGTTGAGTAATATGTAGTCCATGTGCTGCTGTGCACATAAGTCACATAGCTCTAGTAAATCATTAAAATCCCCTACACCTAGGCCTGCTTTGTTTTTAACTGTGTACAACTGCAGCGAAAGCCCAGTGCGCTTAGTATCATCTACTTGAAAAACTTTTTCTGGGGTGGCCCACAATTGAATCTCTTTGCTTTGCTCCCCTACACTAACCAGCGCCTGATGATAACCTACCGGAATAGCCCCTAAAGGCACTGCTACTTCAATATAACGCACGCCATGTACATAGTAATCGCCCGTAATAGCCAAATTATGTAAGTTAGCACGCTCATAGGTTACGTTTAACTTTGGCAACGTTATCGCAACAGGTAAATCACGTTGACGCTCATCTATGCGAATATAAAAAAGGTTGTCAGTTAAATTCACTAAGCTGGTATCAGGTGCTAACTCTAACCAAGGCGCAACATCTAATTGATAATTAAGCTGTGCTATTTGGTGTTCATCTTCGGTATTTACACCACAACATTGTAAGGCACGTTTGCGCGTGTCTTCGCTAAATATAACCTGCTCGCCCGTGTATTTAGTAAACTCATAACCGATACCGTGCAGATAAAACAACTGCGAAAGTGCGTCCATTTACTCGCCTTAATTTATGCGTTGAGTGTTCACTATGCTATTTTCTGTGCCAAATGTATTAGGTAGGTAGTCATCTGCTTGGTGGTCGTTATCCCAAATATCACCATTAATTAAGTAACGAAAATGAAACTGCTGATCAACTGGCAAGCGTTGCTTACATTTAAATACCCCTTCTTTTTTATTAAGCTTCATAGGCACCGGCTGCCAATCGGTAAATTCGCCAAGTAAACTTACTTGCTCTGCATCAGGGTGGGTAAACTCAAAGGTAACTTCAGCTTCATTTTTTGTTTTGAAAAAACGTTTATTCAACATAGTAGGCTCCAACTAAACCAAAATGGGTACTTAATCTTTGCCACAGGGCCGATACAACACTTTAAAGGGCGATGTGGTGCATTTAAACATCATTAAACGCGGGTAATTTAAACAAATTTTTATTTACGCATTATTACAGTGCAAAGAAGTTTTTACCTGCACATATAAGGTGCGATTACGATAAAAATTTTCGCTTATTAATGACAAACTAATGTACAGCAAGTATTAAACCAACTTAATCATTTTTCATTATTAATATATTGAGCAAAAAATCGTATAAAGGTTCACACTAACCTATAAAATTCTTTCGTTATCAGTGTGCTTAAGTAATAATACACAGCATCTTACGTCTCTGAAATACCAAAAATTTCATGTTGAAAAAAAGCATTTTATTTACTACGGTAATTGTATTTATTGCACTTGCCTCCTTTGTAAGCCTTTCTATATATACCCTTTATAGTAAAAAGCAATTATCAGTAGACCCTAAATTAAAAGAAATTTCAGGCATTGAGTTTGATAAAAAAAAGCGTTTGTGGGCGATTAATGATGGCGGTGACGACCCAAAACTTTATCGCCTGGGCGAAGATGGCGCTATTGAAAAAGAAATCCTTGTTACGAATGCTAAAAATATAGACTGGGAAGACATGACGCAAAATAAATTTGGTCATTTTTTCTTAGGTGATTTTGGCAATAATAAAAACGATAGAAAGTGGTTAACTATCTATAAAATAGAAAATCCAATAGATATAAAAACAGAGACCACCGAAGCCGAAATTATTAAGTTTACCTATCCTGAAATGGACGGCACTCCCATTACGCCTAACAAACGCAACTTTGATTTAGAGGCCTTCGTAGAATACAAACGCCATTTATATTTATTTACCAAAAATAGAACAGAACCTTTCGATGGCATAACCAATGTTTATAAAGTGGGCGATCATGCAGCCAATTTTGATGCACAGTTGATTGATTCATTTAAAACATGCACAACTTTAGAAAAACTATGTTGGATCACATCCGCTGCTCTTAGCCCTGACAGGACTAAACTTGTGTTACTTGATTCTACAAGCATTTGGCTGTTCGAAAACTTTAAAGGCGACAAGTTTTTTTCTGGTGATGTGTCTCGAATCGATTTAGGTATTGTTACGCAAAAAGAAGCGATCACCTTTTATGACGATAATACGCTTATTTTTACCGATGAAGAATTTAAAGGGCTGGTAGGAGGAAATGCTTACATTATTAAATTAAACGAAGCACAAAAAACCGTAATCAGACAAGCGCCAAAGGCTGCTGTAAATAAATAGCTATACAATATTTACACAAAATTTTGCTATACACGCGGGCTTTAATAAGACGCTGCACACGCTATTAATTTAATGCGTTGTTATTAAGTGAGTGCAGCGCTTTTTCTACATCAACTCCCAAAATAATAACGCCAACATGATCGCCCTTGGCATTTTTTATCGGTAGACTTAATTGCACCTGAAAATGATGTGTTGAAGCATCATATTCAACACTGTCAAACCGATACGCTAAAGACTGCTGGTATACGAGGCTAAATTTATTCTCATCCCCTTGCCAATAATCACTAGTGATTTTGCTTATAGCCACATTTTTACCTTGCTTATCTGTCACTATAATTTCGGTAATTATGCCTTTGAACTGCCTTTGCCATTGTTTTAAATATAATGAAGCATCAGTAAGTAACATATTTTTAGCTAAATCATGTTGATGTGTTTTGACTTCTTTTATCCAAAGCTCGTCAGCGATTCTAAGCGCTTTGTTTTTCAGCTTTATATGGTTACTTTGCGCCGCGGCATCGGTAATTATTGGCTGTGAAATTAACGCCTTTATTGGCTCTAACAACGTATTTAGTATTTGTACTTGTTCACCCTGTGATAAATAAAACGGCGCAGGGGCGCATTGAGGAATCGTTTCATCGAATTTTTCTAAAAAAGAAGGGTGCGAATTAATAAGCTTATTAGCAGCAAAAACCCCTAATGGCACATAACGATAAAATGAGCGCGGGTAGGCAGATGCGTCAATACCTAAGTGATCGGCAGCATTATTAAAATCATCTAAATCAAGTAATACTTTGTCTACTCTATGATGGTGAAGTACATTTACTATTTCTTCTAGCGAGTTTACTTCAACTAACGAGGTAATATTTTGCGTTTTAAACCAATTAGCCTGATAACTGCCATGGACCACGCCATAACGTAATTTTTTCGGGTCTTTATTAACGCTATCGGGATGAGTAAACCAGTACCAATTTTCGAGGTAAATAGGTGATGACAACTTACCATACTGGCTCATCTCAGAGGTTAAATGCGTTGTAAAATACCCATCCAACCTATCTTGTTTTACCTCGCGACGAGCCCTCAGCCAAGGTAACGATTGCAACTCAAATGGCATGTCCATATTGTGTAAAATGCATTGCACTTGGTTAACCGCATTATCTGGTGTTGTAAGCGATACATTGGTACCAAATTTTAAGGGTTCAGTTAAAGTTAAAAGTGCTAAAAATAACGTTGTGGGCATAATCCATTGCTAAATAATTGTGTTAATTACAATTAGTATAGTAAGGCTTTGCCAAAATATCTAACTTCGATAAAATTAAATATTAAGTTAAATCAATAGGTAACCTTTCGCTTTAGTAACACTTAACTTTAACGCTTAAATTTAGTTTCTAAAATCACTGACGATGTTGTGCGCTCTACCCCATCTAAATTACCTATATCATCAAGTAAATGGCTTAGCTTTTCTAAGTTTTGCGCTTGCACTACAGCAATTAAATCAAACTCCCCACTAATGGCATAAAGCTGGGAAATAGCATCAATCTGTTTAAGTTCTAAATTGGTTTTAGTGGTGAGTTTTTGCATCACCTTTATAGATACATGAGCCGAGACCATACTGGTCAAATAGTCTTCACCGTAATCTACGCTATAGCCTTTTATAACCCCTGTTTCTTCAAGTTTTAACATACGACTTTGCACGGTAGAGCGCGATAAATTAAGCATGCGTGCTAAGTCAGAAATACTGGCTCTTGCATTGGTTTTTAAAATTGAAAGTAGCTTTTCGTCTTGTGGAGTTATCATATTGCTTATTAATTTCGTCATTTTGACTTTTATTGTAATCATTTTTCACAAAATAGCACTGCAAATTTAACCTACAACCTTCGATAATAGTGCTTAATAACAAAAATTACCTAGCTGAGAAAACGCTAACGTTTTTATTTTGCTAATCTTTATTCAATATTCACAATTTTTAGGTGTACATAATGCAAGTAACAAGAGACTTATTTAACGATGTAATGGTGCCAAACTACAATCCGTCGGCAGTTATTCCAGTGCGCGGCGAAGGCTCACGTGTGTGGGATCAAAATAACAATGAGTTTATTGATTTTGCAGGCGGTATTGCCGTTAATTGTTTAGGCCACTGTCACCCAGCGCTTGTATCTGCTTTAAAAGAGCAAGGCGAGAAAATTTGGCACTTATCAAATGTAATGACTAATGAGCCAGCCCTGCGTTTAGCACAAAAAATGGTTGAAGCGACATTTGCTGATAAAGTGTATTTTGCAAACTCAGGCGCAGAAGCCAACGAAGCGGCTCTTAAGCTTGCTCGTCGTTTTGCACTTGACGAACACGGCGAAGATAAATCACAAATCATTGCGTTTAATAAAGGTTTTCACGGCCGTACATTTTTTACAGTAACCGTGGGTGGCCAAGCTGCTTACTCTGATGGCTTTGGCCCTAAACCTGGCGACATTATGCATTGTGATTATAACGACATTGCAGCATTTGAAGCACTCATCAGTGATAAAACATGTGCCGTAATGATGGAGCCACTACAAGGTGAAGGCGGCATTATTTCACCAACAGATGAATTTGCTAAAAAAGTACGCGAGTTATGTACTAAGCACAATGCACTGCTAATTTTTGATGAAGTACAAACAGGCGTTGGCCGCACTGGCGATTTATACGCTTACGAAGGTTTAGGTGTAGTGCCCGATATTTTAACTACGGCTAAAGCTTTAGGCGGTGGTTTTCCTATTGGCGCTATGATCACTCGTACTCATATAGCAGAGCACTTAAAAGTAGGTACGCATGGCTCTACGTACGGTGGTAACCCACTAGCTTGTGCAGTAGCAGAAGCTGCATTTGACACCGTAAACACACCGGATGTACTCAACGGCGTTAAAGAGCGTGAACAACTATTTCGCGATGGCTTAAATGCAATTAACGAAAAATACAACGTATTTAGCGAAGTACGTGGTAAAGGTTTACTTATTGGTGCGGTATTAAACGAAAAATTTGAAGGCCGCGCACGTGACTTTTTAGTTGCCAGTGCTAACAATGGTTTAATGAACCTTGTTGCAGGCGTGAATGTTATTCGTTTTACCCCTTCTTTAGTTATTCCATTTGAAGATATTAAAGAAGGCCTAGCACGCTTTGAAAAAGCAGTAAGCGACGTAGTAAACGGCTAATTTAATTAAGCGCGCCTTAGGGCGCGCTGTTGGAGCAAGTAATAAATGCAAGTATTACGTCCTATTACCACTGAAGACTTTGCTGCACTTAAGCAAATTGCGATTGAATCGGGCCATGGGTTTACCTCACTTCCGGTGGACGACCAGCTATTAAAAGACAAAATAGACCGCGCCGAGAAAAGCTTTGCTAAAAATATCAATCAGCCGTTAGATGAAAGCTACCTATTTGTTTTAGAAGACAGTGAAACAGGTGAGGTTATTGGCACAACCGCCATAGAAGCCGCTGTTGGCTTATCGGTGCCGCTTTATCATTACCATTTAGGTAAAACAGTACACCACTCGCCTACACTTAATGTTTATAACACCGTTGATATTTTAAGCATGTGTAACGATTACACCGGATGCTCTGAAATATGTACTTTGTTTTTGCGCGAAAACAGCCGTAAAGGCTTAACCGGGCGCTTTTTATCACGCTCACGCTTTTTATTTATGGCGCAGCACAGCGAACGCTTTGCCGATACCGTGATTGCTGAAATGCGCGGTGTAAGCGACGAAGATGGTCATTCACCGTTTTGGCAGTGGCTGCAAGAGCACTTTTTTAGTATTGAGTTTCCCAAGGCCGATCATTTAGTGGGGCTTGGCGATAAAGTGTTTATTAGTGAGTTAATGCCTAAATACCCTATTTACGTAAACTTACTCAGTAAAAAAGCCCAAGCAGTGATTGGCAACGTGCATGAAAAAACTAAACCCGCACTTAAACTGCTCGAAAAAGAAGGCTTTGAGCACCGTGGCTACGTGGATTTGTTTGATGCAGGTCCAACGGTAGAAGCCAAGCTTGGTAATATTCGCAGTATTCGTGAATCTCAAGTATGCCCTATTACTATTGGCGAGTTGGAACATATTAGCCAGCACAGCTCAGATACTTTAGCCGTTTGCAATCAAGGTGTAAGTGGGTTTAGAGCAACCTTTACCCAGCACGCCCATTATAACCACGCTAAACACACATTAGTAATAAGCCAAGAAGTGGCTGATGCCCTTAATTTATCCCAAGGAGATGCAGCGCGTTTTTTCCGCCTGTAAAACAAATATGAACACACACCTTATAAATAACCAATGGCATTCAGGCCAAGGCCCCGCTTTTAGCTCTGTTAATCCAAGTAACGGCGAAGTTGTATGGCAAGGTAATGACGCAACAGCTGATCAAGTAGATGCTGCAATCAGTGCAGCTAGAGCCGCACAAGTACAATGGGCAGATACGCCAATTGAGTCGCGTATAACCATACTTGAAAACTTTGTAGCACAATTAAAAGAGCACAGCGAAGAATTTGCAGCCATTATAGCGCGCGAAACCGGCAAGCCTCTTTGGGAAACACGCACAGAAGTAGGCGCTATGACAGGTAAAGTGGCCATTTCGATTAAAGCGTACAACGAGCGTACCGGCACCACTGAAAACCCAATGCCGGGTGCAAAAGCCTTTATACGCCATAAACCACACGGCGTTGTGGCTATATTTGGCCCGTATAACTTTCCTGGGCATTTACCTAATGGCCATATTGTACCGGCTATTTTAGCGGGTAACACCGTGGTATTTAAACCGTCTGAGCTAACCCCTCACGTTGCTGAATTTACTTTATCACTTTGGTTAAAAGCAGGCTTACCAGCAGGTGTGATTAATCTTGTGCAAGGTGAAGTAGAAACAGGTAAAGCACTTGCTTCGCATCAAAACATAGACGGCTTATTTTTTACCGGCAGCTCAAACACAGGTCATTTATTACATAAACAGTTTGCAGGCCACCCAGGTAAAATATTAGCGCTTGAAATGGGCGGTAATAACCCATTGATAGTTAAAGACGTAGCCGATGTAAGCGCTGCAGTGCACGATATTATTCAATCGGGCTTTATTACTTCTGGCCAGCGCTGTACTTGTGCACGCCGCGTGTTTATTGAAAAATCGCTCAATGGCGATGCTATTTTAGAAAAACTTATTAGCGCAACTAAAAACATTGTTGTTGATGACAGCTTTGCAAGCGTTCAACCATTTATGGGCGCCATGATCAGCGAAAAAGCCGCCTTAGGCATGGTTGCAGCGCAAAATGAATTAGTTGCAAGTGGTGGCGAAATACTTGTTGAGCTTAAGCAGCTAAAAGCAGGCACTGGGTTTGTAAGCCCAGGTATTATTGATGTAACTAACATTACCAACAGGGCCGATGAAGAACACTTTGGCCCGCTCATTAAAGTGTATCGCTACAACGACTTTGACAGCGCAATAGCAGAAGCTAATAACACCAGCTTTGGTTTATCAGCAGGCTTACTTGGCGATAACGAAGATGATTACAGCCACTTTTTAAAGCGCATTCGTGCCGGCATTGTCAATTGGAACCGCCCTATTACAGGTGCATCTAGTGCAGCACCGTTTGGTGGCATAGGCGCAAGTGGTAACCACAGAGCCAGTGCGTATTATGCCGCTGATTATTGTGCCTACCCTGTAGCATCAGTTGAGGCCGATAAGGTAAACCTGCCACAAACTTTAGCGCCAGGCTTAGTAATTGAATAAGTAAATAACCCAATTTAAGGATTTAACATGCACACTAACGTAAATACATTATTTGAAAACCTATGGGATAACTATTTAGCCGTTACCCCCTCGGCAGATAAAATTCATGATTTATTAGGCTCAACGCAAAAAGATGACATTATTAACGACCATATTGCGCTGCGGACCTTTAATATTGAAAAAGTAGGCCTAGAAAAACTAGCCGCGCACTTTTTAGCACTTGGTTATACAGAGTGTGGTGAATACCACTTTGAAGCTAAAAAGCTCTATGCTAAACACTACGAGCATAGCGACCCTAAGCAACCTAAAGTATTTATTTCAGAGCTATTAGTTGAAAAGTGTTCACCAGAGTTACAAGCCATTGTGACAGATATGGTAGAGCAAATAGATGAAAACGCAGTAACTGCCGATAACTTTTTATACTCAGGCACCCATTGGCAAGTAAGTAGCGATACTTACAAGCAGTTACTCGCTGAAAGTGAGTACGCAGCGTGGATGTCGGCATGGGGCTACCGTGCAAACCACTTTACTGTAAATATTAATATGCTTGCTAAGTTTGATAATATTCAGGATGTTAACCAAGCACTTAAAGACGCAGGCTTTGCCCTAAATACATCAGGCGGCGAAGTAAAAGGCTCACCAGAGGTGTTATTAGAGCAATCATCAACGCTTGCTGATGATTACGCTGTCACCTTCAGCGACGGCGAACTGCGCATCCCTAGCTGCTTTTATGAGTTTGCTATTAGATACCCTAAAGCCGATGGCGAGCTTTACACGGGGTTTGTTGCAGCCTCTGCTGATAAAATCTTTGAAAGCACTAACGCGCGTTAAAAATAAAACATGCCTTAATGTTTTAACTTAAAAAAAGCCCGTTTGGGCTTTTTTTTATGACAAAAATATTTAGAACATTTACACTAAGTTTTATGCCTGTATTTACTAAATTTTTGATTATCTTGCATGTACTGCTTATATCATCATTGAGCCATGCAAATGAACCACTTACATTACTCTCTAGAGCGAATGCGTCTACTGATGGCTTTTTAAACTCAGATAAAACGTTCGAAAGCCTGCTCAATCATACAATTAATACTAAATTACAGTGGACCAACCAAGCTCGTTTAATCAAGCGACTTATGGGTAATGAAGCAGTATGCAGCTACGATATAATAAAAACGCCCGAGCGTGAAAAACATATTTTGTTCTCAAATATACCAACTACTATTTACGAGCAACGAAAAATATACGCATTTAAACGCACCTTACAAAACTTTCCTGAACGAGTCTCTGTTGCTCAACTACTAGAAAAAGACTTTACCCTTGCCGTAGACTCAGGAACGAGTTATCAAAAACTTGAGCCTGTTTTAACAAAGTATAATGAGCAAATTGCAGCGATAAGCTCAGAAGATACCAGCTCTCAACTGCCTCAACTTCTCATCCATAATAGAATAGACATGATTGTCGATTACGAGGTTAACGTACTCGGTGCACTCACCAGTGAGCAACTAACACAAATAGATAGCCGTGAAATAGCTGAATTTCCAGAATTTGTTAATGGCTACTTTGCATGTAGTAAGTCAGAGCTTGGCGAAAGAGTAATAAAAACCATCAATATTTTAATGAACACCCCCGAAATTTACGACCGCTTACAAAAAAGTTTACAACAAGCCTATAGTGCTGATACATCTAGCGCTATGATGCTTGCTTACTCTCAAGAGCACGTATACTTAACCTCTGATGAGTAAAATCAATCGTCAAGACAAACTCCACAAATCAACATAAACCACTGATTTTAATAACAAATAAATTATTTTAAATTTATTTAAAATTTTTATTGCGCTAAATAAAAACCTACATTATTATCTCGCCGCTTCTTGATGATAGCCAATCCGAGTACATTACAAACCCCGTTTGTAGCAAGGCGATAGAGCAACTATCCAAGAGTGAATTTGACTGTGCGTTTGCACTATTGATCTCACTCAACTGACTCGTGGATACACCATACCCGAGCAGTTGCTTAATTGACTCGGAAAATAAAATGGCTTTATCAACACAACAACAAGACACCGTAACTAAAGTACCTGCAGCAGCGGTTGCTGCAAATCAAGCAATTGATTGCGCGCAACCGAGTATTGCCCACATTGAACAACTTGCTTCACAATTTGGCGCACCTCTAATGGTGCTTGACTGCGACGCTATACGTCGTCAATACCGTGCACTTAAACATGCACTGCCTGGCGTTGTGTTACATTTTGCTTTAAAGCCTTTACCGCATGCTGCTGTCGTGCGCACTTTGTTAGATGAAGGCGCAAGCTTTGATTTAGCAACCAGTGGCGAAGTTGACTTAGTAGCAAGCCAAGGCGTACCAAGCGAGCGCACGATTCACACGCACCCAATAAAGCGCGACAGTGACATTCGCGACGCACTTGCCTACGGCTGTACAGTGTTTGTGGTGGATAACATTAACGAGCTTGAAAAATTTATTGCCTATAAAGATCAAGCCGAAATTTTAGTGCGTTTAAGCTTTCGTAATAAAGATGCATTTGCTGACTTATCTAAAAAGTTTGGCTGCAGCCCAGAGGCGGCAATCGACATTATTAGCCTTGCCCAGCAACTTGGTATTCGTATTAAAGGGTTATCGTTTCATGTTGGCTCGCAATCACCTAACCCAACTAAATACGTTGAAGCGATAAATGCATCTGCAAAAGTGGTTAAACAGGTGGCTGAGTTAGGCTTACCAGCACTTAGTACGCTCGATATTGGTGGTGGGTTTCCTGTACCGTACAGCGCAGATGTGCTACCAATTGATGTATTTTGTGCGCCTATTAATATCGCGTTGGCACAATTACCGGAAACAATGCAAATTATTGCTGAACCTGGCCGTTTTATTGTAGCAAGTAGTGTAACCAGTGTTGCCTCTGTAATGGGACAAGCCACGCGCGAAGGTAAAACATGGTACTACTTAGATGATGGCGTTTATGGCTCTTTTAGCGGTTTAATGTTTGATGAAGCAGCCTACCCTATCGATAGTGCAAAACAAGATAGCGAGCGTTTTGAGTCGGTACTTGCAGGCCCAACATGCGACAGTATAGATGTAATAAGTGATTCAATTATGCTGCCAAAACTAAACAATGGCGATTTAATTATTAGCCGTATGATGGGTGCCTACACACTTGCTACAGCAACCGACTTTAACTTTTTTAAACGTGCTGAGGTCGTTGTATTAAACGAGCAAATGCACAGCCAAGTATTAACAGGTTAAGAAAATAAGTTCCTCGCTATAGGTACGCTGGCTTGTACCTATACATTTCAACGCAGTTGCTCATTCCAACTGCGTTTTTTTTATTGCATTAAATAACTGGGGCTTGTTTACCTTTTTGCTCAACAGAGCAGGCTCTAATAAAAGCAACCTGCGCTACTTATTACAAAAATAATGGTTTATAGTCGTTTTCTAACTGTTCAAACGATAAGTCGCCTATAAATCTGCCAAAGCTTAGCCACGTTGCTAAACCTCGTAAATCTTTAAAATGTGGTGGTACAAATTTTGGACTTTCTATTACACCTAAACTATGTAATTGCGATATAAGTCTAAAATCATCAATCGATATTTTTCCTACCAACAATAATGGCAGCTGATCAATGCGCCCAAGCTGTATAGCAACACGAATTAAGTTATATACCAGCACAAATCCTTTAATGTAAGCAATATCCTTAGTAAAAGGTAAGCCTGTTGCCGTGCTGCCTCTAAATACACGTTGTGCTAACGTATAGCTTTCATCTTTTGAAAGCCCTTGCGCTAAGTAGTCACGGTATATATCAACAAACTCTGCGCCATCAATCACTTTAGTAACTGCTTGAATACGATTTACTAACTTTGATAAACGCCTAGGCGTTGATTTAAGGGTAATTATTTCGGTTAAAACAGCTAAGCCTTCTTGAGTCACTGTTGAGCTTGGCGTCCCTTTACTTAAACAGGTTAGATAAGGCTGAGCTAGCCCGTTTTGCGTTGTACCTACGTGTATCCACCCTTCGTGCACTTCTAAAATATCAAGCTCACGCTGTGAGAATTTAACATCTTGATTTAGCTTAATGTTATTTGCACCTGCAGCAGCATCACTGACAATCCCATCGCTGAGCATAACCTCTACATTAATACCCGCCATACTGCTATTTACTTGCTCAGATAAAATACGCACGGCATCACTTGCATTAATATTTTTAGGATCATCTGGCAAAATATCGGCTATTAATAAGTTTTGCAGTGGTTTTTCTAGCATATTGGCAAGTTCGAACAGTGAAGGTTCACCCGCATGAAATAAATCCTTTGGGTGACCAAAAAGCTCTACCGACAAATCATGAAACTCAGGCGTTCCTCTATACTCAAGCATACTGAGCACCGTTTTATACTCACTACACATTTTACCCATGTATTGAGAAATAGGATTTAGCTGACCTAACTGGTTAATAATATTGCGGTGCAAGTTAGAAAACGCTTGGCGTAATTCGCTGGGGACAAATCCTAAATCTCGTTGCTGGTAATAGGCGCTATCGATTAGCGGATTTTTTTGGCACTTTTGCCTAAAAAACGTGTCTTTGATTTGTTTATCCCAGTTAATGGCATCGAGTATTCTAATGGGTGTTTGTAAAGCAATTAATTGCTCTGACAGTTCGCGAGTTTTAAGGAGTAAAGCCTTGTCTATCATGGTGTAAGCTCAACAAAAAATGAGGCTTGAGCATAAGGTAAAACCAGTTAATAGCAAGATTATTTTAGCGCTTTTTAGGCATTGTTTTTACGGTGATCGACCCTCATATATAAAACGTAATAGCTTTAAACAATAAAGGGTTAATGATGAAAAACGAACTCGATAACAAGCAGATCCTCTCTGTGTACGAACGTATTCAGCAGCGCGGTAAACAAAATGATATTGGTAAACATTATCAAGGTGTTACGGCTTACTCTGACATTGACGGCTACACTATTTACTTAGAAGGTAGCGGCGTATTGTTGCGCTTTGGGTTTCATAATGCTTATCACCTAGATTATGAGCATGACAAACATAAAGACGACTTTTTAAAAAAACTATACAACATTGCTAATGAGGAATAATGCAGCCAAGACGCATTCGTAAACGCACCACAAACAAGCAAACCACCTCGTTTATAAACCAGGTAATCACTGAGCTGCAAGCGCACCCAGAAAAACTGGAGATAATCCGTCGAAACCTAAATGAATACCGCGAACAGACTCACCTTAAACGCGGTTTTTTGCTGGCTATTGAACGCTTTGACTGGGTGTTTGAGGCTAGTAACGATGTTAACTTTATATGCCAACAAATCTTAGCCGATGATTACATAGGTAATCGCCTTAGACGCTACCCACTATTATTTAAAGGCGTTATTAATAGCGCCTAATTTGCACGCCTTTTTTAACCTTAACGTCTCCTCTTATAGCCATTACACACTGCTACTTTTTTAATTAGTACACTAATTAAACATGTGAAATGGTTTCGTTTGCTTATTTAAAATACCCTTCGTACTCTAACTATTACCATTCTAACGAATATTTATCTTTTTTATTACTCATACCCCGTAAACAAATCCTTACTATTTTTACCATTTAAAAATTAACATATAACCCACTGAATATAATCAACTTTATTAATAAAGACCTGCAAGCAGCACTACTACAAATTAACCCGTTTTTATTAATAATCCATCTACATCTTGGTATCTGGTTGTTTACTTGCGTCTTGAATTGTTAGAGCTATTACATTAAGCTTATCTTTATTGAACGTTCAATTAATAAAAATTATGCCTAAAGTCGGAATGGAACCTGTCAGGCGTCAACAGCTAATTGACGCGACCATTGAGTCAGTTGCACAGCGCGGTTTGCAAGGAACAACTATTAACACCATCAGTAAAAATGCGGGTTTATCATCTGGCATTATTAGCCATTACTTTGGTGGCAAGCAGGGGTTAATAGAGGCAACCGTTAGGTATTTGTTATCGAATTTAAAAAATGAATTAATTGAAAAAGTTGAGCCAACCACCAGCGCAATTGAGCGTTTGATGTTTATTGTTGAGGCCAACTTTGCACTTGTTCAACAGCGCAACGACACCACACGTACGTGGTTAAGTTTTTGGGCGCAGTCAATGCACGATCAAGAACTGCACAGGCTGCAAAATGTAAACAGTAATCGCTTGCAAAGTAATTTAGCATTTTCTTTTAAGCAACTAATGCCCGTAAAGCAAGCAAAGCAAGCTGCAGAACTTAGCGCCGCCATGATTGATGGCCTATGGTTAAGAGCAGTATTAAGTCAATCTGACGAAAACCAATTTAAACACAGTGAAACATTAGCAAAAAGCTATGTACATTCACTCATCAAGCAATATGGAGCCTAGCGTGACTACACCTGTCTATCAAAACTTTATTAACGGCCACTTCCTTGCAAACCAAAGTGGTGAAACTTTTGATGTAAAAAACCCAGCCACTGATGAAGTTATTTACTCGGTAGAAGTTGCCGACGAATTTATTCAAAACGCGGCTATCGAAAGTGCAAAACAAGGCTTTGCTCAATGGTCAAAAATGAGCCCAATAGAACGTAGCCGTATTTTATTAAAAGCGGTTGCTTTATTGCGTGAGCGTAATGACGAGCTTGCCTTAGTTGAAGTGCTTGATACAGGTAAACCAATGCAAGAAGCTAACTGCGTTGATATAGAAACAGGCGCAGATGTAATTGAATACTTTGCAGGCCTAGCACCAGCGCAAGTTGGCCAGCAGCAAATGGTTGGCGAAGACTTTTACTATACCCGCAAAGAGCCACTAGGCATTTGTGCTGGTATTGGTGCATGGAACTACCCGCTGCAAATTGCATGTTGGAAATCGGGCCCTGCCCTTGCCGCAGGTAATGCGTTTATTTTTAAACCTTCTGAAGAAACCCCTTTAGGTGCTATTAAACTAGCTGAAGTTTTTGTTGAAGCAGGCGTACCTGCCGGCGTATTTAACGTTGTGCAAGGTGCGGGTGATGTAGGTCAGTGGTTAACCTCTCACAGTGAAATAGACAAAGTGTCGTTTACTGGTGAAGTAGGCACAGGTAAAAAAGTAGTGGCAAGCGCTGCCGGTACATTAAAAGACGTAACAATGGAATTAGGTGGTAAATCACCTTTATTAGTGTTTGAAGATGCCAATATTGAGCAAGCAGTCAGTGCTGCCATGTTAGGTAACTTTTATACGCAAGGCGAAATTTGTACTAACTGTACCCGTATTTATGTTCATAAAAATGTATATCAACAATTTATTGATGAGCTTAAAACACGTACTGAGCAAAATATTATTGCCGGCGACCCACAAGATTTAAATACTAACTTTGGGGCATTAATTTCTAAAAAGCATCAAGAATTGGTAATGAGCTACATAGAAAGTGGCTTGGCCGAAGGTGCAACCCTACTTACTGGCGGTACAACTCTTTCTCCTGCATCAGCGCCTAATGGCTACTTTGTAGCACCTACGGTATTTACCGATTGCAACGATGAAATGACTATTGTTAAAGAAGAAATTTTTGGCCCAGTTATGAGCGTGCTTGTTTTTGAAGACGAAGACGATGTTATCGTCCGTGCAAATGGTACACATCTTGGCTTAGCCGCAGGCGTATTTACTAGCGATATTAAACGTGCGCACCGTGTTATTCACCAATTAGAAGCCGGTATTTGTTGGATTAATGCTTACGGTAATTCACCTGCTGAAATGCCTGTTGGTGGTTACAAGCAATCAGGTATTGGCCGTGAAAATGGCATAGAAACGCTTGATCATTACACGCAAACAAAGTCTATTTATGTGGGCATGGCCGACATAGAAAGCCCGTTTTAAGGTGGCAACTATGAGTAACACTTACGACTATATTATTGTTGGCGCCGGTTCTGCAGGTTGTGTACTTGCAAATCGCTTATCTGAAGATACAAACAATAAAGTGCTATTGCTAGAAACCGGTGGTAGCGATAAAAGTATATTTATAAAAATGCCAACTGCGCTCTCTATTCCTATGAATACAGATAAATACGCATGGCAATTTCACACTCAGCCAGAGCCGTATTTAGATAACCGAGAAATGCACTGCCCACGCGGTAAAGTGTTAGGCGGTTCGTCATCAATTAATGGCATGGTATATGTACGTGGCCACGCGAAAGATTTTGACGAGTGGCAACAACATGGTGCTAACGGCTGGGATTATCAGTCGTGCTTACCTTATTTTAAAAAAGCAGAAAGCTTTTATTTAGGTGAAAATGCGCACCGTGGTGGCACAGGCCCCCTTGGCGTTAATAACGGTAACGAAATGCAAAACCCGCTTTACACCACCTTTATAAAAGCAGGTGTAGAAGCAGGGTATGCACACACAGACGACTACAACGCAGCTCAGCAAGAAGGCTTTGGCCCGATGCACATGACTGTTAAAGACGGTGTGCGCAGTTCGGCCTCGCGCGAGTATTTAGACCCAGTAAAATCACGCAGTAACCTAACAGTTATTACAGGTGCTTTAGCACAAAAAGTGATTTTAGAAGGCAAAAAAGCCACAGGCATTGAGTACACAGTAAATGGCACTCTTAAAACGGCGCATGCGACTAAAGACGTTGTATTAAGTGCAGGTCCAATTGGCTCACCCCATATTTTACAGCTTTCGGGTATTGGCGATAAAGCCATACTTGAAGAAGCCGGTGTTGAGGTAAAGCATCACTTACCAGGCGTAGGTCAAAACTTACAAGATCACCTTGAGTTTTACTTTCAGTACAAGTGTAAACAACCTATTACCTTAAACGGTAAATTAGGTCTTATTTCAAAAGGCTTAATTGGCGCTAAATGGCTACTGACCCGAAAAGGCTTAGGGGCAACAAACCACTTTGAGTCGTGTGCATTTATTCGCTCAAAACCAGACGTTGAATGGCCAGATATTCAGTACCACTTTTTACCAGCGGCGATGCGCTACGATGGACGCAGTGCATTTGCGGGTCATGGTTTTCAGGTGCATGTAGGTCATAACAAACCTAAAAGCCGGGGTAGTGTCACAATTCAATCAGCTAATCCTGAGCAACCGCCGAAAATTTTATTTAACTACTTGCAGCATAAAGACGATATTGAAGGCTTTAGAGCGTGTGTGCGCCTAACTCGCGACATTATTGAGCAAAGTGCATTTGATGACTACCGCGATGAAGAAATTCAACCAGGTAAGCACATTCAAACCGACGAAGAAATAGATGCCTTTGTACGCCAAGCAGTAGAAAGTGCCTATCACCCGTCTTGCTCTTGCAAAATGGGCGAAGATGATATGGCCGTGGTTAATTCTAATACCCAAGTTCACGGTATTGAAGGGCTGCGTGTTGTTGACTCGTCAATCTTCCCTACGGTGCCAAATGGCAACTTAAATGCCCCTACAATTATGGTTGCAGAAAAAGCAGCTGATCTAATTTTAGGTAAAACCCCACTTACACAGGCATCGGTAAACGTTGCCATGAGCAGTAACTGGCAAACAACGCAACGTAATAGCGAGATTTAATTAAGCCATAACGTGCCTAACACTATGTAGGGCACGTTCAACTTGCAGTGGCTCACGGCGTAAATTGGTTACGCGGTGTTTGTGCAAGTAATAAAACAAAAACGGAGAACTTATGAGTTACTTTTATTCATTTTGGGAGGGCGATAATGACTATATGGCTTAGTGCTGGCATTATATTTACGCTACTTGCTGTTATTACTATTTTATTTAAATGGGGTAACGTACGCGTAGTAGGCGTAACACCAGTGAGAACGTTTACTTTTATCGCAATCTTATTTACCTCAGGCCTAGACGTTGGCCTAATCATGTTTCCATTAACCGAATTTGCAGGTTATGCAGACATAAAAGCAAGCCCAGAATACACGTTTGCAAACCCACTGGCTATTGAGTTTGGCTATTGGGGATTCTTGATCTGGGGATTTTACTTTCTTACGTGCTTTTATTTCTGTGTAATAGAGCCCAAAGTTAAATTTTTCGAAATTTCATGGGTTAAGTTCATTAATAACGTAGTTATTATTGGCACATGTGCCTTTACAGCTTACCTACTGCTTTCTAACTTGCCGTGGTACTTACCAGAGCTAGGCGATGGTTCGAGCGTTATACCTACCTTCTACTTTATTGTATTTGCAGCTATTTGCTTTGCTGTGTACTCAAGTACAGATATTAAATACGTGCGCTTTTTAAGTATTTCTACAACTTGGTTATTTATCGCATTAATTGCCTTTATGTGGGCTGGTGCCTTTGTCGTTGGTGACAGCGAAATGTCGGCATTTACCAATAACCTTGCTGAAATTGGTACTTACTTTGCCAATATAAATCAGTTTGTTTTACCGCTTAATGACTACCATGAATTTTATCTATTTTGGTGGTTTGCGTGGAGCATTATGATTGGCCAATTTACGTCTCGCTTTGTAGGCGGCCTTAAAACATACCAAGTATTAGGTGCAATGTTGATATTTCCCTCTATTCCGATTGCGATTTGGTTTAGCGTACTTTATCACTACCACGAAATGGGTATTTCAACAGCGGGTATTAAAAACTTTGCCATGGTATTTGTTGGGATAGTGTTTGTTATTAATTCGCTTGATTCATTAATACGCTTATACACAGATAACCTTAACTTAACGGTTAAACGTTTAGGTAAAATGAACTATATGATACTCAATATTGTTGCCCTTTCGTTACTAACCCTATTGTTTAAGCTTGAGTTTTTACAAATTCAATGGGTTGGCGCGTTAGTAATTGCACTGTTTTTTGGCTGTGCTGCGTTTATTGGCTACAGCAAGTTTAAAACGGTTAACAATATAGACAGTTCGCCAAAAGCAAACAAAATAGATTACACAAAAATAGAAACTGTACATTAGGGATCAACAATGAATAACAAACTAAAACAACTAGCAGTAGCGCTACCTTTCGCACTTTTATCAACAACGGTGTCAGCTAACTGGTCAACAACCATTACAGCAGCATCTGACTATACTTTTAACGGTGTAACTCAAACTGATAGCGACCCTGCAATTCAAGCAAGCCTTGATTACGCGTTCGACAGCGGTGTTTATGCGGGTGCATGGGCATCTAATGTAGATTTTGGTGATGACACTGATTTTGAACTTGATGCCTACCTAGGTAAATACGTGCAATTAACTGACAAGGTTAGCGCTGATTACGGTATTGCTTATTACACATACCAAGGTAATAACAGCGATGCTAACTACGCCGAAGCCTACACAAAATTTGGCTATGCAAGTGAGTATGGTCAAACAGAGCTAAACTTTTGGTATAGCTGGGATTACTTTGGTACAGGCGCTGGCCATGTTATTTCTATGATTGCCCACACCTTTGAAATTGCCCCAAATCATGCCATTCGTGCAAGCTTTGATATTTCTAATTCGCTTGATGGCGAAAAATGGGCATGGGATGTAAACCAAAAGAAATCATACAAACATTACCGCCTAGCGTACCAAACTAGCTACGAAGGCTTTGGTATTGAGATTGCTGCTGAAGACACAAGCCTAGATTACGATTACGCTGATGAGCGTATAGTACTTGCTATATCACGCACATTCGATTTATAAAATTGTAGTTGTTAGATTCTACAAACAAAAATGCCACTTTTAAAAGTGGCATTTTTTTTAATAAATTTTAAGGCTTTAGCCCTAAAGAACTTAGTTTTATTTAGGGGCAATTAAGCACAATACAGGGTTTAACGTTTTGTGGGCTAAATAGCTGGGCCAGTGAATGCTTAAGTTAATCGCTATCGGTAGGGGCAATTTAATACCATAGCCTGAGCCTAAACCCCTACATAAGCTATTAAATTACCTATAATAAACAGGCTCTAACTTTCTATTTCCCACGCGCTGGTGCCAGCTGCAGATAAGTTAGCCGTATTTTTACGCAAAACTTTGTTACCCACATTGATGGATGATTGAGGGCGACTAACCAAATAACCTTGCACAGAGCTTACTCCCATGCGTTTTACAAGTTCAAACTGCTCGATTTCTTCTACGCCCTCTGCCACTATTTTAAGTCCTAACTTTTGACCTAATTCGCTAATAGTATTAAGGATATCATTGTACTTTGGACTTTTATCGGCTTGAGAGATAAACGAGCGATCTATTTTTATTACATCAATGGGCAAATCAGCCAATGTACTTAATGAACTAAAGCCAGTACCAAAATCGTCAATAGCAATCGTCACACCTTCTGCTCGAAGCCGCTCAAGCTCTTCAATCATACTTTTACTGGCTTTAATAAACGTAGACTCTGTTATTTCTAGCATTAAAGAATGCGATGGCAGCCCTGTGTTTTTTAGGTTTTTCATTATCCAATCGTACACTGAGCGGTGCTTTAATTGCACACCCGATACATTAACCGAAATTTTTACTTTGCGCATACCGGCATTATGCCATGCCGCCATTTGCCTACACGACTCATGCATAATCCAATCGCCGAGCTCTAAAATAAGGTTAGACTCTTCGGCAATAGGTATAAACTCCGCCGGTGAAATCATTCCTTCTATAGGGTGATCCCAGCGTGTAAGCGCTTCAAAATAATCTATCATGCAATCTTCTACATGCACGATAGGTTGAAAAGATAAGTAAAAGTCTTTACACGCAACCGCTAAACGCAACTCTTCTAATAAATAGTGATAGCGGCGCATTTTATTACCCATCTCTGGGGAGTACACTTTAAAAATGCCTTTACCATCGCTTTTTGCACGGTACATTGCCACATCGGCCAATTGCAATAATGCTTGTGGTGTTGATGCGCTCTCTGGGTACGCCGCTATACCAATACTGGCGCTAATTTTTATTATTTTATTACCCAGAACAAAGTCCTTTTCAAGTTCACTGAGTACGTGCTTAGCAATATCGACCACTTTATTATCGGTATCTACTGACTCAATAAAAATTGAAAATTCGTCACCGCCTAAACGAGATAAATTTTGCTCTAACTGATTAGCCTCGTTAATATTACTTAACTTATGATGGCGTAATACGTTGGCTAAGCGCGTAGCAACCTGTACCAAAATTTCATCACCAAAGCTGTGGCCAAACGAGTCATTTACCTGTTTAAAGCCATCTAGGTCAATAAACAATAAGGCGCATTTAAGCTGCTCTTCATCAGTAAAATTTATTTGCCTATCTATATGCTCAATATAAGCATGGCGGTCAATGAGCAAAGTTAGCTTATCTTGGCAGATACTTGTTTGTGTTTGCTTTAAATAATTAGCAACATGGGTATTTAAATTGTTTATTGACTGGCTTAAATTACCCAGCCCTGATGGGTTGTCGTGTTGGGGTTGTAGGTTAAAGGCTACAAGCAATTGATTAGCGTTGTTATTCAGTTGTGCAATTTGATGCTGATAAGAGATTTTTTTACGCTCTTTACGAATAATTGTAAAGCCAACAAACAATACCATACACACCAATATAAAGTTTATTGGCGACGTTAACGTCATTAAAATAAGCTTTGTTGCGTTTGCAGCGATAAATTCCGAGTCGGTAGTTTTAACTAACAAAAAATCGGCAGAAGGCTGGTGTATTAAATAGTGCCCATTGAGCATAGGGTTATACCAAGGCGCCATTTCGAGCGTTGTATCTACAATATCAAAGTGGCGCAAATCTATATCAGGGTTGAATAAATTAATGCGGTTAATCTGGTTTGTTAGTTCGATGTTTAAACAAAAGCAAAATAAGATAAATACAAAAAAAATGCCGCCTAAGGGTTTAAATTTATTCATCAATAAAATCCATCTAAATTACTTATCCTATAAACCCGTTACTAAAAGACGATTATATCGCCTGTTTTTAGTACTAAGCAAGCCATAGCACAGTCCTTATTCATTAAAATTTTAGAACTGTACTCAAAAAGAATAAATTAATGCTTAATAATTAACTAATTATAGAGTGTGATGAATAAAAATAAACCACTTTGTTAAAGTTACATATTTTGGCTTAACAACCTATAGTTGCCATGCATAGCTCACTTTTGTAAAAAATGTACGTTGATCTCTTTCAACGTGTTTTAGAGAATCGTCTTGATAGCTTTTATCTGAGTAGCCTAAATAAAATAATGTTTGAGCATTAATTTTGTACGAGTAAACTAATTGGCTGCCATAGTCTTTATTAATGTGGCTAACTTGGTAGTAGTAGGCGTCTTTATTTCTGTCAATGTCTTCAAATTGTAATATAAGCTTGAGCATAGCGCGCATGCTAAATTTATAATAAAGCCTAAAATCTAATAAGTTAGCAGTATAAACTCGCTCCCCTTGAGGGTTATCTAAAACGCTGTAGTTATGCGTAGCGTCTACTTGCCAATGATCGTTTATATCCCACGTAACTTGCGTTTGCGTTGCATAGGAATCGCCAATTTGCTCATTGGCGTAATCAATGCGGCTGCCATACTCACCATAAAACGAAAGCCATATATTATTTTTAGGTTTAAAGCCCGTATAAACAAAGCCAATATTTTGGTTATAAAAAGCATCATTATAGTTTTCATAACGATGCAGTAAGCCAATTTCAAAAATAGACTGCTTTTGCCCTTTTAATGTTATAAACCCTTGGTATTCTTCTTCAAGTAGGTCGCCATTTTGCGCCCATGTTTTATCCCAATCAGCCTCATAAGACCATGACGTTAATAAGCCAGACTCATCTGCATACCAGGTTTGTCCGCCCCCAAAGCCTACGTTCTCATAATCTACTTTTTCTTGATAACCTAAGTCAATGCGATAATCTTTACCTATGTTTTCGTAGCTGGCAAACAAATTGTAGTCACGTTTATCACGGGTAAATTCTATAGCGTACGCTTCATCAGATTGAGTTTTAGATAAGTTATAGTTACTTGTTAAAAAATCAGAGTTTTTAGAATCTGTTGTAGCTACCTGGTAGGTCAGTAGATCTGATTGATTAAACCAATAGCTGCCATCGACTGAAAGCACTGTATTGTAGTAATCATCGTTTTCGCGGTGAGTCGTACTTAGCCCTATAGTGCCTTGCTGGCCAATATCGTATTGATAGCGCGCCGCTGCTGCATGGGTTTTATCTTCTAAAATTGCAAAACCAGAGCCTTGATTTGTTGGCAATAAAATATTGCTATTATTGTCATCGGCATACATAAATGCATAGCTATGTTGCCCTGTTTTACCTGTTAATTTTGCCCCAACTTCAGGCTCTGCAATAGTGCGGGTATACAATAGTTCAAATAAACTGCTTTTAAAATAAGATGCGCCATCTAAAAAAAATGGTCGCTTTTCTGCATAATAAATTGAGTACGTGGTATTTACATCAAGGGCTAACGCATCACTTTCTATTTGCGAAAAATCTGGGTTTATAGTGGCATTAATTACCGCATCTTGTGTAACCCCCCAGCGTAAATCAAGGCCAGCTTCGGTGTCTATATCGCCATTATCCCACTGCCCTGGCAAGGTAGCTTTTGAATCATTTCTGAGCGCCGTAAGTGTAGGCGTTAGTTGCAGATTTTTACTGGCTTTTATATTTTTAAAACCATTTAATTTATCAAACTGACATAAACTGCATTTTATATCTCGGTCAAACCCCATGTTTGAAAGCTGATACAGTACATCACGTTGGTAATTTCGCATAAGGGCAAAGCCCCATGTTAAATCTGTTTTATTTTCAGGAAATCTCAGTGCTTTAAAAGGTATACGCATTTCAACCACAAACCCTTGGTCGGTAATTTGCCCTGCGCTATCCCATATTGCATCCCAAGACGGGTCTGATTGCCAGCCATCGGTGTCACTCATTCGCGTATCACCTTGCGCACCCAATGGGTTTACATAAAATTCGTAAGCTGAACGTTCGTCGTTAAAAGTGTCAATAATTAAAATAACCGTATCATCTTGCCAAAGCGTATCTCTGTCGCGAAGAGAAGCTGTTATTTCGCTCGGCTGTGGATCTTCGGCTACAAAAGCAACATATAAGTTGCTGCCATCTTCATACATGTAAGCATCAGTTTTAACCGGTGGGGCGCCCTTTTCGTTAGGCTCATCTTGAAATGCTATAGGAACTAAAGTGGCATTTTGCCAGTGGGGCTCATCAATTACGCCATCTACAGTAATATCTGCATTTATATGTACAAGAGAATGCTGCTGTTTTTCACTGGCATAAAGGTGGTTAGAAAATAAAAGTGCTAATAAAAAGGGGAATAAAGCACTGCATTGTTTTTTTATAATTATTAAGTACTGCATAAACATCCATTTAGACGTATTTACCCTTAAAAGGTAAACTTATTTATGCAGTGTAATTTAAGTCAGTACATTTGTTAATAGCTTGATACTAAAAACAATAGCTTTTTTAACTAATTAATATTAAAGGCTTAATTTAAAAGCTAGGTTTCAATTAATTTAAGCTTATTAGCCACACCATTCCAACTATCGGCATCAGCAGGCGCTGGTTTTACCTCAACAATGCGTGGCCACACCAATGCAAGCTCAGCATTAAGCTCGGTAAACTCTTTTTGGTCTTCTGGCAGCTCGTCTTCTTGGTAAATTGCTTCAGCTGGGCACTCTGGTACGCATAATCCACAATCTATGCAATCAATAGGGCTTATTGCTAAAAAGTTAGGGCCTTCGTAAAAGGCATCTGCAGGGCACACTGCCACACAATCTGTGTATTTACACTTAATACAGTTTTCGGTGACCACAAACGCCATAATAGTTTAAACCTAGTAATTAATTATCTACAGCGCGATCATACCCAACCCCATTAAAAACACAATAAATATGTGCCATCTGCGGTCAATTTAACGTAATATATGCGCCCTTAATGTATAGCCATTACGTGCCCTACACTTCTTATTGTGAGCGGATACTATTACCGCTAAGACACCTAAAAGAGATAACAATGATACGTTTAACCGAAATAAAGCTGCCGCTTGATCATAATGAAGACGCTATAGGCCAAGCCATAGTTGATAAACTAAAAATACAGCCAGCGCAGCTACACAGCTACAATGTGTTTAAACGTGGGTACGATGCACGTAAAAAAACGGCTATTTTACTTATTTATACCCTCGATATTGAAGTAGATAACGAAGAAGCGCTGTTAAACGCATTTGCTAAAGATCAGCACGTAAAACCAGCCCCCGATACCTCATACAAATTTGTTGCCCACGCCCCCGCTAACCTTACTGAGCGCCCTGTAGTTATTGGCTTTGGCCCGTGTGGATTATTTGCGGGCTTAGTGCTGGCTCAAATGGGTTTTAACCCTATTATTTTAGAGCGCGGTAAAGAAGTACGCGAACGCACCAAAGACACCTTTGGCTTTTGGCGTAAACGCACCCTTAATACAGAGTCTAACGTGCAGTTTGGCGAGGGTGGCGCAGGTACATTTTCAGACGGTAAACTATACAGCCAAGTAAAAGATCCAAAACATTACGGGCGTAAAGTTATCACCGAATTTGTAGAAGCCGGCGCACCAGATGAAATTTTATATGTAAGTAAGCCACACATTGGTACGTTTAAACTTGTTACCATGATTGAAAAAATGCGCGCACGTATTATTGAACTTGGTGGCGAAATCCGCTTTAGTACCCGCGTAGACGATATTCATATAGATGATGGTCAAGTAACAGGCTTAACGCTTTCAAACGGGGATAAGCTAAATACCCGCCATGTAGTACTTGCTGTGGGACATAGCGCCCGTGATACCTTTAAAATGATTCACGATAAAGGCATTTATGTAGAAGCTAAACCGTTTTCTGTGGGCTTTAGAATCGAGCACAAGCAATCGATGATTGATGAGTGTCGTTTTGGGCCTAACGCGGGTAACCCCATTTTAGGCTCTGCTGATTATAAACTCGTTCACCATTGTGATAATGGCCGCACAGTTTACAGCTTTTGTATGTGCCCAGGAGGGACTGTTGTAGCCGCAACCTCTGAAGAAGGCCGTGTTGTTACTAACGGTATGAGCCAATACTCTCGGAGTGAGCGCAATGCAAATAGTGCCATTGTTGTAGGTATTACACCTGAAAAAGACTTCCCTGGTCACCCGCTTGCCGGCATTGATTTGCAACGTAGACTAGAAGAGCAAGCCTATGCATTAGGCGGCAGCAACTACGATGCACCAGCACAGTTAATTGGCGACTTTTTAAAAGGAAAAGCATCGGGCGATTTAGGTGATGTACAACCATCGTTTACACCAGGAATAAAACTCACCGATTTAGCAAATGTACTTCCGCAGTTTGCTATCGATGCAATACGCGAAGCTATTCCAGCCTTTAATAAGCAGATTCGTGGTTTTTCTACAAACGACGGTTTATTAACAGGGGTAGAAACCCGTACATCATCACCTATTAGTATCAAGCGCGATAAAAGCTTCCAAAGCATAAATACTAAAGGTTTATACCCAGCGGGTGAAGGCGCAGGTTACGCAGGTGGTATTTTATCTGCAGGTATTGATGGTATTAAAGCGGCTGAAGCCGTTGCACTCTCAATGTTAGAAAACGCTTAACCCTTTTAAGTTATTAATCAAAAACCTCACTTAGTGAGGTTTTTTTTGTTTAAACCTTGAGCTAAATTGAGGCACAAAAAAACCTGAGTAAACCTCAGGTTTTTAAAAACGCTACACTTACTTTTTAAGGGTAAGCTTGGCACCTTTTAAGCTTTTACGCACATTCGAAATACGTGAGCGATTTACCGCACGTGCTTCGCCTGTTGCTTGGCCTGTTGGCTTATTAGTACGGCTACGGCGTAAATGCGCTGGTTTTTTACCTATTTTATCAATAAGTACTTCACGGCTACTTACTTCATAACCCTCTAAGTAAACACGTTTGATTTTTTGGCCAATTAACGACTCTATTTCAAACAAGGTGTTTTCTTCTTCGCGGCTTACAAACGAAATTGCTTGGCCTTGATTACCAGCACGACCTGTACGGCCAATGCGGTGTACGTAATCTTCTGCAAGCCATGGTAAATCAATATTAATTACTCGTGGTAGGCCTTCAATATCAATACCACGCGCTGCAACTTCGGTAGCCACTAATACACGTACTTTGCCTTCTTTAAATTCACGAAGTGCACGTCGGCGGTTACCTTGCGATTTATCACCATGACATACAGTGGCAGGAATACCATCAAGGTTAAGCTCTTTAACCAGCTCATCCGCCGTTTCTTTCATGTTTACAAACACAAGTACCTGTTGCCAGTTCTTTTTACCAATCAGCTCAGAAAGCAGCTCTTGTTTACGACGCTCTTCAACTGGGTACACAACATGCTGTACTGTACTTGCAGTACTATTAGTTTGATCTACGCGAACAATTTCAGGCTGTTTTAATACTTTTGCTGCAAACTGCTTAATAGCCGCTGGAAAAGTGGCTGAGAAAAGTAAAATTTGGCGCTGCTCGTCACAACTTTTAATAACACTTTGCATATCTTCAATAAAGCCCATATCAAGCATACGGTCGGCTTCATCAAGTACTAAGTGTTTAACGCTTGCTAGGCTTAAATTACCTAAACGAATATGATCAAGTAAGCGCCCTGGGGTTGCAACTACAACATCTACGCCGTCTTTAAGTGCATTTGCTTGGCCTGCGGTATTAACACCGCCAAATAAGCTCACTACTTTTAAAGCGGTATGTTTTGCATAGGCTTTAAAGTTATTTGCTATTTGCTCTGCCAGCTCACGAGTTGGCGCAAGCACTAACGCGTGTGGAGCATTGCTCGTACTTAGCTCAGATTCAGTTAATTTTTGGATGATAGGTAAAGCAAACGCAGCCGTTTTACCTGTGCCTGTTTGGGCACTTGCTAAAACGTCTTTACCTTTACGAACAGCCGGAATAGCTGAACGCTGAATGGGCGTAAGGGTGTGGTAATTAAGTTCGTCTAACGCCTGAATAAGTTCAGGGGAAAAGCTAAAAGATTTAAAATTCATGCTGTATAACCTGCGGCCACATTTATCAAGGGTCGCAAATTATACAGCAAAAAAGCGTCAACAGTTAGTGATTAGTGTTTATTAATACAAACTTATCACTAAGATAGGATGAGCACATCATCGTTATTTAAAACGTTAGCTTTATTGCCCACAATATCATCAACGTTAAGCTCGTTTATTAAGGCCTCGCCTTGTGCTTGTTGCTCATCGCTCAGTGGCACATACGGCAATCTAAATACGGGATTTACCGCGCCTGTCATCATCATTGCGGTGTTTATTGCAATCGGGTTTGGCTCGCAGAATAGCCAGTTCATTAAAGGTTGTAATGAGGTATTTAACGCATCATTTTTAGTATCCATTAACTGGCGGAACAACCCTGGTATAAGATTAGATGTGACCGATATAACACCGTGTGCATTGTGTGTGTGGCGTGCATCGTGTGCTTCGTCATCGTTACCTGACCAACACGCAATGCCTTGCTGTTCGTAATGGGCAATACGCTCGTTACCGCCACATTCTTTTACACCAATTAAATTAGGGTGTTTTGCTAATGGCTCAATAATATCAGGGGTTAAATCTTGCCCTGTGCGCCCTGCTACGTTGTAAATAAACGCAGGGCCTATATCGAGTACACGTTTAAAGTGCTCGTTAACACCGGCAATAGAGGTGCGGCCATAATATGGGTTAATTTGCAGCGCGACATGCATACCACTTGCAAAGCCATACTTAGTGGCTTTAATAGCTTCGCGGGTATTATTGCTACCCGTATTCCCTACAATCACGAGCTTATCGCCATATTTATTTGCACTGTGCGCGATAAGCATTAAATGCTCTTCCCAGTTCATTAGCTGGCCTTCGCCGGTTGTACCACCAACCACAATGCCATCTACACCCGCTGCAATTTGTATTTCAACGAGTTCATCGTACTTTGCTAAATCTATTTCACCATTGGCTAAGTATGGGGTTTTAATGGCGGTAATTAAGCTTGCTTGTTTAATTTGTTCTAGGGTGCGCATAAAAATTCATTATTTATAAAACTTGCGCTATTTGTAACATACTTGCACGCATTTTTGCAGGCCTAAGCGAATAATAAACGTAAAATGGCTTGTGTTATTTAGTTTGATAATACAAAATACAGACACTGTACATTTAAACAGTATTTGTATTTTTAACTTTAAGCGAGCCATTATGCGTTTATCTGACTACTTAGCCACTCATTTTTATAACACCGATGAGCTTTGTCATGCTTTAAATATTGATGCCGAGCAACTAGATACATGGCAGCAGCAAAGTATTTTTCCTAAACCAAGTTATTGCATAAAAAGCCAATTAAGTTGCAGCTCGTACTCTGGTTTGTATGAATGTGAAGAGTACGATGACTATTACCCGCGCGGCTGTGTAAATTGGGGGCAAGGGCTAATAAAACAAAAAATTGAATCCTCAAGCAATGCCTTTAATTACTTTGCGCAGCAGTACACGGCAAGCCTGAGTAAACTTGCCCAGCAAGGTTTTAGATTTAATGAAGAATTATTTGGCTGCGAAATAGACGAGCATTTACAGCAAGTGTGGCAACAGTTTTTATGTAGCAAATACGGCGTACTGACACAAAACGGTTTAATTGACGAAATAGTATGTGTGGATATAGGCCGCTTGCTGGTAGACGATATTACTGAATTGCGCACTAAAGGAAGTTTAAACCAGCAAGAGCGTACGCAGCTTCACCCCGCGATGAAGTTACTCAATAAAGCATTAGGCCACGGCGCCGATCACGAAAAACAACACACATTGCGTGCCCGTTACATAGATGCACTTATTTTAAAGTACGATTTATCGATTAAATAAAATGGCTGAGGTTTTAATACGAGGTGGGTATTTAAAAGACTAAGTAACGCAAATGGCGATGTAAGTTTACGCCGCCACTGTATTTTACTCATTAACTAATATTAAGAGTGCTTTTTACTAGCCGATGGTGTTGTACACATCAATATTACTGCTTGTTACAAGCCCGGTAACTTGGGTACCAAATGCTTTGTAGTGAGGCTCTTGTTTATGAGCTTCAAAGTGTTCTTGCGACGCCCACTGCTCACTTACAAGGTACTCGGTTTTGTCTGAGTCACGTTTAACCGACAACTCGTAACGCAAACAACCCACTTCTTGACGTGAATACTTTTGCAGATTTTCGAGCGCAGTTAAAACAACCTCTGCGTCGATATTTTTGCTCGCTATAGTGGCAATTACCGTTAACATACGGAGTCCTTTTAAAAAATAAAGGTGCAGCTTTGCTACACCTAATGTTGTTTTGCGTATTTTATTACTGATCCCACTGCGGCGCAAAATCAGGCGTTGCTTGGCGGTCGCCACAATCAAGTCCGTCAATACGAGCAATGTCTTCAGCGTCTAACTTAACATGGTCATTAAAGTTATCTTCTAAGTTTTTACGCTTAGTTGACGATGGAATAGTGGTCATGCCGTTGGCATTAATCCATGCAATAACTACTTGCGCTGGTGATGCCTCATGCTTATTAGCAATATCAATAATAGTTTGATCTTTTAGTACTTTACCAACTACAAATGGCATATACGCTGTAACGTGAATGTCGTGCTGGGCACAAAAAGCGCGTAGCTTAGTATTGGTTAAATACGGATGCACCTCAACTTGGTTAGTAAATATCTCACGCGAATCAAGTGTTTGCATTGCTTCGTTTAAGTTGGCAATAGTAAAATTAGATACGCCAATATGTTTTGTTAAACCAAGCTGCTTAGCTTTTAAAAGCTCCGTTAGGTACTCACTCATTGGCTCATCATTTGAAGGCGCAGGCCAATGAATAAGCAGTAGATCGACAGAGTCTACTTGTAATTTCTCGAGTGACTTTTCAACGCTGGCAATAAAGTCAGTTTTGTTAAGCTTGTTGTTCCACACTTTGGTGGTTAAAAATATTTCGCTGCGCGGAATGTTACTATCTTTTATGGCTTGGCCTACTTGCTCTTCGTTACCATAAATTTGCGCAGTATCAATATGACGAAACCCCACTTCTAACGCCATTTTTACTGAATTGTAGGCGGTATCGCCTTCTAAACGGAATGTTCCCATGCCTAAATCTGGCATTTCTATTACACGTTGTGTCATGGCTCTATCCTTATAAAATAATCGGTTAAAAATACAAACTGTTTAAAGTTTTACGAAATACACCTTTTACTTCTTTTGTGTTGTCACCTAAAAATTTATGACCTCAATACAGGTAATGAGGTCATAAATTTAAGTTTCAACCTTAACAGAATACTTTATGCTTGTTTCACTTCTCGCTTATCAAGCATGCCACTGTAACGAGTTACTACTAATGCTAGAGCGGAAATTGCTGCGCCAATCCAAGCGGTATCTTGAAGTGACATGCCCTCTACTACACTGCCACCAATAATTGAGCCCAGTGCGATACCAATATTAAACGCTGCTATGTTTAAGCCCGATGCGACATCTACCGCATTAGGAGTATGCTTTTGCGCCTGTTTTACGACATAAAGCTGTAAGCCCGGTACGTTACCAAACGCAAATGCACCCCAAACTAGAATAGTCAGTACGGCCGCTACTTTTGACTCCATCGTAAAGGTAAAAGCCAATAAAATAATTGTCAGCGCGCTAAATATAATACTCAGTGCGCTAATTGGGCCGCGTTTATCAGCCAGATTTCCGCCCCAAATATTACCAATGGCTACCGATACACCGTAAACCAGCATGATTAAACCAATCGCTGAAGGAGCAAAACCTGTTTCTTGCTCTAAAATAGGTGCTAAGTAAGTAAACGCAGTGAACGTGCCGCCGTAACCTAAAATTGTCATTAAATATACGAGTAATAAGCGCGGCTTAACAATAACCTGAAGCTGCTCTTTAAACGTTGCAGGAATAGACTGTTTTAAGTTTTTTGGTACTAAAATAGCGCTGCCAATTAAAGCAATTAAACCCAGTACCGACACCACTAAAAACGTTGCTCGCCAGCCAAAGTGTTGGCCAATCCAAGTCCCTAGTGGCACACCCGTCACTAGCGCTACAGTAAGTCCGGTAAACATAATAGCAATAGCACTGGCTTCTTTATCTTTACTTACTAAGCTTGTGGCAATCATTGAGCCAATTGAGAAAAACACCCCGTGAGCCAAGCCTGTTAAAATACGCGCTAGTATTAATGTTTCGTAACTAGGCGCTTGCCATGCAAGTAAGTTACCTAAAACAAATAAGCCCATTAAGCTTATTAGTACAATTTTACGGTTCCAACGCCCAGTTAGTGCGGTCAGTACTGGTGCACCAATGGCAACCCCTACTGCATATAAACTAACTAGCAAACCGGCTGAAGGTAGGCTTACGCCTAAATCGTTTGCAATAGTAGGCACTAATCCCACTATTACGAACTCGGTTGTTCCTATTGCAAAAGCGCTTAAGGTGAGCGCCCACAAAGCCAATGGCATAATTAAATCCTCATTATTAGTTAAGACTTACAGTTTGACTAAAAATGTGTTTGCAAAAAATAGCATTAGTGACAAAATACTTTTGTAATTAATGAAAAAGTAAGGTGCTAACGTATGGCTCAGCATGCAAAAACCGAAGACTTAGAAATGTTTTTAACGGTAGTAGATAGCGGAAGTTTTTCAGCAGCAGCTAATTTGCTTGATCAGCAAGTAGCAAAAGTATCGCGGGCCGTGTCTCGCCTTGAACACACGTTACAATGTACATTACTAAATAGGACCACTCGCCGATTAGAGCTAACCGAAGAGGGCCATACCTTTATTAAATATGCTCGCGATGGCTTAAACACCTTACAAACCGGCGAAGAGGCAATAAAGCTTTTAAAACAAGCCCCTAGTGGAAAATTACGTATTGATGCAGCAAGCCCCTTTGTACTACATCAATTGGTACCTTTAATTGCTGAATTTAATACGCAATATCCCCACATTACGCTCGATATAACCTCCCACGACAGCATTATAGATTTGCTCGAACATAAAACCGACTTAGCAATTCGTATAGGTGAGTTAAAAGACTCTAACCTACATGCAAAAAAGCTCGGCGTAAGTAAATTGCATTTAGTTGCAAGCCCTAGTTACCTTAAAAATACACCGACTATTTCGCACACCAGCGACTTAACCCAGCATAAACTCATTGGTTTTACCGACTCGCCTAAACTTAATAACTGGCCGCTAAAATCGCCCACAGCTTTAAATTTTGGCCTAACCGCAAGTAGCGGCGAAACTGTACGCCAACTATGCTTGGCAAACCAAGGGGTGGCGCTGCTTTCGCACTTTATGATTGGTGATGATTTAAAATCAGACAAACTAATAGAAATACTGCCAGGGAGTATTAGCACGCCAAACAACCGCGAAATTGTGCAAGCGGTGTATTACAAAAACAGTGCTGTATCGTCGCGTATAATGGCTTTTTTAGATTTTATAAAACCACTGCTGAAATTGTAAGTGACGTTTTTATACCAAACGCTTAATTAAGTAATCTATATTGTGACTGGAAAAACGTGTGGATAGCTAAGCAAAAAATTGGCTATTTCGTTGTTCTCAGCAATTGCTCCTGCATTGCTCTACCTTCTGCATCCATGCAGTCGTAAATTAAAATTTTTTAACGCAGGTAGCGACACGTTTAGCCCCGCAATATGATTAAGTATTATTGTGGATTGGTATTAAGCCCAAGGGCAGCATAACTAACACCCTAAATAAAAAGGAATAAAATGGACTCGTTAACGCAGGTAGTTTTAGGTAGCGCAGTAGGTTACGCCGTATTAGGTAATAAAATTGGCCGAAAAGCCGCTTTATGGGGTGCTGCTTTAGGTACTTTACCCGACTTAGATGTTTTTATTCCTTATGGCGGGCCAGTGGAGGCATTTACTTATCATCGCGGTTTTAGCCATTCGTTTATTGTGCACTTATTAATTAGCCCCCTTATTGTTTGGCTTATTTTAAAAATACACTCCGGCATGCAAATACATAAAGCGCGCTGGTTTTGGCTGGTATTTTTATGTTTATCAACCCATGCATTACTTGATAGCTTTACAGTATATGGTACGCAATTAATATGGCCGCTTAGCGAGCACCCTTTTGCTATTTCAAATATATTTATAATCGATCCCCTGTACACCCTGGCGTTATTGTTGGCCTTTCTGTGCACTTTAATACCTAAAATACATACACCGCGCATTTATAAAATTAACGCCGCTATGCTTGTGCTCAGTAGCCTTTATTTATGTAGCTCTCTTATTTTAAAAGTAATAATTAACAATAAAATAGACGCCGCGTTTGCACATAAACACATACACATTAATAACTATGTAAGCACCCCCGCCCCACTTACGACCTTGCTATGGCGAGTTGTAGCGATGTCTGATGGGCAATATTACATAAGTTATGCCTCGGTATTTGACTCCCCTGAAGAGGTTACAATAAACCGCTATAACACAAGCCCCGCTTTGCTAAACGATATTAAAAATGAATGGGGCATAAAACGTTTGCAGTGGTTTACTAAAGGTTTTTATAGCGTGAAAGAGCAGCAAAATAAAATTGTTTTATCTGACTTACGTATGGGCATGGAGTGTTATTACGTATTTAATTTTGCAGTTGGCGAAAAAACTAACAAAGGAGTGCAGGTAAGCAACTTTGAAAAACTAAATCAGCGCTCAAATTTAAGTAGCCTAAGTAAAGTGTGGGATAGAATTTGGAACCCTGATGTCAGTTTAGCCCCGCCCTATGCAGACAAAAACTGTATGAAAACGCCTTAACTCTCTGATTATAATTGCATTCATTAATCTGAGCTGTGGTTATAATATTTAAGTTTGCTTTCGCTAGCTAAAAATTTTAAGTGAAAACAAAACAAATTAGCAGCTTGAGATAATTTTATTATCCAAAGCTCAGGTTGGTGGTTAATTAATAAGGCGCAGCTAAGTGAATGTTTAACCAGCGCCTAAGTATTAATTTTGGTGCTCGTATTGGCCGCGGTATACCTCAAACACTTTTAAAACAGTGTGCTGTTCTTTATTTAGATTATCAAACCAATCGTCAAATAGTTCGTCGTTATCTTGCTCACTTAACGCCATATATTGTGCTAATAGCTCAATAATATCGTTGTGTGTACAGTCTATTGGATTAATTTGCTCAGATAAGACTGTGTGATCGCGCTCTCTAAGGGTTTCCATCACCCCTTGGTCTATTTGTTCTTGTTGTGCTGCGTCGCTCATAGCTTACCTCTAAACCGTAAAAATTTTCTTGTTAACACTTTTTATATAGTTATAACAGCCTAAAAACTAATAGCCAGTATTTTTGGTTTAAGTGGTTATTTTTTGAATTGTTTGCGCAATTAGCCAGCAAAAATACCAGTAAATGAGAGTAAAAATCATTTGCACAAATACCGTAAACGCGATAACCTATGGTTATATTATCACATAACACCTTGAGGCGTATTATGAAACCTAATATCCATCCAGATTACAACGTGGTTGCTTTTCACGATACAGCTGCCGATAGCTACTTCATTATTGGCTCAACCATTAAAACAGACCGCACTATTGAGCTTGAAGGGAAAACGTATCCGTATGTGCCTATTGATGTGTCTAGCGACTCGCACCCATTTTATACTGGTAAGCAAAAAACAGTGGCTAGTGACGGCCGTGTCGCGCAGTTTAACCGTCGCTTTAAAAACTTATCTACTGCCAAAAAAGGTGAGTAATGAAAGTATTAAGCTCGCTTAAAAGCGCTAAGCAACGACCAGGATGTCAAATAGTGAAGCGAAAAGGACGTGTTTTTGTAATATGTAAAGACAATCCACGTTTTAAAGCAGTACAAGGAATGAAGAAAAAATAACACTAATTCCGTGAAGTATACGGGTAAACGATACATGTTTACCCGTATTTTTTATTTAACAACTACAGAAAACTCAGGTTGGGCCTGAATCACTTTTTTAACAGTACACGTATTAACCGCAGCAATAAGTGCTTTTTTATATTTTTGAGGAAAGCCATCTGGTAAATTAATTTCGATAGAAAATAATTTTTTACCTTCTTCATCTACGTTTTCATTATTTTGCGTAAGCGTCATCCCTTGTGTAGAGATATCGCGTTGCTCACAAAATTTACGTGCATAAAACCCAGCACATAGCACCATGCTTACTAAGAAGTAGTCAAACGGTTCTGGGTGTTCGGCACCGCCACCAGCATTAATACTTTGATCGCTTATTACTTCAAGGTCGCCAAATTTTGCACTTTGTTTTTGACCCTCTAACAATGACACTGAAATTTCCATTACTATTCCTTAATTAATCTGCACCCTAGATAAGAGCTTTACTAAAATATTGAAAAATGAGCATTCAAACTACTTAATCTGCAGCTATACATTTTATTAAAACATCACAAATCTGCGCATCAATAATGCGCTACTGCGAAAAAGTTAGCGTAGGTAGCGCTGAAATAACTGCTCGACATTAATTTACAAAAAAGCTGAGGTTAATTACCAAACAATAAGTCAAAAAAACCCGGAGGCTCGTGCAACTCATGATACTTCTTGCGTAAATCATCTATATTTTTAAGGGCTGGCTTTGCTGCATCAAGCCCGCGCTCATTCGCTAATTTTTTTGCCAACTTTGCTTGCGCAATAACTTTGTCTAGCCCTTGTAGCGACATCTGTGCTTCTTTATGAAAGGTCGCTTTTTTACTGGTTTCAACCAAAGTAATAAACTTATCTATGGCGGTATTAAAGCCACCTATACCTACTGCTTGCACCGCATTTTTATAAGCAAGGCCTGTATTTTTCATATTAACTTCGAGATCAACTTCTTGCTCTGAAATGGCCGCAGTACTAAATACAAAAGTAAAAATTAAAACTAAAAACTTCATGGTAAAACCTATTTATAAAAAACAGTATAAGTGTATCAAGTTTACGTAATAAAGTAACTCAAGGTGCATAGGATGCTAGATAACTGTAAAGGGGCTTTACAATAAACGAGTAAATAACAAGTATTACCTTTATAAATGTAACTAAAAAGTAAATACAAATAATACACCTTAAAAAAACACCCCATAAAAGGGACAATAGAAATTAACACCGCCTAATAAAAACTCAAAAACATCAATACAAACACATGAATTACCTATATTAAATACAATTTAAAAACAGTGACAACAATTTCAATTAGAAGAATAATCTTATTTTAAAACAAAGGTTAAGCATATTTTTTCATTTAATTAACACTGTATTTGGGCTTATTTTATTGTGATTTCAGCGAAAATGAGTTGTTCCCATATACATCCATGTTAATTGTTAATGTGCAATGTAAATAATAAATAAACAGCTCGTAGTAGTTAATACACATTGCACAAGAGCTGTACCTAAAATCACAAGTAATCATCTAGGGAATTTCAATGAAAACGTTTAATATAGTCTCTCACAGTATTAAAGCTGCACTTTGTCTCTCAACTGCAGGTTTAGCATTTTCATCATTAGCGGCAGAAGAGGATGAAAAAAAATTAGAAAGAATAGAAGTAACAGGTTCTAAAATCAGCCGTGTAGGCGCAATAGCCCCTGCCCCTGTTACCGTTATCTCTGGCGAAGATCTTATTAACACCGGCGCAGTTAATATTGGTGAAGCCTTAAACAAATTACCAGCGTTAGGTAATACATACTCACTTGCAAACTCAGGCAGGTTCATTGGTACTGCCGGTTTAAATATTCTTGATTTACGTAATATGGGCACAGACCGTACCTTAGTACTTGTTAATGGTAAGCGCCATGTTTCAAGTTCTGCGGGCTCTCAATCAGTCGATACGAATACTATTCCAAGTGTATGGGTTGAGCGCGTTGAAATAGTTACCGGTGGTGCATCGGCCGTTTATGGTGCGGATGCCGTAACGGGCGTTGTTAACTTTATCTTAAAAGACAACATTGAAGGCTTAAACGTAAGTGTGACTAAAGGGGTTTCTGACCTAAGTGATTATAACAACGAAAAAGCCACTTTTTCATATGGTAAAAACTTTGATAATGGCCGCGGTAACGCAGCATTTGCAGTTGAATACTCTGGTCAAGACTCATTAAACGCACTTGATCACCCGTGGACAGACGGCTCTTACTCAAGTTTACGCAACCAAGCACAAACTGATGCTAATAAAGATGACCCAAACTTTCCTGATAAAATTTACACACCAAATGCAGGCTACTATGCAATTAATAACGCAGGCGTATTTAGCGTAGGTAACGGCTATGTAAATACGTTTAATCCAGATGGAACACAGCGTGATATTTATATTGGCGACAATGTTGATGGACTACTGTGTGCCGATTGTGACTCGTTTAACCTTGCACAATTTGATGAAATACAACCTGAATTTGAAAGATACAATGTTAATTTCAAAGTCAACTATGACGTAACAGAAGACTTAAATGCTTATTTTGAAGCAAAATACGTCAACAGTGAAGGTGAAAGCATTGGTCAACCAGCATTTTTCTTTGGCGATCCTAGAAATACAATCAGTATAGATAACCCATACTTAGATGACAGCGTCAGAACATTAATGGAAGAGGCTAATGATGGTGAAGGCGTCGACTCGATTAATGTTTTACGTATGATGACAGATTTAGGTCGTCGTATCGAAAATAACACCCGTGAAACCACGCGCTTTGTAGCGGGTTTAAAAGGAACAGTTTTAGAAGATTGGGATCTAGATGCTTCAGTGGTTCGTGGTAAAACCGAGCTTGAGCGTGTAAATGGCGCTAATATGATTTTAGATAACTATTCTTACGCGCTTGATGCAATTGAAGATGACGAAGGCAACATTGTATGTCGTAGTGAAGCTGCACGTGCTGACGGCTGTGTGCCTGTAAACATTATGGGCTTTGGCGCACCTAGCCAAGAAGCCATTGATTATATTAATACCGTATCAACCGGTACTTCTGAAATCACACAAACAGTGGTTTCAGCTTCACTGGCAAATGGTGCACTTTTTGAAGTACCGGCAGGTTACGTTGGTATGGCATTTGGTGTTGAATACCGTAAAGAAGAAAGTGAAACAATTGAACCTGACAACGCTGAGGGGACTTTCTTCAATGCTTTAGGTGAGGATAAGGGCGAATTTGATGTAAATGAAGTTTTTGCTGAGGCCACTATTCCTTTATTCTCTGACCTTCCTTTTGTTCAAGATTTAGTACTGGATGCAGCTGTGCGTTACGCTGATTACAGCACTATTGGTGATGCAACAAGCTGGAAGCTTGGCTTAGATTGGACTGTTAATGACCAAGTACGCTTGCGATTTACACAGTCAGAAGCACTAAGAGCGCCTAATATTGGTGAAATTTTTGGCGCACCTAGCCAAACTTTCTATAACGTAGATGATCCTTGTTTAGCCGATAACTTAAATGATTTACAAAATAGCGACACTCGCCGTGCTAACTGTGCTGCGCTTGGTGTACCAGTTGGCTTTGAATCAGACTACGATTCACAAACACTTGAAGGCTTACAAAGTGGTAACCGTGATGTTAAAGGTGAAGAATCAACAAGTACAACGATAGGTTTAGTGTACCAGCCTGATTTCATTGAAAATGCAGTATTAACGGTAGATTACTGGAAAATAGAACTAGAAGATGCGATTTCTACAATTGCATCTCAAGAAATTCTGGATCGCTGTGTCGACAGCACTTCAGGTATTGAAAATCAATACTGTGATTTAATAACGCGTGATGCAAACAGTGAAATTACGCTAATTCAAAACTCAGTTCTAAACGTATCAGGCCAAGAAGCTTCTGGTATTGATTTTGAACTTGCTTATGACTTTGATGCCCTTGAGGGTAGCTTTGCAACCCGTTTAATTGGTACTTATTTAATTGAACGTAAAGAGTTCCCATTCCAAGATGAACCAGAAGAGTTCATTGAATATGCGGGTACAACTGGCGAAGCTGAGTGGCAAGCTAACATTAATATAGAGTATAGCTACGAGCGTTTCTACACCTCTTTAAGCACTCGCTATATTGAACAAGTGAGCTTATACACAGAACAAGAACTTGAAGACAACCCTAACCCTAGTAGCTTAATGAACTATGGCACTTATATTATTTCAGATATAACAGTAGGTTATAACTTTGATAATGGCATGGGTGTTAAATTAGGCGTAGATAACGTATTTAACAGAGAGCTTCCATACGGTACACGTGGTACAGGTAGTGGTAGTGCAAGTTACGATAATATTGGCCGTTTTGGCTATGTAAACTTATCATACGATTTTTAGTTTTTAACCCTCCCTAGAAAGGCCCTTAATTGGGCCTTTTTTATTTTTTTAGATGAAATTTACTCAATTTATTGTTTTTAGAAACATATAACTGCTTCATCATGTTACTTTTTCGGGGTCAACCGACACAAAGTAATTACATTAAAAACACATTGGAGCTCATTTTTAACTCATGCGTTCAATTTACGAGCAAAGCATAGTTAAGCCCCACGCCAACTGCAAAGCCATTAAAAGATTAAAAAACAAACCAATAAATCAACCAAACGTAAACACGCCTGTAAAATAACAAAAAATGTAACACTACGCCCTTTTAACCCTCATTAGTATTAACAAAACCCGAGTGATTTATTGTTGCGTTAATACTAACAAGCGGCAACTTTAGACAATTTAATAAAGAGTTAACTTACTGAAAAAGCAAAAATTACGACGCTTCTATTCATTGTTTCAGCATGCAATAATCGCCGGCCATATAACAAAAGTTATAGGGCTTAGGCTAAATGCACTGTGTATTTAGCTAAAAAGTTAATGTATTTAATTATTATAAAATCTCCTTTGGGAAACACATGAAACGTCATAATTTACTTTCTACTAGCATTAAATGTGCATTAATTACTGCTGCTGCAACAGCGAGTAATTCTGTACTTGCACAAGAAGAGCAAGCGACAAAAATTGAACGCGTTGAAGTAACGGGTTCGCGTATTTTACGTGAAGGCGCTATTGCACCGGCACCAGTAACAGTTATAAGCGGCGAGCAGCTAATTAATACTGGCGCTGTAAACATTGGTGAAGCGCTAAACAACTTACCAGCACTTGGCAATACATATTCAATGGCTAACTCAGGCCGCTTTATTGGTACAGCTGGTTTAAACATTCTTGATTTACGTAACATGGGTACCGACCGTACCTTAGTACTTGTAAACGGTAAACGCCACGTATCTAGCTCAGCGGGTTCTCAAGCTGTAGATACAAATACTATTCCGAGCGTCTGGGTTGAGCGAGTAGAAATTATTACTGGTGGTGCATCAGCTGTATACGGTGCTGATGCGGTTACAGGTGTTGTCAACTTTATATTAAAAGACAACATTGAAGGTATGGATTTTAGCGTTACCCGTGGTTTTGCCGATTTAAATAGCTACAATAACGAAAAAGCAACGTTCTCATACGGCTCTAATTTTGATAACGACCGTGGTAATGCCGCTTTTGCTATTGAGTACTCAGGCCAAGATTCATTAAATGCACTTGACCACCCTTGGACTAGCACATCTTTTAGCAGCTTACCTAACCAAGCCCAAACGGATGAGAACAAAAATAGTGCTGACTTTCCTGATGATATTTTAACACCTAATGCGGGTTATTTCGCCATCAATGATGCAGGTGTTTATGCACTTGAAGATCCAAGTAAATTTATTAATAGCTTTAACCCGGATAGCAGTGCTCGTGACTTATACATAGGCAATAACGCAGATCCATATTCATGTGCAGAATGTGACTTTTTTAACCTAGGCCAATTTGAAGAAATACAACCTGAGTTTGAGCGTTACAACGTAAACTTTAAAGTTAACTACGATGTTACCGACGATTTAAACGTCTACTTTGATGCAAAATACGTAAACAGCCAAGGCGAAAGCATAGGTCAACCTGCGTTTTTCTTTTTTGACAGCGACAACAGCATTAAAATTGATAACCCTTACCTAGACCCAGATATCAAAGCGCGTATGCAAGAGGAAGGCGTTGATTCAATCATGGTTAACCGCATGATGAGTGACCTTGGCCGCCGCGTTGAAAATAATACCCGTGAAACAACCCGATTTGTTACAGGCTTAAAAGGGACTGTGTTTGAAGACTGGGAATTAGATACATCAGTTGTGTATGGTCAAACTGACTTAGAGCGCGAAAATGGCGCAAATATGATTTTAGCCAACTACTTTAATGCCCTTGATGCCGTTGAAGATGCAGATGGCAACATCGTATGTCGCAGCGCTGCAGCACAAGCTGATGGCTGTGTACCGGTTAACATTATGGGTTTTGGCGCACCATCTCAACAAGCGATTGATTACATAAATACGGTCTCTGTAGGTACGTCAACTATTAAGCAAACCGTGGTTTCTGGTTCACTTGCCAATGGCGCTATTTTTGAATTACCAGCAGGTTACGTAGGTGTTGCATTTGGTGCTGAATACCGTAAAGAAGAAAGCGAAACAAAAGAGCCAGATAACGCAGAAGGTACATTTTTTAACGCTTTAGGCGAAGATAAAGGCTCGTTTAATGTGCGTGAAGTATTTTTTGAAGCAACTATGCCTATTTTAACTGACTTACCGCTTATTCAAGATTTAGTATTTGATACCGCAGTACGTCATGCTGATTACAGCACAATTGGCGAAGCAACTAGCTGGAAACTAGGCCTTGATTGGACTGTTAACGATGAACTACGTGTGCGTGTAACGCAATCTGCAGCACTTCGTGCGCCTAACATAAGTGAAGTATTTGGTGCAGCAAGCCAAACTTTCTACAATGTAGATGACCCGTGCCGCGCTGAAAACATAGCTAATTTATCAAATGCAGCAACACGCACTGCAAACTGTGCTGCATTAGGTGTTGCAAGTGACTTTAACTCAGGTTACGACTCAGCCTCTTTAGATGGCTTAACAAGCGGTAACCGTGATGTTAAAGGTGAAGAGTCTACAAGTACAACGGTAGGTATTGTCTATCAACCAGAGTTTTTAGAAAACGCTGTGCTTACTATAGATTACTGGGAAATTGATCTAGAAAATGCAATTGACACAATCGACGCGCAAGAAATTCTTGACCGCTGTGTTGATAGCACAACAGGTATAGACAATCAGTACTGTAATTTAATTACACGTAATGCCAGTGGTGAAATTTCGCTGATTCAAAACTCAGTGCTTAACGTAGCTGGTCAAAAGGCGTCTGGTGTTGATTTTGAACTAGGCTATGACTTTGATGCGCTTGAAGGTAGCTTTAAAACACGTTTAATTGGTACTTACCTTATTGAACGTAAAGATTACCCGTTCCAGGATGATCCTAGTTCATATATTGAGTACGCAGGTACAACCGGCGAAGCGAAATGGCAGACTAACCTATCTGTAAGCTACGTAATGGATAACTTTTATTCAACGGTTGAAACACGCTTTATCAGCGAAGTTGATTTATACACAAATGTAGAGCTTGCGAGTAACTCGAACCCAAGTAACCAAATGTCTTACGGTAAATACTTTATTACCGATATGACTGTGGGTTACAACTTCGATAGCGGCTTAGGCGTTAAAGTAGGTGTTGATAACCTATTTAATCGTAAACTTCCGTACGGTACACGCGGGACAGGCGAAAACAGCGCAAGTTACGATAACATTGGCCGCTTTGGCTACATTAACTTAAGCTACAGCTTATAATTAGTAATAACGTTTATGGATTAAGTTAAAGGCTCGCACTGCGAGCCTTTTTATACCAATGCGCTTAATTAGGTGAGCTATTTTGCAAATTGGTATTACTGCACTTTATTTAATATTACTTAACCATACACTTTGATATGGCTCTAACTCTATAGTGAGTTGGTCCTCGGTAATTGTTTCATTAGCCACTAAATCAAACCACTGCTGGGTGTTAATTAAATTTAAATCTGCAAGGGTAAGTACTTGTGGTTTATCACTTATGTTGTAAACGCAAAATATACTTTGGCGCCTGTCTATACTTTGCCGCCAAAAACCAAATAACCCCCCCGCTAAGTGCAGCGTAAATTGCGTGGCATTAGGATGAAATGCGCTTTGTTTTTTTCGAATACCTAATAAATGCTTAATACCATTAAACACTTTGTGATGATGGCTATATTTATCACCTAAAGCCGATAATAGTTTTGACTCTTGCCAACGATGACGGTTAATTGCACGGTTATGCTGTGAGTTTTCAAAGCGTTCGTAATCGTTCGTTGTACCAAGCAAGCTATGGATATAAAGCCCAGGGATCCCTTCAAGCGCAAACATAATGGCGTGTGCACACATAAACCGCTCAAGGCCAAACTTATCTTGCCCATTGTGCGTGCCTTGTAATGCATCAAAAAGTGCAATATTTAGTTCATACGGTGTGTGCGTACCATCGTTACTGGTGCGCATTGATACACGTCCACCAAATTGCATAGACGTACTTACCAATGACGCCACTTCGCTTGGCTGTAACAAGCCTTCTATTGGCCTAAGCCCAATGCCATCGTGCGAGGCAATAAAGTTAAAGTATGTGGTGCCGTTTTGCGCAGGCGGCATACTCATCATCCAATGCTTTATGGCTGTGCTATCTCCACTGAGTAATGTATGTAGTAATAAAGGCGGTAAGGCAAAGTTATAAATACTGTGGGCTTCGTTAGCGTTACCAAAGTAAGAGAGGTTTTCTTGGTTTGGTATGTTTGTTTCGGTAATTATGACAACGCTTGGCTCAGTATGCTCTATAAGGGTGCGAATAAGCCTAACTGCTTCATGCGTTTGCGGTAAATTAATGCAATTTGTATTGAGCTGTTTCCATAAAAATGCAACCGCATCTAGCCTAAACAAGCGTACGCCGTTATCTAAATAATGGCGAATAATACTTATAAACTCTTTTAGAACTTCCGGGTTACCAAAATCAAAATCAACTTGGTCGTGGCTAAACGTACACCATACATGTTTTTCGCCGCTTGGTGTGGTTACCGTATTTAATAGCGGTGACGTACGCGGGCGTACTACATTAGATAAATCATCGGTTAAACTTGCCGTTTTAAAGTAATCTTTGCCGGGGTCTAAATCGTTTAAAAAGTTTTCAAACCATACACTTCGGCTAGAACAATGATTAATCACTAAATCTGCCATTAGCTTTACATCTTTGGCGATATTTTTTATATCTTGCCAATCTCCTAGCGATTCATTTACTTGCACGTAGTTCATTACCGCGAAGCCTTCATCAGAGCTATACGGGTAAAATGGCAATATATGCAAAGCATTAAGCTGCATATCGCACTGCTCTTTTATAAACCGGTGCAAGGTTTTAAGCGGTGCTTCTACCGGTTTTGCAACAGCTTGATCTCCCTCATCGTGCTTAATAATAGAGTCGCCATAGGCTATTAATATAATATCTTGCTCGTCCCAACGGTTAGTATGGGGTGTGGGGTCGCGCAGCGGGCTGTCGCCTAAAATTATAGTAATAAGCTGCTCAGCCAGCTCTGTAATACTTAAGGGCAGTTCAACATCTTTATAAATAATATGTAGATGTTGCTCTACCCGCTGTAAAAATAATTCACTTACTGTATTCACACGCGCCCCTTATTATTGTTTTATTTATTCACTAAATTCTTTATTATCAAGATCAACCGCTTCTCTTAAACGCTCAAAAACATCTGGCATGGCTGATACAACACGGTTCCAACTTGGCACAAATGGCGCTTCCATTGGGTTATCTAAAAAGTGCTGTCCTGCTTCCATAACATTTTTGGCAAACATTTCTACGGCCTTTTCCTCTTGGTGCACATCTAAGGTTAAACCATTCATCAGTGCATCATTATGATACGTTTCTATAAAGTCTAAACCAATACGGTAGTAAGTTGCTTTTAAAGAACGAATTGTTTCGCTGGTAAAAGTAACCCCTTGAGTGGCTAATTTTCTAAATAGTGCCTTGGTTATGTCTATCGACATTTTAGATAAACCGGCGTTTTGGTCATCAAGAGAAAGTTCCTGGTGCTTATGATCGTAATTATCAGCAATATCCACTTGGCATAAGCGATTGTGCGAATAATTACGGTACATTTCACTTAGTACGCCAATTTCAAGGCCCCAATCACTCGGGATACGAATATCATTTAATACATCACGTCTAAACGAAAACTCCCCTGCTAACGGGTATCTAAAGGTATCCATGTACTCAAGGTAGTCGGTATTGCCTAAAATAGTTTTGAACGAGCGTAATAACGGCGTTACTAATAAGCGCGATACTCGGCCATTAATTTTGCCGTTTGCAGTACGTGGGTAAAAGCCTTTACAGAATTCATAATTAAAACGCGGGTGCGCTACAGGGTAAATTAAGCGCGCTAACAAACCTCTGTCGTAAGTTAAAATATCGCAATCGTGCAGGGCTATCGACTCTACCTCTGAGGTGGCCAATTTATAACCCATGCAATACCACACGTTTCTGCCTTTACCAAGTTCACGCGGTGCAACGCCTAGCTCTTGTAATTCTTTATCAAGCGCTTGCAAGCGTGGGCCATCGTTCCAAAGCACTTTGTGGTTTTGGTTAAGCTCTTTAAAAAAGCCTAAAGCATGGCGGTATTGTGACTCGTCTGCCCTGTCTAAACCTATGGTAATTTGCGATAAATAAGGAACCTCTCTGAGTTCTTTTACAATGTTTTGCAGCGCTGGGCCTTCAAGCTCACTAAACAACGAAGGGAGTATTAACCCCATTGGCCGTTGCTTACTAAAACTAATTAGCTCTTCTTCAAGCGCTTCTACCGGTCTGTCGGCTATATTATGTAAGGTTGTGATGATGCCATTTTGATAAAAATCAGCCATGTGATTTTCGCTCCTCAATAGTATTTAAAATGCTGCTAATACAAGGTAATGTGGTTATTTCTTCAATCCAACCCAGTGGAGCGGGCGATTGCGAATAACGCGCCTTGTTATGTGTTAACTTAACCGGCTTTTTACTGCTTGGGTTATGTATGATAATGGCGATATCAGCTTGCTCTAGCATCTGCTTATCGTTGTCACTATCACCTAGTGCAATTACCGTGAGAGGCTTTCTAAAATGTTGTGAAATTTGCTTAACTAACCACTGCTGTGCAGCGCTTTTATCGGTGTTTTTAGCAATATGTATAAACCGCCCGCCTATTTTTATTTCGTAGCCGAGTGCTTTAACATCGTTTACAAACGCATTTAGTAATTCATCGCTTCCGTGCCAATAAAGTGGGTCTGAAAAATCGCGTGTTTGAGCGCGCCTTGCATGCGCTTCATCAAGCCCGGTGAGGGATGAAATTTGCTCGCTCGACAAATCACTAAATAACTTATAATGCGATTTATATTCGCTGCTTAAGGAGTCTAAATCACTAAGTAAGTTAGATAAGGGTGATGCAAATGCATAACACCAATACGCCCCTACTTGTGTGCAGCCAATGGGTTTAAGCTCAAAATAATCTACGGGTAAATAAGCAGCCGCACCATTTTCAACAATAAAAGGCTGTTGAATATTAAGCTCGTTTTTAAGTTCAACCACTTCGCAAAATGTTTTGCTCGTATTAAACACCACAGGAATGTGGGCTGCTTGTAAATCTTGCAGCAAGCTACTAATATTTTTAGTGTTGTAATCGGCGTGATCGAGTAACGTGCCATCTAAGTCGGTAAATATAATAGGTTGCAGCGTATCGTCGCTGGTTAAGTGCATAGCACTAATATCGCGATTACTATCAAGCTCTATAAGGGCGTTAGCTTTAGCGCTTAGGGTATTTAAGTTTTCGCGAGTAATACGCTCAAAATGAGAAATAAAGTGCACTAGTTGCTCATCATTCATGGTGCCATCGCCCTCGCCTTTAGCGGCAATAAGCTTTTGCTCTTGATCTTGTCGCCACTTAAATACATCTTCAAAGCTCGGCGCTTTAAGCATCACCGTGTAATCTATTTTACTAAACACACTTTTGTATTCATTTGCTAGGCAACTGTTTACACAACGACGCCACACGCCTTCTTTATCGTGCTGTGTTTCTAACTCGTTTATAGGCTCACTTAAAGAAAATAACGGTTGTGGCTCACTACCTACGCACCAGCCTTCTAAAATAATAATATCAATGGGTTTATTGTTACATTGCCATGTTTGCTCGGGGCTGCAATCGTCGTGATGCTTGTCAAATTTCGGCAAAGGCACGCCAACCTCTTTTGCAAGTAATCGGCTTATGGTGGTATTCATTAGCCCTACATCGTGGGTGCCAGGCACACCGCGGGTGGCAAATAATGGGTGTACGTCTTTGGCAAGTCCTTGGCGGTGCGCTTTAGATAAGTAAAAATCATCAATAGAAAGCGCGACACTGGTAAACAGCGTGTTGTTACTAAACCAAGTAACTAAAAAATCTGCGAGGGTGGTTTTTCCTGAACCTTGGCATCCATTTATGGCGACAAAAATAGGGGTGTTATTTTTTTTTGATTCTAGAATATCGTGTGCAAGCGGGATAAAAAATTGCTCACTAAGGTACTGATACTTTAAAGGCAATTGGTGCTTTGCTAAAAATGGGGTTATATCCACAATACTGGCCTCTGACATAGTAACTCCTTATATTATGAAGTAACAAATGCAGGTACTAGACCACTATTATTTTTATATAATAATTAGTAACTTACAAAAATAGCGCAATTAGTATGCGCTATTTTGGTGCGTAAATTTTACATACAGTGCAAAATTAATCAGTTTCTGGTTCAGCTTTTGGCAATACCAAGTTAAGCACAATACCTAAAATGGCGCACAAGCTAACCCCTTCTAAGCTAAATTGGCTACCACCTATGTGCATACCGCCAATACCGCATACTAATATAAGTGCTACAATACTTAAATTACGGGGTGCAGTTAAGTCATCACCAGATTTAACCAACGTATTTAAACCCACTACTGCAATTGAGCCAAACAATAAAATCATTATGCCGCCCATCACAGGTACAGGAATAGTTTGTAAACCAGCGCCCATTTTTGCCACAAAGGCCAGTACCACAGCAATAATGGCAGTCCACATCATTACTTTAGGGTTAAAGTTTTTGGTCAGCATCACTGCGCCAGTTACTTCAGAGTAAGTCGTGTTTGGCGGCCCACCAAATAAAGAGGCAGCGGCAGTCGCTAAGCCATCACCAAATAAGGTCCGATGTAAGCCTGGTTTTTTTAAAAAGTCTTTATTGGTTACTTGGCTAATAGCCATCATATCGCCAATATGCTCAATAGCAGGTGCAATGGCAACAGGCACCATAAAGAGAATGGCTTGCCACTTAAATTCGGGCCATGTGAAGTTTGGTACAGCCAACCAGCTGGCTTCATTTACGCTACCAAATTCAACCACACCCATTACCAGTGATAAAACATAACCCGATATAACACCGGCTAATATAGGGATCAGCTTATATACACCTTTGCCCCACACAGCAAAAATAAGTGTTACAACAAGAGAAAACAGCGAAATAATAATGGCTTTATCGTAAGCAATAAGTTCAATACTGCCGTCGCCACTTTTACCCATTGCCATATTTACCGCAACCGGTGCAAGAGCTAAACCAATCACCATAATAACGGGGCCGACGACCACAGGCGGCAAAATTTTATGAAGTGTTGCCACCCCTTTAAATTTAACCAATAGCGCTAACAGCATATAAGCACAGCCCGCTGCCATTAAACCACCCATGGTGGCTGGTACGCCCCACATTTGTACTGAGGCAATAATAGGCGCAATAAACGCAAATGATGACGCTAAAAATATAGGCACCTTGCCTTTCGTCATTACCTGAAATAATAAAGTACCTATACCCGCTGTAAACAAAGCGACACTTGGGTCAAGCCCCGTTAATAAAGGCACTAACACTAACGCACCAAATGCTACAAACAACATTTGGGCGCCGGTTAAAATGGTTTTTATAGAAAATGTAGAATTATTTTGCACTGTTAAACCTTAGTAAACCGTACCGAAAATTTTGTCACCTGCATCGCCAAGCCCTGGGATAATGTAACCCTTTTCATTTAAATGGCTATCAACTGAGGCAGTAAAAATCTCAATATCAGGGTGAGCGGCTAATGTTTTTTCAACGCCCTCAGGTGCAGCAACCAGTACAATTACTTTAATGTCTTTACAGCCGGCTTTTTTAAGCATATCGATTGTAGCAATCATAGAGCCGCCAGTTGCAAGCATTGGGTCTATAACTAAGCTTAAACGCTCATCTATATTGCCTACTAACTTTTCAAAGTAAGGTACTGGCTCAAGCGTTTCTTCGTTACGCTCAAGGCCCACTACACTTACCTTAGCCGCTGGGAGTAATGACATTACGCCATCCATCATGCCAAGGCCCGCGCGTAAAATTGGCACAACAGTAATTTTTTTGCCTTTAATGTGCTCTACTTTTAATTTGTTGCCGTCCCAGCCAGTAATTTCGTTATCTTCTAACTGTAGGTTTTTAGTTGCTTCGTAGGTTAATAAGGTACCTACCTCAGAGCATAATTCACGAAAGCTTTTAGTACTTATACCGTGAGCGCGCATTAAGCCTAATTTGTGTTGAACTAGAGGGTGTGAAATTACGTGAATTGACATGATAAAAACCTACTGATACAAGAATTGGCGGTATTTTATATTAAAAAAGGTCATTTGACCTGCAATTTTAAATAAGTTTTCATAGATCGTGCCAAAATGTATTGATTTGCTTGATATTTATGCAAGCGATGCACTAATTTATGTTTATAAATTGTTATCTGATAACGTTAAATTTACTTGCGCCATCATGTAGCTATTTATTTTAAAATGAGTTGGGCTCCAACCCGCTAAAAAACGATAAAAATCGGCCCAAGCTAATGGCCATAATGCATGCCACTTCGCAATCACGTCATCGGCATTTATTTGCGGTTGATACACTAAAAGCGCATTTTTTAATTGGCTAAAATAGTAACGTAAATACTCATCGGCGCAGGTATGTAATTGCTCGTCGCTTAAGCAGCTGGTCATAAAATACATTACATCGCAAATCCCTACCCCAGCCCCAACATACTGAAAGTCATAAGCGAGTATTTCACTTTGCTCATTTGCAGCAAAATTGGCAAGTTTAGCATCGCCATGTATCAAGGTTTTGTAGTGTGATGCTTGCAGTGTTTTATCAATTTTATGAGCCGCATTTTTAATATCGGACTTTTTGTCAGCGCTTTGTTTTAACTTATTAAACTCATCGGGCCGTGTGCTCACATGCCAATAGTTCCCTTGTTGCCATAAGCCCTTTGCTGGCTTATTTAAATTAAAGGCATGAAAAAATGCTAACCAGTTTAGTATTGCCTTTATATGTAGAGAGCTTGCTTGAGCAAAACCATATTGAGTAAAGTTTTTAAATACTAACGCATAATCATCACCATCATTAATTGCATTAATACAGGTAATACTTTTAGCGCTTGTCGGTAAGTACGCGCTGTATAACCTATAAAAATTATATTCAACTTTATAAGACTCCTGCTTTCTTTTTAATGCAAATTCGCTTTGCTTAATTTTTGGATGGTTTATGTAGCGTGGTATTTCAATCGCTTTGATAACACATGGCTCGGCATCAAGCATGCATTCAACAATACTGCCACACCCGCTCCAAAGCGATGTGAGCGTATTGCCCATTTCAATGTGTTTAAAATGAGGCTGTAAAAGAGGAAGATAAAATGCCATTGCTATATTAAGTCATTAAGTTTTTTATAGTTTAACATTAGAAGGTATTTTTTAATAAAACGATAGCATTCATAGCCCCTTACTTTTTTAGCTTGACACCCATCTTAATTTCTACAAAGTGAATTAGCCAGATTCAAAGCCTTTCTTAAAGTGACACCCACCTTAATTTCTACAAAGTGAATTGCCAGATTCAAGGTCGAAGTGCACCACCTTTACTAAACTATAAGTTCAGGAGGTGTGCCATGGGTACCCAATATTCACATTTATCTAACTTTGAACGTTGTCGTTTATTTGAGTGGTATCATTACCAAAAAAAATCAATACGTGAGGTGAGCCGATTACTAAATCGCTCACATAGCACTATTAGCCGAGAGCTAAAGCGTAATAAATATGATTATTACGTACCAACTTATTACCCTCATCCAGCTCAAATGTATTATGAAGTAAGGGTAAGGGAGAGAGCTAAGCGAGTTAAGCTTAAGTCTGTTGAAGCTCAACGCTATGTGGCAGATAAACTCAAACTTGGGTGGAGTCCTGAGATCATAGCTGGACGAATAAAATTTGATAAAACCTTACCCAGCGTATCTCACGAGGCCATTTATCAATATATATACAAGAATGAAACATCACTTATTGTATATTTAGCTAGGCAACATAAAAAGCGTAAGAAAAAATATCCAACCCGTAAAACGAAAACAGTTTGGGGTCAAAGATGTAGTATTTTAGACAGACCAGATGACATTAATCTCAGAAAAAACGTTGGGCATTGGGAAAGTGACTCTGTTGAATCTAGCGACAGAAAATGTGCGCTGAATGTGTTACTTGAACGAGTTTCTAGAGTGTGTCACATCACTAAATTATCATCTAAAAAAGCTCTAGCGACATCGAATGCAATATGTAAAAAACTATCTATTTACCCACCAAGCTCTTGTTTATCGATAACTTATGACAATGGCTCTGAAAATACGGAGTTTATAAAAGTAGAAGCCATTTTGAAAAATAAATCTTATTTTTGTGAGCCTTATCACAGTTGGGAAAAAGGTGCTGTAGAGCAAATAAATGGGTTAATTAGAAGGTATTATCCGAAGAAAACAAACTTTAGCAAAGTAAGCCATCAGCAATTAAAAAAGGTAGAGGAGCAACTAAATAATCGCCCTAGAAAATGTTTAGGATTTAAAACACCAAATGAAGTCTATAATGAATTAGGTGGTGCACTTCCAATTAGAATCTAGGAAGTGGGTGTCTTGTTTATTTTAGGTGGGTGTCTTGTTTATTTTCATTATTCAAAATTTAAGATGGGTGTCTTGTTTATTTTTTACTTAAAGTCAATGTAACCAAATAAAGAGTTTTTATTCTCAAGCAGACTTGCATTTGCATCAATTAATTCAGGTACATGACCAGATTGAGTGAATAGAGTTGATATTTTATGGTTAAATTTCTGGTGATAATTAGTGTTTGAAATTTCACTAAAGTTTTCATTACTAAAAATAGTCGTGCCAATATGTTGATATGTCGGCGCCTCATCTATAAGCAACATTACTCCAATTTTTGATCCTACTTTTGGCTTTCCATAATTTGCTGGAACCGATGCACACCCGACGAGTGACATTAAAATAATTGCAATAGTTAACTTGTACACGAACTCTCCTTGAAATATAACGCTTTTGTAAACGGCGAGCGACGCAGGAGCGAGTCCAGCGGAACACCGAAGGTGTGTAGCGATGTTTGACAAACTTGTTATACGTTACGTACACGCTGCTGATCAACATCAAAATAAACTACCTGTGTGCCATTAAGCTCTTTCTTTAACGCTAGCGCCAGCTCATAGCCTTTGACTACAAACTTAACTTCCATTTCTTTAGAACCAAACCCAGAAATTACTGGATCACTTGCATTTAGAGTTTGATCGTATTCATTCTGCCAGCAAGCAAGTCGCTCACAAAGATCAGGGGATAAACCCAATGATTCAGGGTTAATCTCTCCAACTTCCTGGCTTTGGTGATGCCACAAAGGAAAGCATCCATAATCCGGCATTAATTTTATATATTCCATATCTGACTTGCGTATAACGCTTTGCACAGCCGCATTTTTGGAGGAACCCGTTTGTGCTATTCAAGCACAAAAAGGAGCGACGGAAAAATGTCGGCTGGTGCAACTTGTTAAGCATTTTGTATTTTTGCCTGAATGCTTGTGCATTTAAAGTTGCCGCCGATACCGTAACAAGGTTCAATTTCAACTCGATGCACGTTGCCACTAAGTATTCTCATTGTGTCAATCACACTACCTTTTTCAAATTCACTAAGTTCCGATTCTGAAACCCCGTAGAAAATTAGTTCAATCTTAGCATGCAAACATTTCTCAGTATCTATGTACTCAATTTCTAAGGTTAAGCGACCATCTATTTCCTCGTAGCTCAATATAGGAGCATCGCAGAACGCTGGCCAATACCCAAAATATGAAACGATTTCCTGCTGATATTCATTCATATGCTGACGATGCTTAACTTTTAAATAAGAGGCGCAGACGTGTGGGCTAAAATCCGAACGAAGTGAGCACCCCACATGTTTGCGTCCCAGCCCGCGCAGCGGGCAAACTTGATTTTTTTGTTATGTGACTTACCCAAAAAAACAAGCGTATTCATCATGATCTATAACAGCAAAGACTTGCTCAATAGTTTTTACATACATATTTGGCTCATAGCCATGCCATTTTAGATCTTGTCGCATCCAGAAAATTTTCCATTTACCTTGAGCGCGGATAAAAGTTGCTTTAGCCATGTCCAGGTCATGATATTCATTTGGGCTGTCCCAAACAGGACGCGTTTCATATATATAAACTGATTGTTTCTCCAGCCGCCAACCAATATCTAACTCATTTCTAATATGCACTGGTGGCCTACGCTTATTTAAAAACGCGTTGGCAGCTTTTTCTATCTTCTTTATTTCGAATTCACTTAAGGCCATAAACGTTTAATTTTTCACCTGTCAGATAACTTTCCAATAACGGGCGCAGGCACGTGGGGCATAATGGCGAAGCCGCCCGCGTGTATGCGTCCCAGCGAACGCAGTGAGTGCGTTTATTGGCTTGTTAGTTGCCACGCTAATACATCCTAGAGTAACAGCTAAAATTGCGCACAACGCTCACTCACTTTTGACGAATAACTTTTTGAAAAGTTCTTCTGATTTGGCAAGACCTTCTTCAGTTAAAACAACAGACTTAGATTTGCCAACAGGATCGTGAATATATCCTTTTTCATAAAGCCGATCGGTGATACTCCAATCTATTTGTTTCCAAGCCCTACCAAACTTGTCATGAAGAGTAAGGTAAAACAGAGCAAGTGCCGCTTCATCGATTTTATCTTCATCTATTTCCACTGCTGTCTCCATTTTCATATGGCTACTAACGCCCTAATAATGGGCAAAAATTGTTTGCTAAAATGTTGAGGAACGAAAACAGCAAACTGTTTTTTGTCCTTATTAATTAGCTTGTTATAAGTCACTTTACACTAACTAGTTCAGCGTCATCAAACCCAACGGTTACATTAGGAACATGATTCAAAATAGTTGACGAATTAGATGAAAGTAGCCCTTTTATAATATTCACTACATCGGTTTGTACACTTTCCCAGTTAACACTATGCGAGCATGGTAAATCAATGTACTTTGTTGTTGGAACGAAGTCCTCGTTACAAGCCCAATCGTCATCTTCAGGATCATATTCGTTTGAGCCTACAAGGTAAGCTTGAAAGCCATTTTCAGATTGGAATAAACCGATATTTATGGCAATTACATCAGGGCGATCTTTTATTTGCTTAATCCATGCTTCAATTTCAGATTTCACAACGATTCCTTCGTGACTTATAACGCTTTGCTTTGGGGCCGTAGTGAAGCGCAGCGCAACGGAGGTCCCAGCCGCGTAGCGGCGACAACAGCAACTTGTTATGAGCTTTTGTTAATACCACAACAAATTATCCTTATAGTTCGCTGGAGGTTTTCCATCAGTAGTTAACCCTAAGTAGTAATAAAAACTCACCGTTTTACTGCCAATGTCGGCGGAACCAACAAAATACCAATGATCTGTATAAGACACTAAACCGAAGTGCGAGCGATGAGAAGCCTCTGAAACTTTAATCTCAGCCCCCTTTAGAAGGGACGCAACATCCATCCCGCGAGGACAGGATTTGAAACCATGGTTTTGATATAGCTCGTTAACGGGTAAGCCTTTAGTAAACATTGCATTATTATCAACAGCGCAAATGAAAACGTCCTTTTCTAAATTCTTTATGCCTATATCACCTTCAAATTGAGAACTATCTGAAACATTATTTATGGTTGTGCAACCAACCAAGAGAATTATCAGGCTACAAATTAGTAAGTTATTCATATGGCTCATAACAATTTTGTCTACGACATTTGTCGTTTTATAAACCGACAAATGTCCATATATTACAATGCATTTATCTTAACCATCAAATAAACACCTGTAAACAATTAGTTAACTGAAAATTATTTATAATCAGTGCGAAAATACACCGAAATGGTAGAGATCAGTAATATTGGACAAAACAATATGCACTGTCTATATATACAGTTAAATTTTGCTAGAGATTCATATCATGAAATCACCTTTTTTAGCTATGATAGCCGAACAAATGTATCTAAAGCATTATGCTAAAAGTACCATCAAAGCGTATTTATACTGGATAGCTTCGTTTATTCGTTTTAACTCTATGAGGCACCCAACAACGATGGGAGATAATGAGGTCGAACTTTTTTTAAATCATTTAGTCAACCAACAAAATGTTGCTCCTAATACTCAAACACAAGCCTTAAATGCGTTGAGCTTTTTATTTAAAGTATGGAAAATAAACTAAACAGCTACTCTAATTGAACAAGCAAAACGACCATCAAATGAGCCACCATTACCCCTGCCTCTATATTACACACATAAAAAAGCCCCGCTTGGTTTTAAACAAACGAGGCTCCACACTAATTTTTTAATCAAGAATAAAAGCGCCGATACAGCGGGCGCTTTGCATCATTGAATTTTATTGATTAACTACACTTTTAAGTGGGTTAACTGGTTGTGCGTTGTCATCTAATAAGTTCATGTCAAAGTCGAACTCATCAACGCGAATCGCTTTTTCACGCTTTTTGTTGTAATCAATTAGTTGCGCATGTTCATCCGCAGTAATTACATTTGCCGCTAATGCGTTATCTAGCGTAATGGCAAAACGTGTACCTGGTTTAATCGTTTTAGCGCGCAGCGCTTTTTTAACTTTAGCCAGTTCAACAAGTGATGCCATTTTAGCTTTATAAGCTTGCTCGTTAATGTGATGACCGTCACCTTCTACAGGCTTAACTAAATGCGTAATTTGCGCTTTAAATGCGGTATCAAGCTGTGCTTGTTTTGCTAATTCACGAATTAAGTCGTCGCTAATTTTTGGCATTTTAGTTGAGTAGTTCATTGTTACAAAACGAATAAACTTACGAGTACCACTTGCAGGGAAGTTATCTAAAAACTTATGCAGTGCTTCTTCAGCGCTTTGCAGTGCAAAACGTGTCGCGTAGTGGAAGTACGGCGCTGCTTGCTCGCGCTCGCTGCTTGCTACTTTTTGCTCGTAATACTTAATTGATGCCATTGCCGCGTATAAAAAGCTCATTACATCGCCTAAACGTGCTGATAGCATTTCAGCCTGCTTTAACTTACCGCCAAGTACGAGTAACGAAAAGTCGGCATACACTGCTAATTTTGCAGACAGTTTATGCACGGCTTTTTCGTATTCACGTACTTCTGGTAATGCAGAGTTTGCACTTGCAGTAAATGGTAAAACACCTAAACGGAACGCACGTAAGCTATTTGCTGTGCTGTAACCAATTGTTTTACGCAAAATGCCGTTAAACTCTTTATCTGCACCTTTATCTTCACTATGGATTGATTCAACCATAGATTGTAAATAAGGGTGACAACGCATAACACCTTGACCAAAAATCATCAGGTTACGTGTAAGAATGTTCGCGCCTTCTACTGTAATTGCAATAGGCTGTGCTACGTAACCGCTTGCAAGGGTATTTTGTGGACCATTTTGAATCGCTTTACCCGCTTGAATATCCATTGCAGAATCTAATACGTCGCGGCCAAGCTCGGTCATGTGGTATTTAGCTATTGCTGTAACAACCGATGGTTTTAAGCCCATGCCTAGGCCTTCAGTTGTCAGCACGCGCATTGCTTCTTGAAGGTATGTTTTACCTGCAATGTCTGCTAGTTTTTCTTGAATACCTTCAAATTGACCAATTGCTAAACCAAACTGCTCACGCACTGCTGCGTATTCAGATGCTGATTTAAATGCTACTTGCGAAGTACTTACACCTAGTGCAGGTAATGAAATACCACGCCCTGCACCTAAACAGCTAACCAACATTTGCCAACCACGACCGATGTTTTTCTGGCCGCCAATAATAAAGTCCATTGGTACAAATACTTTGTTACCACGTGTAGTACCGTTATAAAAACGAATACCCATTGGGTCATGGCGGTTGCCAAGCTCTACACCTGGGTGATCTTTAGGAATAAGCGCACAGGTAATACCTAAGTTTTCTTTGCCGCCTAGTAAACCTTCTGGATCAACTACTTTAAAGGCTAAACCAAGTACCGTAGCGATTGGTGCTAGTGTGATGTAACGCTTATCCCATGTGATCTCGAGGCCAAGTACTTCTTCGCCGTTGTACATGCCTTTGGTGACAGTACCAATATCTGGAATGCCACCTGCATCAGAGCCTGCCTCTGGGCTTGTTAATGCAAAACATGGAATGTCTCTGCCGTTTGCTAAACGCGGTAAGTAATGCGCTTGCTGCTCTTGTGTACCAAAGTGCAGTAATAACTCACCTGGGCCTAAAGAGTTAGGAACCATAACAGTTACCGCTACTGCAGAGCTTTTTGTCGCAATGGTTGCCACAATAGTTGAGTTTGCATAAGGGCTAAACTCTAAACCGCCAAACGATTTAGGAATGATAAGCGAGAAGAAACGCTCTTTTTTCAAAAATTCTAATATGTCATCTGGTAAGTGAATACCGTTTTGAATAACTGAATCGTCAATCATGCCTAGTAGCTCTTGTACTGGGCCATCTAAGAATGCTTGCTCGTCTGCACTTAGCGTGGCAGCCGGCACATCGCGTAGTGCGCTAAAATCTGGCTTACCTTGATAGATAGACCCTTCTAACCACACATCACCCGCGTCTAGCGCTTCTTGTTCAGTGATTGAAATACTTGGTAATACTTTTTTTAATTTTGTACGTAAACTCATGATTGAACTCATCCGACCAGATAAATAATACCTACATTACGTCATAAAAATCAGTTTAGATCAATTACTCTATTCAATTAATTAACAGTTTTTTCAATTTATTCTCTTTACGGTGACGTAAACTGTTGAAACTTAAAGGCTTACACTTGTGCGCTGAAATACCTCTATTTGGCAACAATTAAGCCCCATATTCATAAAAAGCTATTTTTTAGGCATAAAAAAACGCAGCCACTTGGGCTGCGTTTTTAAAATAAGGTGGGCAAATTTTGTACGTAAACTCATGATTGAACTCATCCGACCAGATAAATAATACCTACATTACGTCATAAAAATCAGTTTAGATCAATTACTCTATTCAATTAATTAACAGTTTTTTCAATTTATTTTCTTTACGGTGACGTAAACTGTTGAAACTTAAAGGCTTACACTTGTGCGCTGAAATACCTCTATTTGGCAACAATTAAGCCCCATATTCATAAAAAGCTATTTTTTAGGCATAAAAAAACGCAGCCA